>NZ_JCALDM010000041.1:0-3415 GCF_059812845.1 Mycobacterium sp. NGS34
ATCGAGTCTGTTGATAACGCCCTGCGGCTGCTCCTGCTGTTCGAAACCCAGCCCAGCATCAGGCTGACCGATGCCAGCACTTACTTGGGCGTGGCGTCGTCGACGGCGCACCGGCTGATGGGCATGCTTCTCTACCGTGGCTTCGTTCGGCAGAACCCGGCGACCCGGGCCTACGAACCTGGGCAGGCGCTGAGCTCGATTGCCTTTGCGATCAGACGGCAGGTGGACATCCGGACACTGGCCCGGCCGGTCCTCGAGCGGATCTTCGAACAAACGGGAGAAACCGTCCACTTCGCCAGGCTTGAGAGGACTGACGTCCAATTCATCGACGCCATCGAAAGCAGGCGAGCGGTCCGCGTCGGTTCCCGCCAGGGCCTCACCTTGCCAGCAAACTGCACTGCGACTGGTAAAGCGATGCTGAGCCTCCTCGGTGAGAAGCAGCTGCGGAATCTGTACCCAGGGCAGGAACTCCCCAAGCTGACTACCAACTCAATTACCTCCAGGTCGGACCTTGAAAGGGAGCTCGACGAAATCCGGCACAGGGGTTACGCAAATAGCCGCGAAGAGAGCGAAGACGGGGTGACATCGGTCGCCGCCGCGGTTGCCGGCCCAAGCGGCACTGTCTACGGAATCAACGTATCTGTGCCGGCCCACCGCATGTCGGAGGAGCTTCGCAGCGACCTCGGGGGCATGCTCCGGGCAGCCGCAGAAGAACTCCAGGGGCGCCTGGTCTAGAAGACTTAAAGCGGCTTCGCGTTTAGGCATGGTTGGTCTGTTTGTTCCGGTAGGGGCGGTGGCCGCCGGCGGCCAGTAGGCATCTGAGTCTGTAGTTGGTGAAGTTGCGGAAGCCGCGGGCGATTCGGCGGGTGGTTTCGATGACGCCATTGAATCGCTTCGGTGGGTCCGTTGGAAGCGCCGTGGGTGTCGAAGTAGGCTAGGATCGCTGTCTTCCATTGAGTGTCCGCCCGAGTCGGGCGACTTCCGGGATGGGGAGGTCGGGAATGATGTGATTACTTCGTTGACGAGTTCCCGGCCCCGCTCCGGGCGGGCGTGGTAGATGTTGCGGAGCTTCTGGTAGCACTGCCAGGCCAGGGTGACTTCGTGGCCGTGATCCCCGGCGCTGAGCTTAGCATCGAGCCGGGCGGCTTGTTTGTCGGTGAGGTGTTCGGCGCCGATCTGCAGGGTTCGACGGATTCCGTAGAGCGGGTCGCCCTTGCGGCCGCGGTGTCCCAGGGTGTCCTGCTGGACCCGGCGGCGGACCTCGTCGATCATGGCCGAGCCGAGCTTCACGACATGGAACGCGTTCAGAACGGCGATGGCTTCGGGCAGCTCGTCACGGATCGCGTTCGCGTAGCCGCGGAACGGATCCAGCGCGGCGGTCTTGATCCCGGCAGTGAACCCTGCGCCGCGTTCTTTGAGCCAGTCCGCATAGGCCTTCCCCGACCGGCCCGGAACCAGGTCAAGCAACCTGGCGTGCACCACCCCCGCGGGGTCGCGGGTGTGGTCCACGATCCCGGTGACCATGCCGGTTCCGGGCGGGCCGGTGTGGGACCAGACATGCTCATCGACCCCGAGCGCATCTACCCCGGTCAGCCGGCCGGTCGATGCGATCCGCCGGGTGGCTTCGATCCTGACCGCGTCCCAGACGGTGTGCCAGGAGACGCCGAGCTGATGGGCCAAGGCGGAGACCGAGGTGTCGAAATGCTGGAGCGCATCGGTCGCCCACCCGGCGGCCCTGGCGGTGAGCTTCGCCCGTGGTCCTGCCAGCGGGTGCTCCTCTGTGAACGTCGTTCTCGGGCAGTCCGGGTCCGGGCACCGCCAGACACGTTTGGCCCACAGCAGCCGCACCGGGCGGCCGAAACAGGGAATGTCATGGAGACGGACCTGGCGGCGTCCATGCCCGACCGCGATGACGCCGCAGTCGGCGCAGCCGGTGACGTTCTCCCCGGTTTCGACGCCCAGAAGCAGGCCGGTACCGGTTGCCGTGACGGAGCTGACGCGGACGCCCTCGACACCGAGCAGCGCATCCGCGCGCGTGCACCAGCGGCCACCGGAACACGACATAGAGTTATTCATGTCAGGGTCTCTTTTGGGTATTGGTTGCTTGGTCGCGACCAATTCAAAGAGGCCCTGACCTCTTTCCTGCCGCACCACGCCGCAGCTGCATGCGGCCACGCCCTGCCCCCGGCGTCAGACGGCCCTCACCCTGCTCATCGTCGAAGGCCCAAGGCGACCGGCTTCCCGGCGAACGCGGCCGCAGGCGCCGGACTCCTCCGGCCGCCAGATTGTGTGCACGCCAACGTCGAGCAACTTCCGCTCACCGACGTCCGTGATGACCCAGACAAATCCGTGTTCCGGAAACGTCATGTCAACCCGCCCGTACCACAATGCCCCGGTTTCATGATCCCTCACAGCGATGCGGTGCCCGCGGGCCAGGGACAGGAAGACTTCGATTTCGCATTCTGTCAGCGACTCTTTCAACCCATTCCTCCCCGGCGCTGCGCCGAGAGCCGCCGTACGCAGGGAACAGCCGGCCTGGCGGGCGGCGGGGCAGACCATGCTAAAAACGCTGCCAGCCGGCGCGCCGGAGAGATCGCTCTGCTGTCCGTTCATCGCAGCCCGCTCCCCCACCTTTCGAGTGTCACACCGCGTGGAACGTCGCTGTCCAGGCGCGCTTCATAGCGGCCCGGGGCGAGGCGGGCCACCGAGATGCCGACGTGTTCAGCCATCGCCGCCGGCTTCAGCAGATCCACCGCTTCATCCAGGGCGGCGTCCAGTTCTTTTCGGGTGTGAACGGCGACGACGAGACAACCGGGTGCTGCGTGCATGGTCAAATCCTTAATCTGAGGGCGGTGATCAGTACTTTGGGACACGCCAAATGTCCCTGGGACGGAACGGAGGAGCGGCAGCCCGCCGGCATGATCAAGCCAGGGCCCAAATCCCGGCGGCCCCGGCGGAACCTAGGGGACCAAGGCTTCCGGCAGAAGAAGGGGCAGGACCGTGGAACGCTGCAGAACGGCGGCGGTTTACCTCCGACAGTCCCATGATGGTGGCTTCAACATCTTCCAGGGATTGCTGAATCCAGGCGAGGGCGGCCAGGTCATCGGAACTGTGGGCCGCGTCGATTGATGACGCCTCTAGGAGCGCAGCCCGGCGGCTGATCCTGCCGGAAAGTTCGAGGATCAACGGCGGAATCATGGCCAGGGATTCACCCCGCGTTAGGTGCGCGAAGGCTTCTTTTCCAGCGCCACGGTGGGTGACGGCGACCGTGAGGGCCAGATCTGAGGAGTTTGTGGTCATGGGTCTGTCCTTCAGGTTGTTCAAAGTCCTGGTCTTTTCGGAGTGCTTCCGGTACGACGGAAGGGGAGTCTCGGGTGGTTCGTCCCGCCGCAGATCGTCCGCGCCGCAGGCACAC
>NZ_JCALDM010000042.1:0-3064 GCF_059812845.1 Mycobacterium sp. NGS34
AAGCATCTCCGTAACCAGGTCGATCAAATCTTGACAACCGTTCGACGCGGAACCGAAGGTGGCCGGGCGGCTGGGCGTCACAGACTTAAGTCGTCGCCGCCGTCGGTGCCGGGCTCGAGTCCGTACCCATCTTCACCACGCTCGATCTCGATATGTCGGTTCGCGTCGACAGCGATCGCCTTGAAAACAGCGACGAACTCCTCTGGATGGACCTGGGTGCTGCCTCGGTCAGGCATTGTCAGCGCCGAGCGCTGGTTCCACACGGCCGGATCCAAATCGGTGAAATCAAGGCGGTACGGGCTACGTTCGCAGACATGGTTGAGCAGGATTCGCATCACCCTCCCATTTCCGTCGCGGAAAGGGTGCGCGAAGTTCCCGATTGTCGCGGTAGTCGAGATATTGGCCGCGAACACGTCACGATCAGCGATACGCCAGTCGGTTTCGCTGATTTGTCGGTGCATCTCAGCGATGACCCTCGGAATGTCAGCGACGCTCGCGAACTCATTCACGCCGCGGCGCATGTTCACCGTCCTGAATTCGCCTGCCCAGGTGTAGATCCGCGAAAACAGCGCGGCATGAATGGCTTTGAGGTGTGCGGCGTCAAAGGTCTGATCGATCGGAATGAGACCTGATGTGATCCGCTCGGCTTGCAGCGTGGTGTGCAGGCGTTCCATCGCGGTCAGGGTGGCCTGGTCTTTGAGCCCCAACTTGTTTTTTAGGACCTGCGTATTTGGCCAGAAGTACGATTCCCATTGCGGCACCGGCACTCTCGGGCGTGAGCTCCTCAGTCAGGACGGGCGGGCATCCGCACGATTGCGCTGCAGCCGGTCCAGTCCGCGACTGAGCACTTCATCGTCACTGAGATGTCCAGCGGTCGCTTCGCACAGATCGCGAATGTCGTCCTCGTTGGGCTCCCAGCCCTCCAGAACGTTGTTGGCGATGGCGAACTCTAGGGCCTGCGCTCGCGCGTCAGCGAGAATTGCGAAATGCTGCGGGTATTTATCCCTCAACTCACCCATACGCTCGATTCTACCTGTGGTGACGATATCCGTCGGCATCGATCGTGGGGCCGACCGTGCTTTGATGTCGGCGCTGATGGGCAGACAGCGTGCGAGTTGTCCCCGCCGTAGCGGCGGGTCAATGAGCTGTGGTCCATCGCCATGGTCTTTCCTGCATGATTGGACTTCCATCAGAGCACCCGCCGCGCCCCGCAGTTCAGTCGTCTCTTTCAAGCCGTCGCGAAGGCACGATGAAGAGCATGCCGGCGACCATGGTTGGCCCGAGTGAGCGGATGACCATATCTGACTCCAGCGCGACGACGCTGTTTGCGCCGACAGTCCGATTTGCGAGCACCAACGATAGCCAGTTCGACCCTGCATGGACTGGCGCGCCGAGCTGTGGCTTGGGTTGCGTCCACCTCGCCATGGTCGACGAGCCCGACGTCCTTGGCGGGTACGCCGATTTTCTGACGATACGGTTGGGTGAACAACTCAATCGCGGACATGTTGGACTCGGTGTCGCAAGACGCTGAGAACTTCGCGGGCCTGTTCGACGGAAAGTACGTCGCCGATTCCGTTCAGGAGCAGTTCCAGGAGCCTTTCAACACCGTCCTCATCCTGCTCACCGTGCTCGTCGCCGAACCCCTACGAGGCCACGACCTCGGGGCGTGGCTGGCCGCAGAGGTGATCGCGCGAATGGCGAGCGTATCGGACACGCTCGTTGTGCTGTATCCCCACCCGGCCGGGGAAACCCCCGAAGATGCTTCAGAGATCCAGGCGATCGATGCGCTCAACCGGTACTGGCGCAAAGCCGGTCTAGTTCCAATTGAAGATCACCCTGGATTCCTGGGCCAGTCAACGGCATACACCACACTCCCTAACGCACGCGATCAGCTCCAACACGTCGAGGATGTGCAGATCGCCGTCGATACGAGCGATCCACGTTTAGATCTAGACATTGTCTTAGCGACTCGCTTCGCACAGGCACAGTGCTGCCAATCCGCACGCGCGCCTTCCACAGCCGCGAATATCTCCGATCGCAGCTGCCCGCAGCGGGATCGCTGATCGGCCCCTTTGCATTGTGCCTGTTCGTTAGCTTCCTACGATCGTGAGCGTGATGCTGCGGTGCACCGGCAAGGTGTTGGCGTTGTTGCGGGTGGCCACGCCGGCCGTCGGCGAGGCCTCCGAGCAGGACTGGTATGCCCACCTGGTCTGGGTCGATCGGCGCAAGTGCCTACTGGTGACCCACGCCGGGACTTTGTTTTCGGTGTTCGTGCCGAATGTCACGGCCGTCGGGCTGCGTCCGATCGGTCCGCCCGTCGTCTCGGCGATCGCGGCGGCGCTGCGAGCCGAAGGGCTGGCTGTCGATACGCTCGGCGCCCTTGATGCCCACCAGGTGACCGTGGCCAAAACCACCGACCGCCGCATTTTGGGCACCATGAACGATCTGACGGTCACCGCCGAGCATGTCATCGCCACCGGTGGAGGTCTGGCCCGCTGCGACATCGATGCGCTCAACCATGCTCTCCATCGCACGATCAATAGCATCACCGGCTATGTCCGGCCGATTGAGCTGGTCACCGCCAGTCGTGGGGGCCGGCGGTGAGCGACGTGGTGCTGGTACATGGCAGCACCCAATCCGCGGCCGGGTTCTGTTGGCTGATCGAGGCTTTGGCCCGGCGCGGCTATGCTCCACATGGCCCGCGAGCGCCTCGGTGTCTACCCGGTCGAGGTCCCCGGCGGGCACAACACCTACGTCGCTCACTCCCAGGAAGTCGCCGAGGTCATCGACCAGGCAACACGACGACCGGCGCACGCAACGCATCCGAGCTGATCGCGCCGTCTCACGTTGGATCCTTTACTGAGAAGGGCGGGCGGCGTGACGTGCGTGTGCTCGCTACGGTTCCCGCGACTGTTCGATCAGGCGGTACAGCGGGTTTTGGGCAGCTGCCGCGCGGTTCTGCGTCCCCGCACCATCGACGTAACGCTGCGAGGTCACCATCGATTCGTGCCCGAGAAGCTTCATCAGCGCATACACGCTGGTATTCGCGTTGGCGAGCTCGGTG
>NZ_JCALDM010000043.1:0-2990 GCF_059812845.1 Mycobacterium sp. NGS34
TCGCGACCCCGATGGTCACGACTATCTCTCTCCAGAATTTTTTGATGCTAACCATCAATGGGTTGTGCACAACTGCATCACTCTTTTCGAGTGCCTCAAACGTGGGGGTCTCCTCGACTCCGAGGCGCAGCCACAGGGCTCCGAGAGTTGTGAATATGGCGAGAAGGAAGGGGATCCTCCATGCCCAAACGAAAATTTCTTCCTGAGTGAATACGGCTGACAGGACACCAATCGCTCCCGAGCTAAGCAATAGACCTCCAGCTGTACTTACCTGCTGCCAGCTTCCGTAGAGGCCGCGGTGCGCGGGCGGGGCCGACTCAACCATAAAGATGGCCGAGCCAGATGATTCGCCTCCAGCTGCGATGCCCTGGAGCAGGCGGAGAATTGTAAGTAGGATAGGCGCAGAAATTCCGATGGAGGCCTGGGTTGGCAGCACACCAATAAGTACCGTGCAAATACCGATGAGCAGGACTGAAGTAACGAGAGCCAAGCGCCGGCCGTAACGGTCTCCAATGTGGCCAAACAGCACGGCGCCCAGTGGCTTCGTGAGGTAGCCGGAGGCGAAGACGGCAAAGGTTAAGATCAACGCGCCGGTTCCGTTGTCAGAAAAGAAGAGCTTGGCGAGGATAACCGCCGAATAGCCATAAATCCCGATGTCATAACCCTCCAAGACATTACCGGCTGCGGCGGCGATGGCGGCACGGCGAGAGTGGGTACGTACCGACTCAGACTCGAATTTGGACAGTGTTTGTTTCATTGGTCAGTCTTCCTTCTCTAATAGGCGGAGGGTGAGAATGTCGAACTTCTCCATGTGTCTAATTCGCGATCACTGATGCATCCGACCACTTGAAGCGAAGTTGTGTCGAACACGCGACGGCATGTCGCGTCGCAGAAGCTTTTTGTCTCGCTCGAGAGCATTTTCACGTCGAAGGTCAATCTCTCTTCCTGGGGGAGATTGACCTGGCGCTGCATTCCAGTTGGAGCATGATGGCCTGTGGGCCACTGCCCTCTGTTAGGCAGAGAGTGACTCTGATGGGTGCTATCCACTCGCTCGTCGTTCGTCAATGGTTCCGCTCAATCCGGGCTTCGCAGCTCGTGGCGGTCGCCCGCCTACTCGATCGCGTTGACGCTGGCCAGGCGGCCCAGTGGAGCCGTGGAGAGCCAATGTCGAGTAGGCGCACGGATGTTGGTATGGCGCCTGGCAGCCAGCCGGTTGTGGTTGCTGTTGTATCGGCGTGTATTCACGTCAACCAAGGCGTACCAATCGGGATGGGCTCGGCGGGCCCCATCAGCAGCTGGCGCACAACGAGCGTCAACCGACGACCGGGATGTCGACGGCGATCGCGGGCGTTCAACTTGTCACCGGCGTTGAATCACGGATCCCTCTTGACAGAAGGCTTCTCTGTGTGACAGAAATGGCAGATACTCGCCCCATAGGCGAGCCAGTTGCTTTGATCAGGAGGCTTGAGTTGAACACAGACCTGTCCGTGAACTACATATCCGTCGGCGGAATCAGGACGCGCTATATCGATCAGGGCGAGGGTCCGGTCATCCTCCTGATCCACGGTGGCCACTCGGGTATGAGCATGCCGGGCGGCGGGGATGGTTGGGCTCCCGTCATCGCTCCTCTGGTCGACAAGGGCTTCCGCGTCGTGACCTTCGACAAGCTGGGGCAGGGAGAGACTGACCTCGCGCCGACGCATGCCGAGTGGACGTTCGATGCGGTGGTCAAGCACGCCAGGGGCTTCATCGACGCTCTGGGACTCGAGGACATGATTCTGGTCGGGCACTCGCGCGGTGGCCTGCTGGCGAGCAAGCTCGCTCTTGACATGCCGGAGTCGACCAAAGGTCTCTTCATCGTGTCGAGCGCGACGCTCGCTGGCACCGACGCTAAGTTCCGCGACGTTGAGTTCTACGACGCGATCACGCGTTCGCTTCCGGCGGACGCGTCTCCGGAGGAGATCTGCGGAGCCTACTTCCGTGCGCTGTACGTGACCCCGGTGCCGCAGGAACAAATCAATGCGGCCGCCGCTAAGTACGTCAAGGAGAACCACCAGAACGCCCTCAAGACCTACCCGATGGTTGAGAAGAAATACTGGGAGCCGAGTCTTCAGGCGGCGAAGGACGACATCCGCGCTCGCCTCTTCGCCGGCGAGGTCAATATTCCCGTCGAAGTCGTCTGGGGCCGCGACGATCGCTCGGCGCCGGTTGACCTGGGCATCGCCTTCTACCAGAAGCTCGCCCTCGTCTCGGAGACCACGAGCCTGCACATCCTGGGAACCGCGGGCCACAACGTCTTCGCGGAGCGAACCGAGGACTTCGTTCGAATCCTGGCGGACTACGCAGGCCGTCGCAGCGCCAGCTATGCGACGCGTCGTTGATGGTGATCCTGGGGAACTATCCCGCTTGACGGGGTCTTCGAGTCCGTGCCGGATTGGCGCAGCGCGCCCAGATCGTGCTGCTGGCTTCGGCGTGCGAGTCGAACACCGCGATCGCGGACAAACTGGCCTGTATCTCTTGAAGTGGCCCCCCTGTTCGTGTCCGGTTTCCGGCGACCACGGTGGGCTCTGGGAGAGGGGCCGAAGACAGCGGCGGTTTTCGGCTGGGCGTGATGTGCCCGTGAAAGAGATCGCGGCGCCCGTGGCTCCGTCCTCCCCGGACGAACCCGGTTGAGGGAATTGTTGCCCGGGCTGGTGTGCCGGTTGCGCTCAGCGCGCCGGGCCGGCCCGGCGCAGGCGCCGGATGACGCACAAGCGCGGGATCCTTCGGCGGGCGACAGCCGCAGGGCGGCCCGCATTGGGGCATGGCGGTCCTCCCGCGGGGTGGATTCTACCCCTGATTCCGCTCCCCCTTCCACGGGCCACTGGCTGGCCCCGCCAGAGGGGGCGGAGGAAGAAGCGGTCCCCATCGTGGAAGCCCTCGGCTGCGGCCGGTTCTGGGTCTGAGATCGGTGCCGGGCGGGGCTCACACTGGCCGGGCCTTCAGATCGG
>NZ_JCALDM010000044.1:0-2907 GCF_059812845.1 Mycobacterium sp. NGS34
CGGAGCGACGCGATGATGGCGTTGCTTTCCCAATTCCGCAGCTTTGACCCGCCCGGCTCCAATATTCACGATCAACCGGCGTCAACTTCGGCTTGTAGCTGTTGATGCCGTACCCGGCGGCCGATCGCCCGGGTGGCTCGGGATGTGGGTATCGATGGGCCAAACCGTGAGCAACTGGGTGCCCAGACCGTGGTTGGCGGCTGGCAACGCGATTTTGGAGGAGTGGTGGATACCGTACTAGGTGTTTCGATGGCACCCTCAACGGTTCGGATGGTGCTGATAGAAGGGGAAAACGCTGACGGTGTCACCGTCGACGAAGATAACTTCGGGATCAGGGCTAACGGCGACTCAGCGCCCTCTGCTGGCGCCGACCGGGTGATCTCGGCCATCCTGGGTACCCGAGAAGGCGCCGCCGAGGGCGGCTACCAGTTGCTGTCGACCGGGGTGACCTTTAGCGACCAACTTGACGCCGCGGCGCTGCGCGATGCGCTGGCTGCCCGCAAGATCGAGAACGTCATGTTGGTCTCAGCGTTTCTGGCTGCGGCCGCGTTGGCGCAGACGGTTGGCAATGCGACCGGCTACGCACACACCGCGCTGCTGTTTGTGGAGCCCGATACCGCGACGTTGGCCGTGGTCGATACCGCCGATGGTTCGATAGCCGATGTGCACCGACGACCGCTACCCGAAGACGACGACGAGGCCATGGCCGAGCTGGTTCAGATGGTTTCGGGTGCAGAAGGGCTCAACATGCGCCCGGATGGGGTGTTCGTCGTCGGCTCCGGTGTGGATATCCCACTGATCAAGCCGGCGCTGGAGACAGCGACATCACTTCCGGTGAACGCACCCGAGGAACCAGAGATGGCGCTGGCCCGCGGCGCGGCGCTGGCGTCGGCGAACGCGCCGTTGTTCGCGTCGTCCACCGCAGCTCTAGCTTATGCGCAGGATCCCGATACCGGTGCGGTTGACCGGTATGCGATTGCTCCCGCATACATTCCCGCTGCGGGTACTACCGGCATGGGTGAGAGGGGCGTCGCCTACAGCGCGATCGTGGACGACAAAGCCGACGCCTACACCGCCGCCGGGGGCGACAAAGACTTCCTTACCGGCGGATTCGCCGACGTCAGCGCCGGTCGCGACGAGCAAGCACGCAAGTCGCTTTGGCTGCCTGGTAGCGCGTTGATGGCGGTCTTTGTTGTCGGGGTCGTGGCGCTGGTGATTGCACTCGCGATCAGCATCCGGCCGACGGTCGATCAGCAGCCGGGCCCCAGCCAAAACCTGGTCACCCCGACGAAGCAGGCGCCGCCAGCGCCCGCAGCCCCAGCTCCTGCTCCCGTTGAATCGGCTCCGGCTCCGGAGACTCCGGCTGCTGTGGTTCCGGCTCCGGCTCCCGCTCCGGCGCCTGTGGCTCCGGCACCCGCTCCGGCGCCTGTGGCTCCGGCGCCTGTGGCTCCGGCACCCGCTCCGGCGCCTGTGGCTCCCCCAGCTGCGCCACCCCCGCCCGCGCCGCCGATCGTTATCCCACTGCCACCGATCTTCGGTCCTCCGGGGCATGGCGGTGGGGGCCATGGCGGTGGGGGCCACGGCGGTGGGGGCCACGGCGGTGGGGGTTTCCTCCCGGGAATTCCCGGTCTACCGGGCTTCATGCATTGAGTTAGGGCGTAGTAGGCGGTAGCGGTAGCGCGCCGGTAGGCGAGTAGTCGAGTTGGCTTTGACCCACGACGAAGCGTGAAACGCTGCAACGGTGAACCCGGGCTGCCGCAGCTGCGTTGGAAGGTATTGGTGGCGAGGCAGGTTAACCAATAACCTCAGTGGCCCAATGCCTCTAGGTCAGCGTGATCCCGGCCAGGGTTCCAATGCCGCCGCCGCCAAACCACTTCCGCGTGCGTCCCGACACCATCTCCCGACTCGTATGTCGCCTGCCAGGGTGATGGGACCACCGGTTTGCCATGAGTATGGGACCGGGTTGTTCCGATCGTTGGCCGTGTGTTGATGGTGACCGATGGTGGTTGTGCCGGTCAATCCGACGGAGTCGGAGGGGCCGGCTTTCGGCTCTTGGGTTTTTGGCGTTGCCGGTAGGACTCGCCTTCGACGACGAGTTCGTAGGCCGCGGATTGCAGTCGGTCCATCGCGGATTGGGCCAGCAGGGGGTCGGCCATCATGGTCAGGATTTCGGGGGGTTCGCGGTTGCTGGTGATGATGGTTGAAGCGGCGCGGTGGCGTTCGACGATGATCTCGTAGAAGTCGGTGGTCTCGGTGGCTTCCAGCCGGTGCAGGGCCAGATCGTCGATGATGAGTAACTCGACGCGGTGCAGTTTGCGCATCTCGTCTTCGTAGCTGCCGTCCAGACGTGCCCCGCGTAGACGTTTGAACAGTTTGTCGGCCCGCTCGGTGTGCACGCTGTGATGCTTGCGGACAGCGATATGTCCTAACTAAAATAAGTTTCGCGCCACCACCACGCCGCCGAAGCCGGGCGGGTGACCCCGCGCTGGTGGTGGAGGTGGCTGTTCATGGATAATATCGATTATCCATGATACGTGCCGGAAAGTGCTGGCGCACAGCCTGATTGGCGATCCAATCGTCACAGTGACGTTTTGGCCATGTGTAGGCGCAACGGCCAAAGGACCGAAACCGTCAGCATCCCAGCGTGTTTGGCCCTCGGCAACCAAAGGGGCAGCTTCGACCGGCGCTCCTGAGAGTCACCGGCGTCCGGGTGGCGGCGGGCCGGGGGGTACTACATGTTGCCGTGGTGGCCGGCCAGTTGGTTGACCATAATCGCTATTATCTGGCACTGCGGGTGGCCGTGGCTTGGTGCCAACCGCGGGAGCTACGCTTCCCGCGACTGTTCGATCAGCCCACACAGAGGGTTCTGGGCAACGGCGGTGTCTGTCCGAGCGCCTCCGGCAAGCA
>NZ_JCALDM010000045.1:0-2811 GCF_059812845.1 Mycobacterium sp. NGS34
GGCGCGGGGACTTTTGCAGACCCTGCACATCGGGGGGATAGGGGTCGACGACGTCGAGTTGGTGCGTATCGAAAGCCCTGGCGTCGACGTGCCCGAAGAGCGGCTGGAAGCAGCGGCCAGTGTCAAAGGCGCTGACCTGTTTCCCGACGTGGCCGGCCACCAGAGGGACATCCTGGATAGCGGCAACGTTGATGCGCTGTTCACCTGGTTGCCCTGGGCGGCGGAGTTAGAAGATCTCAGCGGAGCGCGGGTGCTCGCCGATCTCGGCGATGACCAACGAAGCCGGTATGCCAGTGTCTGGACGGTCAGCGCTCAGCTGGTTGACGAGCGACCCGACCTGGTGCAACGACTCGTCGACGCGGCGGTCCAAGCCAGCCGTTGGGCACAGGCCCATCCCGAGGAAACCGTTGGCATCCATGCCGCCAACCTCGGGGTCGCGCCCTCGGCGATCGGACGCGGTTTCGGCGCTGATTTCGCCCAACATCTGATCCCACGGCTTGACGACTCGGCACTGGCCGTTGTCGACCAAACTCAACAGTTCCTCCTCGACCACAATCTCCTCGACCATCCGGTGGACCTCACGCAGTGGGCGGCACCGCAATTCCTCACTCAATCCACGACTGGAGACCAGCAATGACCCTGACCGATGACACCGCCACGGCACAGAACAATAGGAATGGCGACCCCATCGAGGTGGCGCGCGAGCTGACGCGAAAGTGGCAAGCTACCGTCGTCGAGCGCGACAAGGCTGGTGGTTCGGCGACAGAAGAGCGTGAGGATCTACGCGCCAGTGGGCTGCTCTCGGTGACCGTTCCCCGGCACCTGGGCGGTTGGGGAGCCGACTGGCCTACCGCTCTGGAAGTGGTGCGTGAGATCGCCAAGGTCGATGGATCGCTGGGCCACTTGTTCGGATACCACCTCAGCACCCCAGCCGTTATTGATCTGTGGGGTTCACCCGAGCAAAGTGAACGCCTACTTCGTCAACTGGCCGAAAACAACTGGTGGACCGGGAACGCCTCCAGCGAGAACAACAGCCACATCCTCGAATGGAAGGTAACTGCCACCCCGACCGACGACGGCGGGTACCTTCTCAACGGTATCAAGCACTTCAGCAGTGGAGCCAAGGGCTCAGATCTGCTCTTGGTGTTCGGCGTGATACCGGAGGGTTCCCCACAGCAAGGCGCCATCGTTGCCGCGGCCATTCCCACCACCAGAGAAGGCGTTCAAACAAACGACGACTGGCAGGCGCTAGGGATGCGGCGCACCGACAGCGGCACCACCGAATTCCACAACGTCGTAGTCCGTCCCGACGAGGTGCTGGGCAAACCCAATGCCGTTGTCGAGGCGTTCCTGGCGTCCGGGCGCGGCAGCCTATTCGGCCCGATCGTGCAGTTGGTGTTCGCAACGGTGTATCTGGGGATCGCGCGTGGTGCGCTCGAAACAGCGCGCGAGTACACCCGAACGCAGGCACGCCCCTGGACGCCGGCTGGGGTTACTCAAGCCGTCGAGGATCCGTACACCATTCGCAGCTACGGCGAATTCGGTATCGAACTACAGGCTGGCGATGCTGCAGCACGTGAGGCTGCGCAGCTGCTACAGACCGCGTGGGACAAAGGTGACGCATTAACTCCACAAGAACGCGGCGAACTCACGGTACAGGTAGCCGGAGTCAAAGCCATAGCCACCAAAGCGGGCCTGGACGTGACCAGCCGAATTTTCGAGGTCATCGGTGCCCGGGGAACCCACCCAAACTATGGATTCGACCGGTTCTGGCGCAACATCCGCACCCACACGCTGCACGATCCCGTCTCTTACAAGATCGCTGAAGTCGGAAACTACGTCCTTAACCAGCGCTACCCGATACCCGGTTTCACTTCCTGACTCCAGGACCGCGCTGCCGGGCACGCGTTAATGCCTGAGAACGGTGGGTCCGTCTGACACAATGGTGGCCGACGGACCCACCCGTTCTCAGGGCAACACTGCCATGTTGGGTGAGTACAGGACAACGCGAGTACTGCAAACCTCCAGATGACAATGATCGTCCAAGTCCGGCGCCGTCTCGTCTCTAGCGACCGTTTTCGAAGAATGGGAGCGCGATTTGGTAGGGGGAACGGGGATCCGATCTCACCGAGAAGCGCGCGCACTCGACAACCGATGACCGCGACAACCGACCCGGACGCAGAACCCGCGTGGTCGCCCCGCGAGAGCGAGCTACTGGGGGTGGCATTGGGTGTCCTGCAGGAGCATGGGTACCACGGCTTAACAGTGGAGGCCGTGGCGGTCGCCGCTCATGCCAGTAAAGCTACCGTCTATCGACGCTGGCCCTCGAAATCTGAGCTGATACTGGCGGCCGTCAGCGAAGGCACCCGTCAGAACGCTGTTGCACCCAACACCGGCACCCTGCGCGGCGACTTGTTGTGTCTTGGCCAGATTATCTGCGAACAGGGCCGAGAACATGCCGGAACCATCCGAGCGGTGCTCGTCGAGATGTCCTGCAATCCCGCGCTCAACAACGTTATGCAAGACCGGTTCCTTCATGAACACAGAGCTCTGGTCTGGCACGTCCTGCAGCAGGCGATCCGTCGCGGCGAGATCGGCGCGGCGGCGGTCAACGACGAGCTTTACGATCTGTTGCCGGGCTACCTGATCTTCCGGTGCATCTTTTCCGACCGACCCCCGACCCCTCCCACCATCGAAGCTCTGGTCGACAAAGCGCTGCTCCCGAGACTCATCTCAGCAACTGAATAACTCCCCTCGACATCGGGGTCACGGTCAGGGACTGGGACCGTCAAGTTTTCTGGGTCTGTCCGG
>NZ_JCALDM010000046.1:0-2464 GCF_059812845.1 Mycobacterium sp. NGS34
GAGATATTGTCAATACCTGTGGATCGGGGTGTTTCAGGCGACCTCGGTTTCGGTTGTTTCGCCCGGCTCGGGCGGTGTGATGTCGGCGGGGCGTTCGAGTAGCTTGCCTTTGTGGAAGACGGCGCCGGCACGGACGAGGGCGACCAGGTGGGGTGCGTTGACTGCCCGCCAGCGGGCTTGCGCGGCGTCGATGAGCTTGTAGGCCATGGCAATTCCGGCCGCCCGGGATCCCGGGCCCTTGGTGACCTTGGTCCGCAAGCGGACGGTGGCAAACGTTGATTCGATCGGGTTCGTGGTTCTCAAATGGATCCAGTGTTCGGCTGGGTATTTGTAGAATTCCAGGAGCACGTCGGCGTCGTCGACGATCTTGGCGACCGCTTTGGGGTACTTGGCGCCGTAGTCGATCTCGAAGGCCTTGATGGCGACCTGCGCGTGGTCGATGTCCTCGGCGTTGTAGATCTCTTTGATCGCCGCTGATGCTGCCGGGTGCGCCGATTTAGGCAGGCAGGAAAGGACATTGGCCTGTTTGTGGAACCAGCAGCGTTGCTCGCGGGTAGCCGGGAAGACCTCGCGCATCGCCTTCCAGAAGCCCAGTGCACCGTCGCCGACGGCCAGCACCGGCGCGGTCATCCCGCGGCGGCAGCCCCGCAGCAGATCGGCCCACGACTCGGTCGATTCTCGGTATCCGTCGGCCAGGGCGACGAGTTCCTTGCGGCCATCGGAGCGGACCCCGATCATCACCAGCAGGCAGAGCTTCTCCTGCTCGAGGCGGACCTTGAGGTGGATGCCGTCGACCCACAGGTAGACGTAATCGGTGCCCGAGAGGTCACGCTCGCCGAAAGTCTTCGCTTCGTCCTGCCATTGGCTGGTGAGCCGGGTGATCGTCGTGGCCGACAGTCCGGCACTCGAGCCGAGAAACTGCTCCAGCGCCGGACCGAAGTCACTCGTCGAGAGCCCGTGCAGGTACAGCAGTGGCAGCACCTCGGTCATCTGCGGGGACTTGCGTGCCCACGCCGGCAGGATCGCCGAGGAAAACCGTTGCCGCTCACCGGTAACGGCGTCGATGCGCTTGTCGTTGACCCGCGGGGCGGTCACCGTGACCGCACCCGCGGCGGTGAGGATGTCACGTTCGTGGTGATAGCCGTTGCGGACCACCAGACGCCGACCGTTGTCGTCGACCTCACCGGCATGGGCGTCGACGTAGGCGGCTACTTCAGCCTGCAGTGCCGCCGCCAACATCTGCCGCGCACCGTCGCGGACGATCTCATCCAACAACGACCGACCAGCACCGCTGCCGTTCTCGTTGGCTGATTCCGCGTCGTGAACTACCGTGAGCATGGGCGTACCTTCCCAACCAGCGCGCCAACGCCGGTCTTGATCGAGATCCTGTTTCCGTGATGATCATCCTCGGGAAGGTGCGCCCACTTTCACGCCACCTCGCCGAGGCTCATCCACAGGTTCTGATCATTGCTCGGTGGCGACTGCGCATGCTGCCCAACGTGACTGGGCACTCCGGACGCCGCGGCAGCGCGGCACCATGCTGCGAGCTTTGGCGACACTCATGCGAGAGCATACCGAAGAACTCGCGCTGCTCGACGTGGAGTTCACGAGCGCGTTTCGCATGATCGAGACCGTTAAGCCGATGACCCAACCGCCCGCGAGCCCGCTATCAAGGGGAGGCGTCCTGGGTGGCCAGGTAGCCTTCGCCGAACGCGAATGCACCCGAGGCTGAGCGGAACGATCCGGGCGGCGCTGACGATACTTGACTCCAGGTACCCGGGCTTCCGATCGCGCAAGAGTCACCAATTGCGCGGCAGGCCTCACTCGTTCCTCAGGGGAGGTACCCTTTCTGCCATGCAGAGACCGGCGCAAACGCGACAAATGGATCAACTCGGTACCGCTAAACCGCCTCAGTATCCGATCAAGGCTGTCGACAACGCTCTTCGCCTACTTCTACTCCTGGGTGAACGATCAGAGGTCCGTCTTACCGAGGCAAGCGTCTATCTAGACGTGGCATCGTCGACTGCGCATCGGCTGTTATCGATGCTTCAGTATCGCGGTTTCGTCCGCCAGGATCCGATCAGCAAGGCTTATCTGCCCGGACCGGCCTTGACCGGGGTGGCGTTCGCTGTTTTCGCCAGAATGGATATACCGCGCATCGCAGCTCCGATTCTGCGCCAGCTCAGCGATGCGCTGCAGGAAACAGTGCATATCGGGATGCTGGATGGCACGTCGGTCCGCTTCATCGCGGCGCTCGAGAGCCCGTCCGCCGTGCGGGTGGTATCGCGCCTGGGTAGGACCATGCCTGCACACTGCACGTCGACCGGTAAGGCCATGCTTGCCAACTTCTCCGATGAAGAGCTTCACAAACTGTACCCTGACCCAAATTTGGAACAACTCACCCAGAATTCAGTGAGCACCCTCACCCAGTTGTGCGCCGAGTTGGTAGAGGTCAGAAAGAGCG
>NZ_JCALDM010000047.1:0-2100 GCF_059812845.1 Mycobacterium sp. NGS34
CGCCACTTCCGGCTTACGACAAGACGGCATTCCTCAAGGAGGTCTATCTGCCGGAGGAGCGATACGAACGTTTGCGCTCTCTGCTGGCGCGGAAGAAGAGCGTCATCCTCGCTGGCCCGCCCGGTGTCGGGAAGACCTTCGCCGCAAAGCGCCTGGCATACTCGATCATGGGGGTGAAGGATCCGAGTCGGGTCCAGATGGTCCAGTTCCATCAGAGCTACTCGTACGAGGACTTCATGATGGGATACCGGCCCACCGAGACCGGTGGTTTCACGCTCACTGAAGGGCCGTTTTATCGCTTCTGCGAGAAGGCCCGCGCCGACGACACCGACCGGCCGTACTTCTTCATCATCGACGAGATCAACCGCGGCAACATCTCCAAGATCTTCGGCGAGCTGCTCATGCTCATCGAAGCCGACAAACGCGGACAAGACCTCCGACTGTTGTACAAGAACGAGACGTTCTCCGTCCCCACCAACGTCCACATCATCGGCATGATGAACACCGCCGACCGCAGCCTTGCCGTCCTGGATTACGCACTGCGTCGTCGCTTCGGATTTTTCGAGATGACCCCGGGCTTCCACTCTGCCGGATTCACCCGTTGGCAGCAAGACGCTGGAAGTCCCACCCTCGACCGCCTCGTCGAAGTGGTCATCGACCTCAACAAGACCATCGCCGACGACCCCGCACTCGGCCAGGGCTTCGCCATCGGACACAGCTTCCTCTCCAGCCCTCCAGAAGGCGCCACCGACGATGAATGGCTGTACTCGGTGGTCGAGGACGAACTCATCCCCCTTCTCGACGAGTACTGGTTCGACGAGCCGACCACGGCCGAGGAGTGGGCCAGCAGGCTCAGGGCCGCCGTCGCATGACCGAGAGGTCCATCGCTATCCGTAACGTGTACGTGATGATGGCCTATGCCTTTCGAGCGATCCGCAGCGAAGGCAACGACCGAATCGCGGCCGAGGCCTTCGACCATCTTCACGATCTGTTCGCGGAAATTCTCGTGCGTGGCGTCGGCACACAGGTCAAGCGCGGTCTTCATCGCGACTACCTGCACCGCAGCGAAGCGCTCGCCACCATTCGCGGACGTATCGATATCACTCGCACCGCAGCCACTCGCTCTACGTTCCGAGGAAGGCTGGTGTGCGAGTTCGACGAGTACGAGCTCGACACGCCCCACAACAGGGCGCTGAAGTCGGTCATCGTCCTACTCCTCCGCCACGGTGATGTCGCCGCGCCCCGCCGGGCTGCGCTGCGTCGGCTTCTGCCATACCTGGACGCGGTGACGCTGATCGCGCCGACATCGATCCGCTGGCGCACGCTGACCTACCACCGCGCCAACGCCACATACCGGCTGTTGCTCGGTGTCTGTGAACTGATCGTCCGCGGGCTCCTCCCCACACAGGATGCCGGAAGCACCAAGCTCACCTCATGGGTCTCGGACGACGCGATGAGCAGCTTGTATGAACGATTCCTGCGCGAGTACTACATCGTCCACCACCCCGAACTCTCCCCCACCGGCTCCACCGTCAAGTGGGACTACGACGATGCAGGCGCACTCGGAGCCGAACAGCTCCCGGCAATGCGCACCGATGTCACACTGCGGCGTGGACACCGGGCACTCATCATTGATGCGAAATATTACGGCCGATCGATGCAGGCCGGGATGTGGGGCAAGCCGACTGTCCACTCGACCAATCTGTACCAAGTATTGACGTACGTGAAGAACGCCGACGTGAACCGCGACGGCTCGGTCAGCGGGCTATTGCTCTATGCGCGTACCGAAGCACCTGCGCAGCCCGGACTGGACGTCGTCGTCCAAGGCAACCGCATCGGCGCTCGAACACTCGACCTCAACCGTCCATGGAACGAACTCAGCACTCAGCTCGAAGACATCGTCACATGGCTTCAGAACTAACACATTGTTCCTACAAGGACGTAATGCATCGAAGCTGACTTCCAACCCCGTATTTCCACCACAAAGAACTCTCGGCGGCGGCAGGTAAGGCGGAGAGCAGGGCACTGATCGACATCCACCGCGGGCTGACGTCATCGGCGCCGACCTTGTCGAACTTTGTGACACATCCGTACAGCGCA
>NZ_JCALDM010000048.1:0-2017 GCF_059812845.1 Mycobacterium sp. NGS34
GTACGAAACTACAGTTTCGTCGAAATCCAATCCTTGAGATCTGTCCAGAAGCGCTGACAAGCATCAGATTCCGCGTGACATACAGCGGAGTCGGTGTTGCTGTCCACACGAACAACTTGCAAGGAGTAACCTGTGAAGCTGGATAAGGATGCAGCCGCCATCCTGGCAGTTGTTGCCAGTCAAAACCTTCCTCCCCTATGTGCAGGAAGTGTCCTGGAGGCTCGTCTGAGAGTTCCAGACCCGATCTTCGCCCAGGGCGAGCGCCTGCCTTTGCATTCGGTAATCGATAGCACAATCCCAGGACCCGCAGGAGACCTTCCCGTCAGGATTTACACCCCGCAGGGAGTGGGCCCGTTCCCCGCCGTCGTCTACTTTCATGGTGGAGGATTCGTAATCGGATCTATCGAAACTGCCGACCAAGGCTGTCGGCTGATTGCCAACGAAGCTGGGGCGGTGGTCATATCCGTTGGATACCGCCTAGCTCCGGAGCATCCGTACCCGTCAGCGCCTGAAGACTGTTTCGCTGCAATTACCTGGGTAGCTAAACACGCTGCGGAGGTTAACGTCGACCCCAAGAGACTCGCTGTGGCGGGCGACAGTGCAGGTGCGAACCTGGCCACTGTAGTCACTCTGATGGCGAGAGACCGCGGCGGCCCCGAGATTGCGCACCAGGCACTGCTGTACCCCAACATCGATCTAACGGATACCGAGTACCCCTCCAAGAGCGTGGACAATGCCGAAGGATACATGCTCGAGAAAACAGACATTGATTGGTTCTACTCGCACTATCTCCCCGATCCAGACAGGGCAAGTGAACCCTACGCGTCTCCACTTCTTGCAGAGAGCCACGCCGGCCTCCCCTCCGCCACGGTGATCACAGCTGGCTTCGACCCACTGCGCGACGAAGGTTTTGCCTACGTCGCTGCACTACAGCGATCCGGCACCCCTGCCGAACACCTGCCCTATCCGTCTCTGATTCATGGCTTCTATTCGTTTCCCGCGGCCATCGGCGCTGCGCGTGATGTTGCCGCAGAGATCGGACAGCGCCTGCGCACTGCACTTTCCGCGTAACCTGCACCCCTCGAATCGACCACTCACTGAGGACAACAACTATGCACAGCCCCAAGTACATCGACATGCTGATCGTCGGAGCCGGCTTCAGTGGCCTGTACCAACTCATCAAATCCCGAAGAATGGGTTTGACTGCCCGGGTGATTGAACGCGGTTGAGAAATAGTCAAATCCTGTGGATCGAGGGTCGTCAGGCGACCTCGGACACCGGCGAATCAGGTGACGGTTCGGGGGTGATATCGACGGGCCGTTCGAGGAGCTTGCCCTTGTGGAACAGAGCGCCGGCCCGTACGAGCGCGACCAGGTGTGGCGCGTTGATCGCCCGCCACCGGGACTGCGCGGCCTCGATCAGCTTGTAGGCCATCGCCATCCCCGCCGCCCTCGAACCCGGGCCCTTGGTCACTTTGGTCCTCAATCGCACTGTGGCGAAGGTGGATTCGATCGGGTTGGTGGTGCGTAGGTGCACCCAATGCTCGGCTGGATACCGGAAGTACTCGAGCAGCACGTCGGCATCGTCGGTGATCTTCTTCACCGCCTTCGGGTACTTCGCGCCGTAGTCGCGTTCGAACGCCGCGATCGCCAACTGGGCCTTGTCGATGTCCTCCGCGTTGTAGATCTCCTTCATCGCCGCCAACGCGCCCGGATGCGCCGACTTCGGGAGCGCAGCAAGAACATTGGCTTGCTTGTGGAACCAGCAGCGTTGCTCGCGGGTGTCGGGGAACACCTCCCGCAGCGCCTTCCAGAACCCGAGCGCACCGTCGCCGACCGCCAACGCCGGGGCGCGCATCCCGCGGCGGCGGCAGCCGCGCAGCAGATCGGCCCACGACTCGGTCGATTCGCGGTAGCCGTCGGTGAGTGCGACGAGTTCCTTGCGGCCGTCGGCGCGGACCCCGAGCATTACCAGCAGGCAGAGTTTTTCCTGCTCGAGGCGGACTTTCAGGTGGATT
>NZ_JCALDM010000049.1:0-1843 GCF_059812845.1 Mycobacterium sp. NGS34
GCGGGGTCGATGACGGTGGTGCACCGGGTCCAGGACTGCGCCACCTGCTGGCTGGGGTCAGCGATGACCGCCGGCTGATCCGGGGGCAGTTGGTCGAGCAGGCCGTGGCGGCGGCAGTAGTCGTCGTTGTAGATGGTGTCGAAGTAGCGTTGCGGACCGTCGGGAAAAACCGCGGCGAGGGTGGTATCGGCGGGCATGGTGCGCGCCACCCAGCCGGCGACCAAACCGACCGCACCCACACTCCAGCCGCCGCTGGCATGGTGGGTCGCCGCCAGGGCACGCGCCGCCCACACGGCTTCGGCGGGAGCGACCCAGTGCACCTCGTTAAACGCCGGGTAGTCCACGTTGCGGGGGTAGATGCTGGAGCCCAAACCGCGCATCAGCCGACTGGTCGCGGGTTGGCCGAAAATCGTCGAGCCGATGGTGTCCACACCGATCACCTGCAGGTCGGGGTTGGTCTCGCGCAGCACGCGGGCCACCCCGGCGGAATGACCCCCGGTACCCACCGAGCACACCAGCACATCGATGTCGCCGAGCTGGTCGAGCAACTCCAGTGCCAGCGGCCGGTAGGCGTCGACGTTGTCGGGGTTGTTGTACTGGTTGGGACACCACGCATCAGGGTCAGCGGCCAGCAGCTCGGCGATACGATCTTTGCGCGCTTGTTGCCATCCGCCGACCGGGTGCGGCTCGGTGACCATGTCGACCTCGGCGCCGTAGGCCCGGAGCATGTTTTGCACGATGGGTTCCATGCCCGGGTCGGTGACCACGGTGACCGGGTGCCGATACACCATGCCGGCCAGCGCCAACCCTAAACCCAGTGATCCGCTGGTGGATTCGACGATGCGGGCTCCGGGCCGCAGCTCGCCGCGGGCGCGGGCCCGCTCGACCATGTGCACCGCCGGACGGTCTTTCATGCTGCCGCCGGGGTTGAACCCCTCCAGCTTGGCCCAAAAGCCGCGGTCGGCGCTGGTCAGCGGCTCCGAAATCCGCAGCACCGGGGTATTGCCGACCAACCCGTCGGGCTGGCGGTAACTGCCCGAGACCGGTCGGCAACTCTGCCGCCCCTGCACCAGGGTCAACGGCCGCGAATTACGCGGCCCAACGCTCTTCAAAGACGTCAAAGGCAAGATTTGATTGTTCATCGGATCGTGGCTTTCTCGCGTGCGGCCGCACAGCGCGGCCATCAACAGGGACAGCGGCCACCGGCCGTCGTGACCTCGCACAAACGGCCTGGCGCTGACCAATCAGCGACGAGAAAGGCAGAACCGCGTCAAAAGACCTTGACCGGTCAAAACAGCCGCGGGCCCCCGGGGCGGTCCCCGGCCGGCCAACATGACCTGCTGCCACAACAAACCCACAGCGGCCACCGCCGCCACAACAACACCCAAGGCAGCCACGACAGTGGCCGGCGAATCCGGCAGCACCCCACTCGCGAACGCCTCATGATGGTGTGCCGCCGACGACCCATTCGACAGATGCGGATGCTCGGCGTTAACGGCGAATTCACGGCCCAGCGAGCTAACCAACGCGTGCGCGGGATGAAAGGCCCCAGACTGGGACCGCAATTCGGAGTGCCCGCCAATAACGAGCACCCACATCGCCACCGCTACCGCAATAGCCCCCATAGCGGCGACAGACCGCCACCGCGACCACCCGGGGCGTTCAGGGACGCTCCAGGCCTCCACCCGTGTCCAAACGACCCCCATACCCCTAGAGGGTACAGCACGTCGCCAGCTCTTTCTATCACCCGTACGGATTATTTCGGTCACGACAGTGCCCGCTGTCCAACCGAACAGGCCCGGACCCACATCATCGACGACACGCACAGAAATGAGACGCACCC
>NZ_JCALDM010000005.1:0-464702 GCF_059812845.1 Mycobacterium sp. NGS34
GGCTATCCGGGCCTACCTGGCAATATTCACCGCGGAGTCAATAAAAAGACGGGGATGGGCCGCGAAGTCCGGCTCTGGTAGCCGCTGTAGCGGTTGGCGTTGATCTTATTGACCAGCTCCCAAAGCCGCGGGTAGTCGGCATCGTCCGGGCCCACTTTGCGGGCGGTCACTGGAATGCGCTTGGCTCCGACGTTGATCTCGCAGTCGGGACGCTTCCGCAGGTTGTGGTACCACCCGGGGTTGTGGTCGTCGCCCCCCTTGGACGCGACGATCACGTACGAGTCGCCGTCCTTGGCGTAGGTCAGCGTCGTGGTGCGCTGCTGGCCGGTCTTGGCGCCGATCGTGTGGAGCAGCAGGCTGGGCGGCATCCCCGGTATCTGGTGACCGACCCGGCCGTCGGTCTTGCGGTAGATCGTGTCGTGCAGGCGCAGGAACGGAATAAGCACGAATTGTTCTAGCGGAGTCAGATTGCTCATGGTTTCAGTCTGGCTGACTCCCGTTGAGCCGCGACACGGCCTCCCGCAGGATCTGCGCGGTGGCCTCCCGGTCGGGGTCGCGGCGCAGCAGCATCCCCTTGGCGAAGGACAGCTTGTCGCCCTCGCGCCGCGGCAGCACGTGCAGGTGGATGTGCATGACCGTCTGGAACGCGGGGCGGCCGTCATTGATCGCGATGTTCGTCGCGTCGGCCAACTCCGTTGTTCGGGCCGCGCGCGCGATCCGCTGGCCGATGGTGGCCATGCCGGCCAGCGTCTGCGGCGGGGTGTCGGTGAGGTCGACGGTGTGTCGTTTGGGGATCACCAGCGTGTGACCGCGGGTGAACGGGCGGATGTCGAGGATCGCCAGGTATCCGTCGTCTTCGTAGATCCGGTGGGCCGGGGCCTCGCCGGCGACGATCGCACAGAACACGCAGGGCATGTCGCCCACGGTACTGATCGCCGGATACGCTGCGGCGGTGGACGCTCGCGACGTCGCCTTCGCCGGCGCGGCCGAACAGGCCCGGATGCTGGCCGACGGCGAACTGACCGCGCCGGAGCTGCTCGAAATCTATCTGGACCGGATCGCGCGGCTGGACAGCGAGCTGCGCTGCTACCGCGTGGTGCTGGCCGACACCGCCCGCTACGAGGCCGCCGCGGCGCAGGACCGCCTTGACGCGGGGGAGCGGCTGCCGCTGCTCGGCGTGCCGATCGCGATCAAGGACGACGTCGACGTCGCGGGCGAGGTGACGGCGTGCGGCAGCGGCGGGCACCGCCCCGCGGCGACGTCCGACGCGGAGGCGGTCCGGCGGCTGCGCGCCGCCGGGGCGGTCGTCATCGGCAAGACCAATGTGCCCGAGCTGATGATCTTTCCGTTCACCGAGTCGCTGACCTTCGGCGCCACCCGCAACCCGTGGGACCTGAGGCGCACCCCGGGCGGCAGCAGTGGCGGCAGCGCCGCCGCGGTGGCCGCCGGGCTGGCGCCGCTGGCGCTGGGGTCCGACGGCGGTGGCTCGATCCGCATCCCGTCGTCGTGGTGCGGGTTGTTCGGCGTGAAGCCGCAACGCGATCGGGTGTCGCTGGAGCCGCACGACAACGCGTGGCACGGGCTGAGCGTCAACGGCCCGATCGCCCGATCGGTGCGCGACGCCGCGACGTTCCTGGACGCGACCTCGACCGTGCCGGGTCCCGAGGGCGAGTTCGTCGGGGCCGCTTCCCGTGACCCCGGCCGGCTGCGAATTGCCTTGAGCACCAAGGGCCCAATGCCGGTTCCCGTCCGGGTGGGCAAGGCGCAGCTGGCGGCCGTGCAGGAGGCCGGGGCGTTGCTGCGCGACCTGGGGCACGACGTCATCACCCGCGACCCCGAATACCCCCCGGCGGCGGTGTTGACCAACTACCTGCCCCGCTTCCTGCGCGGCATCAGCGACGACGCGGACGCGCAGGCCCACCCCGAACGCCTCGAAGCGCGCACCCGCAGCCTGGCGCGCGCCGGCGCGCTCTTCTCGGACCGCAGGATGGACGCGGTCCGTGCGGCGGAGCCGGCGGTGGCCGCCCGGATCCAGGCGATCTTCGATGACGTCGACGTCGTCCTCACGCCGGGCAACGCCACCGGCCCCTCCCGGATCGGCGCCTACCGGCGCCGCGGCGGCGTCTCGACGCTGCTGCTGGTGGCGCAGCAGGTTCCGTATTTCCCGATCTGGAACCTGACCGGGCAGCCCGCCGCGGCGGTGCCGTGGGACTTCGACGGCCACGGCCTGCCGATCGCCGTGCAGCTGGTCGGCCGGCCGTACGACGAGGCGACGTTGCTGTCGCTGTCGGCGCAGATCGAGGCCGCCCGCCCGTGGGCCCACCGGCGCCCGCCGGTGTCATGAGCCCGGTGTCATGAACATCGACGATCTGCTCGAGGGGCTCGAGGGCGACGCCCGCGCCGAGCGGGCCGAACTGGTGGAGTGGCTGCTGGATCAGGGCATCACCCGTGACGAGATCCGGAGCACCAACCCGCCCCTGCTGCTGGCCACCCGCCACCTCATCGGCGACGACGGCACCTACGTCTCCACCCGCGAGATCAGCGAGACCTACGGCGTCGACCTGGCGCTGCTGCAGCAGGTGCAGCGCGCCATCGGCCTCGTCCGGGTGGACGACCCCGACGCGGTGGTGCACATGCGCGCCGACGGCGAGGCCGCCGCCTTCACCCAGCGGTTCGTCGAGCTGGGCCTGGACCCCGAGCAGCTGGTGCTGGTGGTCCGGGTGCTGGCCGAGGGCCTGTCCCGCGCCGCCGAGGTCATGCGCTATGCCGCCCTGTCGACGATCATGCGCCCGGGGGCCACCGAGCTGGAGATCGCCAAGGCGTCGAAGGCATTGGTCAGCGAGATCGCGCCGGTGCTCGGCCCGATGATCCAGCACATGCTGTTCATGCAGCTGCGCCACATGATGGAGACCGAGGCCGTCAACGCCGCCGAGCGGGCCGCGGGCCAGCCGCTTCCCGGCGCGCGTCGGATCACCGTCGCGTTCGCCGACCTCGTCGGCTTCACCCGGTTGGGCGAAGTGGTGTCGGCCGAGGAACTGGGGCACCTGGCCAACCGGCTGGCCCACCTCGCCCGGGACGTGACCGTCCCGCCGGTGCGGTTCATCAAGACCATCGGCGACGCGGCGATGTTCGTCTGCCCCGAGCCGGCGCCCATGCTCGACGTCGTCCTGAAGCTGGTCGAGGCCGTCGACACCGACAACGACTTTCCCCGGCTGCGGGCGGGGGTCGCCTCCGGCATGGCGGTGAGCCGGGCCGGCGACTGGTTCGGCAGCCCCGTCAACGTGGCGAGCCGAGTCACCTCCGTGGCGCGCCCGGGCACCGTGCTGGCCGCCGATTCGGTCTGGGAGGCGCTCAGCGCCGCGGGCTACGACGGGAATTTGCAGGGCTCGTTCGCCGGTGCGCGCCGCCTCAAGGGCATCAAGAACGAGGTCAAGCTGTTTCGGATTCGCCGCGGCAACGCATAGGCAGGCCCGGGCGACTCTAGGGGGCGTTTGACGCTTAGGTCGTACGCGGCTGGTTTCCTACCCCGTTTCCCAGCGCTTCGAATCGGTCGCTTCCGGGCCTGCTTCGCTACCAAAAATACAACTCCGAACAGCCCATATCAACGGTTTTTCCGCACCAGAAGGACCGGACGGCCGCCCGGCCGGCGTTCGCCTCCGGTGAACGCCATTCCCTTACACGTGTAACGGTGTAATCATGTAATCATGAAGACCCACCACACCCATGGGCGGCGCTACGGCCGCCCCGGCGGCTGGCAACAGGCCCAGCAGCCCGACGCGAGCGGCGCGGCGGAATGGTTCGCCGGACGCCTACCGGAAGCCTGGTTCGACGGCGACCCCACGGTCATCGTCGACCGCGAGGAGATCACCGTCATCGGCAAGCTGGCCGACGCCACGGAAGAGAGCGAGGAGCGCGCGGAAGGCCGCGTCTCCCGGTTCCGCGAGGAGACCCGTTCCGAGCGAATGCGCATCGCCGACGAGGCGCAGGATCGCTACGGGCGCAAGGTTTCCTGGGGCGTCGAAGTGAACGGCGAGCGAATCCTGTTCACCCACATCGCCGTACCGGTGATGACCCGCCTGAAGCAACCCGAGCGCCGGGTGCTCGACACGCTGGTCGACGCCGGCGTCGCCCGGTCCCGCGCCGACGCGCTCGCGTGGACGGTCAAGCTGGTCGGCGAGCACACCGAGGAATGGCTGGCCAAGCTGCGCGACGCCATGTCGGCGGTCGACGACCTGCGCGCCGAGGGCCCCGACCTCCAGCAGTAAAGCCGCGGTGCGCCTTGGCTATTCGTTGCCAATCTTGGCGATGATCTTGTCGATGATCTGCCCACCCTGATCGGTGATGTGGTAGCCGCACGCGTTGATGTCGACGACGACGTTGTTCGCCACACCCATCGCCCGCTGGCACTCCCAGCCGTCGGCGCCTTCCTGCGTCTCCATCATGCTGATCTTCGGCGGGGAGCCGTTGAGTTGGGCGAACGACCACCGGTATTGCTTGCTCTTGTTCGTCACCGTCACCGTCTTGCCGGCGCAGCCCTTCCACTTGTCCGAGGAGGTCTGCACGAACGCCTTGGCCTTGTCGGCGGACGGGAACGCGACTACGGCCTGGTTGACCCAGTGGTCGTAGTTGTCACCCGGTTCGGAGGACACCAGCCCGCTCACCCCGGTGTAGCCGGTCCCCGCGTACACCGGGTCCTGGCTGGTGTAGAGCGCGCCCTGGCAGTTCGGCAACGACAGCGTCACCGACGAGGAGTCCATCGACGTGATGGGCTTGCCGGGCGTCATCTCCGAGGAACCCATGATGCTGTTGACGCCCGACGGGTCCAGCAGCAGCGCGCTGAGCCGGTCCGGTGACACGGGCTCCGGCGGCGGCGGCGCCGGTTTGGGCTTCAAGATCAGCCACGCCCCGACCGCGCCGACGGCGAGGACGACCACGACGGCGACGGCGGCGACGATGGGCCACGGGCTGCGCTTGGGCTTGGGCGGCGGCTGATTCCACCCCGGTTGAGCCGGGCCGGTGAATTGCGCGGGCGGCGGGGTGCCCCAGCTGCCGCTGCCGCCCTGGTAGTACGGCGCGCTGGGTTGACTCGCGGCCGGAACGGGGCCGCTCTCGGGCGCCCACGGCGGGGGGGTTTGGCCGGCCTGCGGGATGGGGCCGGAAGCGGGTCCCGGCGGCGCCGGGTAGGGCGGCGGCGTGGTGGCGCGCGGCTGCGGCGGGGTCACCGGGGGGGCCGCCAGCGTGGGGCCGGGGACGTCGGCGGTGCTGGCCTGTGCGGTCGCGGGCAGCGTGGCTTCCTGGCTGCGGCGCACGATGTTGTCGGCGTGGTCCTGGTCGGGGTCGGACAGGGCCTCGTGGGCGGCCAGCGCCAGATCGCCCGCGCTGGCGTAGCGGTCCTCGGGTTTCTTCGCCATGCCCCGCGCGATCACCGTGTCGAACGCCCGGGGGACGCCGGAGCGGACGTCGCTGGGCTTCGGGATGGGCTCCAGCAGGTGGGCGG
Organism: Mycobacterium sp. NGS34; assembly: GCF_059812845.1. Lineage (NCBI taxonomy): Bacteria > Bacillati > Actinomycetota > Actinomycetes > Mycobacteriales > Mycobacteriaceae > Mycobacterium > Mycobacterium sp. NGS34. Next base: position 5,498 of record NZ_JCALDM010000005.1, read on the forward strand.
TCACCAGGGTGCTGGCGCTGTCGGCGCGGTACGGCGGCGATCCGGTCAGGGCCTCGTGCAGCACGCAGGCCAGCGCGTAGATGTCGGCGCGGTAGGTGACCTCGTCATTGGAAAACCGTTCGGGCGCCATGTATTTCCACGTGCCCACCGCCGTGCCCAGCTGCGTCAGCTTTTCATCGGTGGTCGCACTCGCGATGCCGAAGTCGACCAGGTAGGCGAAGTCGTCCCGGGTGACCAGGATGTTGGGCGGCTTGACGTCGCGGTGCATCACCCCGGCGGCGTGCGCGGCGTCCAGCGCGGAGGCGATCTGGGTGATGATGGCCACCGCGCGCGGCGGGGTCAGCGGGCCGAACCGCTTGAGCAGGCTGTCCAGGTCCACGCCCTCGATCAGGCGCATCTCCATGTACATCTGGCCGTCGATCTCGCCGTAGTCGTGGATGGGCACCACGTGCGGCTCCTGCAAACGGCCGGCGATGCGGGCTTCGCGCTTCATCCGCTCGCGGAAAACCGGGTCCTTGCTGAACGTGTCGGACATCAGCTTGACGGCGACCGTCCACTCCTTGACGGTGTGCTCGGCCTCGTAGACCTCGCCCATGCCACCGCGGCCCAGCAGCCGTTTCAGGTGATAGGGCCCAAACATCGAGCCCACCCGTGAGGCCTGCGCGTCGCTCATCCCTGACCCTCCAAACCAACCCCGGACCCGCCGACCATATCAACACCGTCCGGCCCGAGCGGCCAGCCGCGTGCCCCTGATCCAGCAATCATTGTCACCGCGGGCGCCGCCACAGCAGGAGATAACGCCAAAACAGCAGCCGGCGCACGCGGGCGCGCGGCAGGGCCGCGGCCGCGACCGCACGGGCCTGCCGGGTCGTCAGCGGCGCGTCGACGACCTTCGGCATCGCCTCGTCGACCGGGTCCGGCGCGTACCAGCCGCCGGAACCCGTCGCCCGGAGCGTGGCGAAGAGCGCGCCCAACGCCCGATTGCCCAGCGCCGCAACGACTTCGGTGGGCGCCTCGCGGGGCAGGTCCACCCGGGGCAGGACGACCGCGGCCAGCACGCCGCCCGGCCGCAGCGCCGGCGCCAGGTGCCGCAAGGCCTCGTCGAGCGGCAGGTGATGCAACGCCGTGATCGACACGATCGCGTCGTAGTGATCCGCCGGCAACGGCAGTTCCAGCACGTCGGCGAGGATGGGGGTGACGTTGGCCGGTGCGCGGCGCCGGGCCGCTTCGATCATCGCCGCCGACCTGTCGACCGCGTCGACGTGCCGGGCCCTTCCGGCCAGCCGCGCCGCGAATGCGCCCGTGCCACAACCGACGTCGAGCACCCGCCCGCACGCCCGCGGCAGCTGGTTCAGTAGCACCCGCTGGTAATACGCGTTGTGGTCCCAGTCGAGTTTCACTAGGAGTGGGCGGCCCACCACTTGTAGAGCTGATCGAGGTTGGGTCCCTGCACATCCCCGCCGACGACCGCGAGCACCATGGTCTGCTGGTTGGTCCACATCACCTGCGGCTCATCGCCTTTGTATTTTCCGCACCCGATCTGACCGAGGATGGTGTTCGGGTCCTTGTTGTGCCACCAGGTGCCCGGTGAGGCCCTGTCCCCGGGGCACTTGACGGTCGTGGCGGCCTCCATGTAGCCGTTGAACGCGTCTTGCAGCCCCTTGAGATCGGTGAACAGCCCGTATTCCCCGACGTTGGGGCCGTTGGGTTCGGTGTTCTGCCCGCACATGACCGAGACGCTCGCGCCCGGCATCGGCTGGCCCTCCAGCTTGCAGACGCCGGGCGGGTAGCCCGCGGGCAGCAGGCCCAGCAGCTTGGTCGCGGCCCCGGGCGGCGGGGTGGACGTCGGCACCGTGGTGGTGCGGGTGGTCGTCCTCGTCGTGGTGGTGGTCGTGGTCGTGGTGGTGCCCGCGTTGGGGGTTTCGCTGTCGTCGTGCCCGACGGCCATCGAGATGCCGATCGCCGCGGCGACGAGGACGACGACGACGGCGGCCGCGCCGGCGACGATGACCCACGGGTTGCGCCTGCGCGGCGGCGGCGGATGCGCATGGCCGAAGGGGGGCGCGGTGAACTGCGGTGGCGGACCGGCCCACTGGGGTTGGCCGGGCGCAAGATTGGGCGCGGACGGGGCCGCGCGGGGAATGGGTCCGCTGTCCGGCGCCGGGGTCCGGACCGGTGCGGGCCGCGCGGGCGGGACGACGCCCTGGGTTGCCTTCACGCCCGGCAGGGTGGACTCCTCGCCGTGGCGCAGGATGTTGACCGCCTGGGTCTGATCGGGGTTGGTCAGCGCGTCGTGGGCGGCGCGGGCCAGGTCACCCGCGCTGCGGTAGCGGTCCTCGGGCTTCTTGGCCATGCCGCGGGCGATCACCCCGTCGAAGGCGCGGGGGATGCTCGAACGCTTGGCGCTGGGATGGGGGATGGGCTCCATCAGGTGGGCGCTGACCAGCACCCCGGCGCTGTCGGATTCGTAGGGCGGCGACCCGGTCAGGCATTCGAACAACACGCACGCCAGCGAGTAGATGTCGGCGCGGTAGTCCACCTCGTCGTTGGAAAACCGTTCGGGCGCCATGTATTTCCAGGTGCCCACCGCGGTGCCGAGCTGGGTCAGCTTCTCGTCGGTCTTCGCGCTGGCGATGCCGAAGTCGACCAGGTAGGCGAAGTCGTCGCGGGTGACCAGGATGTTGGGCGGCTTGACGTCGCGGTGGGTCACCTCGGCGGCGTGGGCGGCGTCCAGGGCCGAGGCGATCTGGGTGATGATGGCCACCGCGCGCGGCGGGGACAACGATCCGAACTGTTTGAGCAAAGTCCCCAGATCGGTGCCCTCGATGAGGCGCATCTCCAAATACATCTGCCCATCGATCTCGCCGTAGTCGTGGATGGGCACCACGTGGGGTTCCTGCAAACGGCCGGTGATGCGGGCCTCGCGGCGCATCCGCTCGCGGAACACCGGGTCGCTGCTGACCGATTCCGACATCAGCTTGAGCGCCACGGTCCACCCCTTGACGGTGTGCTCGGCCTCGTAGACCTCGCCCATCCCGCCGTGGCCCAGGGCCCGCTTGAGCTCGTAGGGTCCGAACATCGACCCCACCCGCGAGCCCGGCGCCCCGCTCATCGTTCCTCCCAACAACCGCGACCCGCCGACCCTATCAATCCGTTCCGATCCGGCCGGCCGGTCGCAGCAAGCACTCAGTTATCGCTGGCGGGGTTGGTGACGACCATCGTCTCGTTGGCGGCGTCCCATGCCTTGAGGAAGAGCGCCATCGGAATCTTCGAGTCGCGGCCCGCGTGAATGCCGCTGTCGTTCAGGTGGACGATGTTGGTCACGGTGTCGACGCCGATCACCACCACCGCGTGGTCACCGCGCGGGTTCCCCAGCTCGTCCGTCGCTTCGACCGGCACTCCCCAGATGAGTTCGGCGTTGACGCCGACGATCACCTTGTGGCCGGCGCCCAGTTCGCGCTCGAGGCCCTCCATGCCGGTGAGGAACCCGTCGGCCGGAGCGTGCTTCTTGTCGGTGGCCACAGATCCGATTTGGTAGCGGGCCAGCAACGTCGGGATGTCCGCAGGGGTGGTGCCATTGCCGGAATTGGGATTGTGGGTATCGGCGGGCTTGGTGTAGATCGAGCCGGGATGATTGGCGCTCGGGGTCGATTGGGCCATCTTGATGATGGCCTCCTCCGACGGCTCCTTGCCCGTCACCTGACCGATCACGTCGGCGCTCGCCATGAGGACGCAGTCGTCGTATTTCTGGTAGCGCCACCACTTGGCGGCGGCGGCCGGGTCGCCGTACATGGTGCCCGCGGCCGCGTCGGCCGTTCCGGCCGCTCCGAGGGCGACGGCCCCGGCCACCACCGCGAGGGTGGCGGCCTTGGCGATGTTGGCGATCTTGCTGGTTTTCATTGCTTGTCCTTTTCTCATTCCGTTCTCGTTCCGCTGTGTTGCGGTTTGGTTGAGAAAAGGTTCCAATGTCGGCCTTCTCGTTATCTCAATAGATTCTTGAAATTTACTGTCCGGCAAGATATTTCGTGCTTAAACTCCGACCCGAAACGAAGAATGAGGGACCCCGGTGATCGGGATCCCCCATTCGGGCGGGCGGGTCGGCTAGGTCAGCTGGGCGGACAGCTGCGGGCAGTACACCTGGGCCGCGTCGACGACGAAGTAGGCGGCCTGCTTGGTGGTCAGGTTCGTCTGGCTCAGCACCTCCGTGGCGACGTCCGTCCCGGTTTTGCCGGCGGCCAGCTCCTTGCACACCTGGTGGCCTTCCTTGATGGCCTCCTGCGGCGTGGTGAAGGTGACGCCGAGGCCCCTCATCTCGGTGATGAAGGTGTCGTCGGCGGTGCTGGCACCGGCGGCCCCGGCGGTGGCGATCGCCAGACCTGCGGCGGCGGCGCCGATGGCCGTGGTGACGACGGCGGTGATGCGGGGAGAGAACCGGGGAGAAAACATTGTCGTGATCCTTTGCTGGTGGGTTTGGCCCTTGGTGTGCTCAGCTTCGGGCCGAACCCTTGGAGGATTCTCAACGAATTCTTGATGCCCGCGTTACCCCTGGGTGACCTCGAACGTGAACTCGTGCTCACCGATGCGGATGTGGTCGCCGTCGTGCAGCGGGGTGGCCGAGCGGATGCGCTCCTGCTGCACCTGGACGCCGTTCGAGGACCGCAGGTCGTTGATGACCCAGCTGGTGCCCGTGTCGACGATGACGGCGTGGTGGCGGCTCACCTTGGGGGTGTCCAGCACGATGTCGTTGTCGCTGAGCCGCCCGATGCGGGTCGCCGCCTCCTGCAGCGGATAGCTGCGCCCCGCGCTTTCGCGCAGATACGCGACGGCGTTGCGCTCGGAAACCCTGGTGTGCTGGTCCATGACCGTCTGCGTGACGGCGGCGGTGGTCACGGCGATCTTCTTGACGTCCAACGGCTCCTGCCGCAGGATCCGGTCGTTCAGCGCCCGCAGGTTGGGCCCCGGGTCGATGCCCAGCTCGTCGGCGAGCGCCTGCTTGACGCGGCGGTAGGCCGCCAGCGCGTCGGACTGGCGCTCGGTGAGGTAGTAGGCGGTGATCAACTGCGCCCACAGCGGCTCGCGGTACGGGTGCTCGGCGATCAGGGCCTCGAGCTCGGTGATGACGGAAAAGGCGCGCCCGCAGGCGATTTCGGCTTCCGCCTTGGCCGTGTGGACCAGAATCTTCTCCTCGACGAGCGAGGTGGCGTAGGTCTCGACGAACTGAAAGTCGCGCAGGTCCTCGAGCACCGGCCCGCGCCACTCCGCCAGGGCCGCCGACAGGTGCTTGCTGGCCTGTTCGAACCGGGCAGCGGCGGCCGCGTGCACGCCCGCGGTCTTCTCGGCGATGAACCGCCCGATGTCGCAGGCGTTGTCGGCGGTGCTGAGGCGGTAGCCCGGGGGCGCCGCGGCCAGCGCCACCCGCGGGTCGATCCCGACGCCGCTGAGCAGCTTGCGCAGGTTGGACACGTAGGAGTGAATGCTGGCCCGGGCCCCCGACGGCGGCGACTCTTCCCACAGGGCCGTGATGAGCCTGTCGACGCCGACCGGGCTGTTGCGGTTCATCAGCAGCATGGCCAGCACGGCCCGCTGTTTGGGCGTGCCGAGGGGCACCAGGGCGCCGTCAACGCTCATCTCCAGCGGGCCGAGCAGACCGAACTCGAGGCGTTTGTCCACCATCGCGCGTCACACCCTCCCGTCTTCCGCGGCGTTGCGTCAATAGGTTGCGTCAATAGGTTGCGTTAATAGATTGTGATACGAACCCCGCGAATTCGGTAACACCACAACGCGACTAGAGCGTAACGACCATCAATTCGTCGCTCGTCGCCCACGCGCGCACGAAAAGCTCCATGGGAACCTGCTCGTCGCGGCCCTCGGCGATGCCGCTGTCGTTGAGGTGAACGATGCCGCGGGTCGCGTCGACACCGGTCACCACCACCGCGTGGTCGGATTCGGGGTTGCCGCTCTTGTCCTTCGCGTCGACGGGCTCGTGCCAGATGAGCTCCGCGTTGAGGCCGACGATCACCTTGTGGCCGCCGCCCAGCGCCTGCTTGAGCCCGGCGATGCCCGGGCGGATTCCGTTCACGGCGCGGTCGTCCCGGTCGATGACCACGGCGGTGACCCGATAGCGCGCGAGCAGCGTCGGGATGTCCTCGAGGCTGGCGCCGGCGCCCGAGTTCGGGTCGTCGGGGTTGGCCGGCTTGGTGTAGATCGGGCCGCCGTGGACCACGCTCGGGGTCGAGTGGGCCTTTTCGATGATGGCCGCCTCCGAGGGTGCCTCACCGGTTATCTGACCGATGACGTCGGCGCTGGACATGAGCACGCAGTCGTCGTATTGCTGCTGGTGCCAGTACCGGCCGGCGGCGACGGGGTCGCCGTACACCGCTTCCGAGGCCGCATTGGCCGGGGCGGCCAGCCCGAACGCCAGCCCCAACGTGGAGGCTCCGGCGAAGAGTGCGAAGGCGATTGTCCTGGCTGCGTTCATGAGAAAGACGTTCCGGCACCGGCCTTGTCGTTCTCTCTGCGAATTCTTGGAGCGCCCGGGTTACTTCGCGAACTGCGGGCAGTACGCCTTGGCGGCGTCGACGACGAAGTGATCCGCCTGGACCGCGCCCAGGTTGGTCTGGCTCAGCACCTGGCGGGCGATCTCGGGCCCGCTGTGGCCGGCGTTCAGCTCCAGGCACACCAGGTAGCCGTCCATAACCGCCTGCTGCGGCGAGTCGAAGCCGATGCCGTGTCCGCTGATCGTGGTGAGGAAGGCGTCGTCGACGCTGCTGGCCGACGCGCCGCCCGCAGTGGCCACAGCGAGCCCGGCGGCGCCCAGAGCGACAGCCGCGATGACGCGAGGTCTGAACATGGCGTCCAGAATTCGGCCGGCCCCTTGAGGGTTCCTCAACGAATTCTTGATGCGTGGCTAACCCTGGGTGGCTATGCCTGGGTCGCTATGCCTGGGTCATCGCGTAGTAGGCGCCGCGGCGCGCGAGCAACTGGGTGTGGTTGCCCTGCTCCACAATTCGGCCGGCCTCCACGACCAGGATGCGGTCGGCGTCGCGGATGGTCGAAAGGCGGTGCGCGATAATGAAACTCGTGCGGCCCCGGCGGAGCTCGCGCATGGCGCGCTGAACCAGGACCTCGGTGTGGGTGTCCACCGAGCTGGTCGCCTCGTCCAGGATCAGCAGTTGCGGCCGGGCGAGGAACGCGCGGGCGATGGTGATGAGTTGGCGTTCACCGGCGCTGAGGTTGGCGCCGTCGCCGCTGACCCGGGTCTGGTAGCCGGCCGGCAGGGTGCGCACGAAGCGGTCCACGTACGCCGCCCTGGCGGCCTCGATCACCTCGTCTTCGCCTGCCTCCGGGCGCCCGTAGGCGATGTTCTCCGCGATCGTGCCGTCGAACAGCCAGGTGTCCTGCAGCACCATGCCGATTCGCGATCGCAGCGACTGCCTGCTGACCGCGGTGATGTCGACCGCGTCGATCAGGATCCGGCCCGAGTCGACGTCGTAGAACCGCATCAGCAGGTTCACCATCGTGGTCTTGCCCGCCCCGGTCGGTCCGACGATCGCCACCGTGCTGCCCGGCTCGGCCACCAGCGACAGGTCGTGGATCACCGGCGTGCCCGGCCGGTACGCGAAGTTCACGTGCTGAAACTCGACGCGGCCGCCGTCGCGCGGGCCCTGGCCGTTGGGCAGCGTTCGCGCGGGGTCCGGCGGCTCCTCGGGCTCGTCGAGCAGGTCGAACACCCGCTCGGCGCTGGCCACCCCGGATTGCAGCGTGTTGTACATCCCCGCCACCTGGCTGACCGGCGCGTTGAACTGCCGCAGGTATTGGATGAAGGCCTGGATGCTGCCCAGCGTGATCTGCCCGGTCGCCACCTGCAGGCCGCCGACCACCGCGACGGCGGCGTAGCCGACGTTGCCGATGAACCCCGTCGCCGGCCCCACCAGGCCGGAGAAGAACTGGGCGCCGAAGCTGGCGCCGTAGACGTCGTCGTTGAGGCGGCGGAACTGCTCGCGCGCGGCGGCCGCGTGCCCGAACGTCCTGACCACCGTGAAGCCGCTGTAGGTCTCCTCGATGTGGGCGTTGAGGCGCCCGGTGCTGCGCCACTGGGCCACGAACAGGCGCTGCGAACGCCGCGCGATCGCCCGCGTCGCCAGCAGCGAGATCGGCACGGCCAGCAGCGTGATGCCCGCCAGCAGCGGCGAGATGGACACCATCATCGCCAGCACGGCCACCACCGTCAGGACCGCCGTCAGCAACTGGCTGATCGTCATCGACAGCGACGACTGGACGTTGTCGACGTCGTTGGTGACCCGGCTCAGCAGCTCGCCGCGCTGGCGCCCGTCGAAGTAGGACAGTGGCAGCCGGTGGATCTTGTCCTCGACGTCGGCGCGCAGCGCGACCATGGTGCGCTGAATGGTGACATTGAGCAACCGGACCTGCGCCCAAATCAGCAGCGCGGAAACAACATACAGCGCCAGGGCCAGCGCCAGCGTGCGGGCCACCGCCGCGAAGTCCACGCCCCGGCCCGGCACCACGTTCATCCCGGACAGCAGGTCGGCGAAGGCGTTCTGGCCGCGGGCGCGGGCGGCGGCGACGGCCTGTGCCTTGCTGATGCCGGCGGGCAGACCCCGCCCGATGACCCCGTTGAACAGCAGGTCGGTAGCGTGGCCGAGGATTCGCGGGACGACGACCCCGATCGCCGTGCCGGTGACGCCCAGCGCGATCACCGCGAGGCTCAGCCGCCGTTGCGGCGCAAGCCGTTTCACCAGCCGGGCCGCCGAGGACCAGAAGTCGCGGGAGCGCCCCGCCGCCGGCGCCACGGGCGCCACGGTCATTGCTCGCCCCCCACCCCGGCCCCCACCGACTGCGAGTCGGCGAATTCCGCGTAGACGGCGCAGTCGGCCAGCAGCGATTCGTGCGTGCCCGAGCCCACCAGCTTGCCGTCGTCGACGACGATCACCTGGTCGGCCTGGGCCGCGGTCGAAACGCGTTGGGTGACAACGATAATCGTGGAACCGCCGGACGCGCGGGCCAGCGATGCGCGCACCCGCGCGTCGGTGTGCACGTCGAGCGCGGCGAAGGAGTCGTCGAACAGGTAGATCGCCGGCCGGCGGATGACGGCCCGCGCGATCGCCAGCCGCTGCCGCTGGCCGCCGGAGAAGTTGATGCCGCCCTGGGCGACGCGCATCTCCAGCCCACTATCTGCTGGGCCGTGGGCCCGGACGAACCCGTCGGCGTCGGCCACCCGCAACGCCTCCCACATCTCGTCGTCCGTCGCGTCCGCCTTGCCGTACCTTAGGTTTTCGGCCACCGTCCCGGAGAACAGGTAGCCGCGCTGGGGGACCAGCCCGATCGCCGACCAGAGCCGCTCGCTGTGGTAGTCGCGGACGTCGACGCCGTCGACCAGGACGGCGCCGGAGGTGACGTCGTAGAGCCGGCAGATCAGGGACATCAGCGTCGACTTGCCCGAGCCGGTGCCGCCGACGATCGCGGTCGTCGTCCCGGGTGGGGCGGTGAACGAAATGTCTTGCAGCACCGGTCGATCGGCGCCCGGATAGGTGAAGCTGGCGCCGTCCAACCGCACCACGCCCGTGATCCCGCCCGGTGGGAATTGCGGGTTCGGCGGGTCCTGGACCGCAGCGCGGGTGTCGAGCACCGCGGTGATCCGTTCGGCGCACACCGCGGCGCGCGGCAGCACCACCAGCGTCATCGTGGCCATCAGCACGGCCATCAGGATCTGGGTGAAGTACACCAGGAAGGCGGTCAGCGAACCGACCTGCATCTGGCCGCGATCGATGCGCAGGCCGCCGAACCAAATCAGCGCGACGCTGGACACGTTGATGGTCAGCGTGGTCAGCGGCAGCATGAGCGCCTGCAGGTTGCCGGCGCTCAGCGCGGTGTTCGACAGCGCGGTGTTGGCGCGGGCGAACCGATCGCGCTCGTAGCCTTCGCGCGCGAACGCCCGGACCACCCGGACCCCGGACAGCTGGTCGCGCACCACGCGGTTGATGCCGTCGATCAGGCCTTGCATCCGCCGCAGCAGCGGCAGCATGCGCGACATGACGAGGTAGTTGGTCACGGCCATGACGGGAACGCTGACCAGCAGCAGCCAGGCCAGCGCCGCCTCCTGGTGGATGGCCATGAAGATCCCGCCCACGCACATGATCGGGGCGGTGATCAGCACGGTGCCGCTGATCTGGACCAGGTATTGGATCTGGCGGACGTCGTTGGTGCTGCGCGTCAACAGGGTTGGCGCGCCGAATCGGTCGGCCTCGGGCTCGGAGAAGGTGGTGACGTGTTCGAAGATCGCCTGGCGCAGGTCGCGGCCGAAGCCCATGCCCGCCCGCGAGCCGACGTAGACGGCCCCCACCGCGCACAGCACCTGCAACCCGGTGACCGAAAGCATCACCATGCCGAGCCGGACGATGGTGGCAGTGTCGCCCTTGGCGACGCCCTCGTCGATGATCGCCGCGTTGACCGTGGGCAGGTACAGCGACGCCAGGGTGCTGGTCAGCTGGAGCGCCAGCAGCACCGCAACCAGCCGCCGGTACGGCCGGATGTACTGGCGCAGCAGTGCCAGGAGCATGTCGTTACTGTCGCACACGGTGCGCGCCGCGTCGGTCACCACCGCGCTGAAATGCCTGCTCAGGCGTTGCGTCGGCGGTTGGCCCCCGCGCTGCCGCTACAGTGCATCGTGTGACGAGCAGAAGGCCCAGCATTGGGCCACGCGCGCGGGCGCTGGCTCTCGTGGCGTCGGCCTTGGCGATTCTGATCCCGACGATCGCGGGTTGCTCGGGTTCCGGCGACAACAAGCCCGGAGCGACGGCCTCGTCGACGCCGGGCAACGGGGAGGGCCACCACGGGCCGATGTTCCCGCAATGCGGCGGCGTCAACGATCAGACCGTGTCGGAACTGACCAAGGTGACCGGGCTGGTGAACACCGCCCGCAATTCGGTGGGCTGCCAATGGCTGGCGGGCGGTGGGATTCTCGGTCCCCACTTCTCCTTTTCCTGGTACCGCGGCAGCCCGATCGGGCGCGAACGCAAGACCGAGGAGCTGTCGCGCGCCAGCGTCGACGACATCAACATCAACGGCCACGGCGGCTTCATCGCCGTCGGCAACGAGCCCAACCTGGGCGACTCCCTCTGCGAGGTGGGCATCCAGTTCCAGGACGACTTCATCGAATGGTCGGTCAGCTTCAGCCAGAAGCCGTTCCCGCCGCCGTGCGACATAGCCAAGGAACTGGCCCGTCAGTCGATTGCGAACTCCAAATGAGCAGACGACCCGCGCGCGCCGCCGTCGCCGTGGTGTTCGCCGCGCTGCTGGTGCTGACCGGTTGTTCGAGGTCCATCGGGGGCAACGCGATCAAGGCGGGCGGCAACCCGCCGCGCAACAACAACTCTCAGCAGCAGTACCCGAACCTGCTCAAGGAGTGCGAGGTGCTGACCAGCGACATACTCGCCAAGACCGTCGGCGCCGATCCCCTTGACATTCAAAGCACCTTCGTCGGCGCCATCTGCCGGTGGCAGGCCGCCAACCCCGCCGGGCTGATCGACATCACCCGGTTCTGGTTCGAGCAGGGCAGCCTGGGCGAAGAGCGCAAGGTGGCCGAGTTCCTGAAGTACAAGATCGAGAACCGCGCGATCGCGGGCATCGAGTCCATCGTGATGCGCCCCGACGACCCCAACGGCGCGTGCGGCGTGGCGAGCAACGCCGCGGGCGTGGTCGGCTGGTGGGTCAACCCGCAGGTGCCCGGGATCGATGCCTGTGGGCAGGCGCTCAAGCTGATGGAGCTGACGCTGTCTACCAATAGCTAGCGCGGCACTTCGAAATCGGTCAGCGCCGCCCCGCCCGGTTCCAGCCCCTGCCACGCGCCCGGCACCGCCAGCACCGCGATCGCCGACGTCGGGAATTTCGCCGAAATGCGTTCCAGCACAGCGACGTCCGTCCCGTCATCATCGGCCAGGACGAGCGCCAGCGAAGACATCGTCGGCTCGTGGCCGATGACCAGCAGCGTGCCGACGTCGTCGGCCGTCTCGTTGATCTCCTCGATCATCGTCCCCGGGGTGGCGCCGTACAGCCGCGCGCTGTAGCGGACCGGGGCGCCGATTCCGGTCCTGTCCAAGGTCTGCCGCGCGCGCGTCGCGGTGGAGCACAGCACCGCATCGACGGCGGGGGCGTTGGCGCGCAACCAGTCCCCGGCCAGCCCGGCCTCCCTGATGCCGCGCGGCGCCAACGGCCGGTCGTGGTCGGGTACACCATCCGGGTAGTCGGATTTCGCGTGCCGCATCAGCAGCAGGGTGTGCCGTTCGCTCACGGGCTCACGCTAATCAGTGCCGGGGCGGCCGCGCTACCGTTGGGCGCCCTCGTCGCGCGGCGGCCTCCCGGCGGGGTTGCTGCGAGCGTCCGGGGTTGATCACAGTCGGGCTTGTGAAATTATCTATTCTCGCGCGGCGTCGGCAGGTGTAGCGTCACCCATGTTCGGATCGGTTCGCCTGGCCGATGGGGGTCGGGATCGACGAGACAGGTTCGTCAAGGCCGTCGGGGGCCGGGACCTCGCGTGGCAACTGAATGCCGTAGCACCCTAGTCAGCTTCGATTTGCTGAGTGCCTGCTACGGATGATCGCCCTGCCTCGAAGGAGGGAACCCTGATGAACGCCAACGACACGCGCCACAGGTTGGCTGATGACGAGAAGCGCCGGCGAATGGAGCAAATCGAAGACATCCTCCGCCGGCTCAATCCGGACTTGACCGACGAGCAACTGGAGGAGCTCATGGTGCAGTTTTGCCGGCGATCCGGCTTGTCCGATCGCTGAGCCCACCGCGGCCGGGCCGATCTTCGCGGTTTCGTCCGCACGCCAACGTGTTTCACATCCGCCGGCACATTATGCCGCATCGTCGTCGTCTTCCCCTCCTTCCTCGCGGCGGAGGAGCTTTTCGGGGTGCCAGTAGGTGTTGGTGCGGGGCTGGCCGCGCTCCAAGTGCGGTGGGGGGATCCACTCGGTTTCGCCTTTGGTGTTTTTGCGGGTGGTCCAGCCGTCGGGGCTGAGCATGCGGTGTTGCGCGCCGCAGGCGAAGGTGAGGTTGTTGACGTCGGTGCAGCCGCAGACGGCGTAGCCGGTGACGTGGTGGACTTCGCTGAAATAGCCGGGCACGGTGCAGCCGGGTGCGGTGCAGCCACGGTCCTTGGCGTACAAGACGATTCGTTGGGCAGGGGAGGCCAGCCGCTTGGTGTGATACAGCGCCAGGGTTTTGCCTTTGTCGAAGATCGCCAGGTAGTGCCGGGCGTGGCGGGCCAGGCGGATCACGTCGCTCATCGGCAGGATGGTGCCCCCGCCGGTCAGGGCACGCCCGGCGGCGGCTTCCAGCTCGGCCAGCGTGGTGGTCGCGATGATGGAGACGGGAAGCCCGTTGTGCTGGCCCAGGTTTCCCGACGCCAGCAGGGCGCGCAGCGCAGCCAACAGCGCGTCGTGGTTGCGTTGGGATGCCGAGCGGGCGTCTTTGTCGATGGCTTCTTGGGATGGTGGGCCGTCCACGCACGGCGCGTCGTCCAGGGGGTTGCACATGCCGGGGGCGGCCAGTTTGGCCAAGACGGCTTCGAGGGTGGCGCGCAGCTCGGGTGTGAGCCAGCCGCGCAGCTGCGACATGCCGTCGGCCTGCTGGTTACCCAGGGTCAGCCCGCGCCGGCGGGCGCGGTCGGCGTCGGTGTAATTCCCGTCGGGGTTGAGGCAATCGGCCACCGTGTCGGCCAGCGCGCCCAGCTGCTCGGGCCGAAACCGGGTGCCCTCTTGAGCCAGCTTGGCCTCGACCTGTTCGCGGGTGGCCTGATCGATCCAGCCGGGCAGCTCATGACAGAACCGCCGGATCACCGCGACCTGGCCGGTGCCGAGCGCACCGGCGCGCTGGGCCGCGGCCGTCGCGGCCAGCGCCGGCGCCAACGGTTCCCCGGTCAGGCCGTGGCGCGGACCCAGATCCGCGGCCTCCTTGATGCGCCGCGACGCCTCGGCGCGGGTGATCAACGTCGCCTCGGCGATCGCATGCGACAACTTGCCGCCCAACTCTTCGGCGGTGGCCTGGCGGGCGAGGCAATTGATCATCGGATGCTCAGCGGCCGGTAATCGCCGGCGCACCTTCTCGCAACGCTCCAACAATCCCAACCACTCCTTGGTGGTCAACGCCTCGCAGTCCAGCCCGACCACCTTGTCCGCGGCGGCATCCAGCGCGTCATAGGCAGCAGTGATCGCCTCCCGATCGGCGCGGCTGGAACTCATGCCCCCAAACTAGCCAAGGGGTCCGACAAAAAACGGCGGCGCAGAAGCCCATGAAACCAAAGTGACAGAAGGGATTTGGCGGGGCGCGATCGGGGACGAGTCGCATCGGGCACCGAGTCTGGCGAACAGGGGCCGAATGGCCCTAGGCCGGGATCGCGCCAAGAGCGGAGTCTGTGAAGTCGAATACGCCGAGTCCATCGCGTTGGCCGGGAGGAAGGTACCGACCCTTATGCTGCATTGCCCGAGCGCGCTGGACAACGGCGAGCACCTGCACGGCCAATGCGGTGCACGGTGAAGGCGATTCGGATCTCCGCCAGCCGCCTGGGGGAAGCCATCACGACTGATCTCTGCGAACGCTGCTACTGGTTGAAGCTTCATCTCAATCATCAGTTGCCGTTCCAGATATTTCCGAGCATCTTCAGTTCGATCGATTCGTACACGAAAGACGTCGTCCACTCCTGGTTTGATGCGCACGGAGTGCCGCCACAGTGGCTCGCACCGCTGGGACCGATTGTCGCCTACCAAGAACCCCGACACTGGTCCGACTTTCATACCGTCGATCCGGAGTATGGCATCGAGCTCACCGGGGTCGCCGACGCAATTTTCAAGTATGCGGACGGTTCCTACGTAATCGTCGACTATAAGACGGCGCGCTTCAGGGACCGTGAGAACAGGAAGTTGATGCCGCGCTACAACGTGCAGCTCAATGCGTACGCCCGCATTGCGGCTGACCGCGGCCCGCGCCCGGTGTCGCATCTCGCGCTCGTTTACATGGAGCCCGCCACGAAGGGCCACGCCGTAAACCACTGCGGAAACTGTCGCGAAGATGGTTTCGTCATGGGCTTCCGGGCGCGCGTGGTCGAAATCCCGCTCGGTGATGGGTTATTGAAGGACGCGATGGCCAGGACGAGACGGATTTTCGACCTGGCAGACGCACCCGACGGCGCTCCAGGGTGCGGCGACTGCCCGCTCGTGCTCGACTTGGCCGAGACGCTCTGGCCTGGAATCAGCGACGTCGACTTGGTCGACAAGCTGCAGCGCATGCTCGCGGCTCACGAAAAAAGCGCCGCGGTACCGCGACGCTAGGTCGATTCCCCCAACGGCGCGGAGACCTGCCGGTCCGCATCCCGCGCGTTGTCGGTCGGCGGTCCTAGACTTCGCGGTGCCCAGATAGCCACGACTCGAAAGGGGTCCGCCGGATGCGATTCCTGCACACCGCCGACTGGCAATTGGGCATGACCCGGCACTTCCTCGCCGGCGACGCCCAGCCGCGGTATTCGGCCGCGCGCCGCGACGCGGTGGCCGGGCTCGGCGCGCTGGCGGCAGAGGTGGGCGCGGAGTTCGTCGTCGTCGCCGGCGACGTCTTCGAGCACAACCAACTCGCCCCGCAGGTGATCGGGCAATCGCTGGAAGCCATGCGCGCCATCGGGATTCCCGTCTACCTGCTCCCCGGCAACCACGACCCGCTCGACGCGTCGTCGGTGTACACCGGCGCGCTGTTCACCGCCGAGTGTCCCGACAACGTCACCGTCCTCGACCGCGCCGGCGTTCACGAAATCAGGCCCGGACTCGAGATCGTCGCCGCGCCATGGCGCTCCAAGGCCCCGACCACCGACCTCGTCGCCGACGTCCTCGACGGCCTCACCCCCGGCCCAACGACCCGCATCCTCGTGGCCCACGGCGGCGTCGATGTCCTGGACCCCGACCGCGACAAACCCTCGCTGATCCGGCTCGCAAAACTCGAGAGCGCGCTGCGGCAAGGCGCCGTCCACTATGTGGCGCTGGGGGACAAACATTCGCTCACCGAGGTCGGCGACAGGGTCTGGTACTCCGGCTCGCCCGAAGTCACCAACTTCGACGACGTCGAGGCGGACCCCGGCCACGTGCTCGTCGTCGACGTCGACGACGACGGCGTCACCGTGGAGCCCCGCCACGTCGGGCGCTGGCGCTTCGTCACCCTGCACCGCCAGGTCGACACCAGCCGCGACATCGCCGACCTCGACCTCAACCTCGACCTCATGACCGACAAGGACCGGACCGTCGTGCGGTTGGCGCTGACCGGATCGCTGACGGTCACCGACCGCGCCGCGCTGGACGCGTGCCTGGACCGGTACGCGCGGCTGTTCGCCCACCTGCGCACCTGGGACAGCCACACCGATCTGGTGGTCGTCCCCGCCGACGGCGAGTTCACCGACCTCGGCATCGGCGGGTTCGCCGCCTCGGCCGTCGACGAGCTGGTCGCCACCGCGCGCGACGCCGACGCCGACAACGCCGCCGACGCCCAAGCCGCGCTCGCGCTGCTGCTGCGCCTCGCCGATCGGGGCGCCGCGTGAAACTGCACCGCCTCGTCCTGACCAACTACCGCGGCATCGCGCACCGCGAGATCGAGTTCCCCGACCACGGCGTGGTGGTGGTCTGCGGCGCCAACGAGATCGGCAAGTCCTCGATGATCGAGGCGCTCGACCTGCTGCTGGAATCCCGCGACCGTTCCACCAAAAAGGAAGTCAAGCAGGTCAAGCCGACCCACAGCGACGTCGGCTCCGAGGTCAGCGCCGAAATCAGCTGCGGCCCTTATCGTTTCGTCTACCGCAAGCGGTTCCACAAAAAGTGCGAGACGGAGCTGACGGTGCTCACCCCGCGCCGCGAACAGCTCACCGGCGACGAAGCCCACGAACGGGTCCGGGCGATGCTGGCCGAGACGGTCGACAACGACCTATGGCACGCCCAACGGGTGCTGCAGGCCACGTCGACGGCCGCGGTGGACCTGTCCGGGTGCGACGCGCTGTCGCGCGCCCTCGACGTGGCCGCGGGTGACGCGGCCGCGCTGTCCGGCACCGAGCCCCTGCTGATCGAGCGGATCGACGCCGAATTCGGCCGCTACTTCACCCCGACCGGACGGCCCACCGGCGAGTGGGCCGGCGCGATCAAACACCTCGACGACGCCGAGGCCGCGGTCGCCGAATGGGCGGCGGCGGTGGCCGAGGTCGACGACCGGGTCCGTCGCCACGCGGAGCTGACCGAGCGGGTGGCCGCGCTGGCACAGCAGCGCGCCGCCGCCGCGCCCCGGCTCGAGGCCGCTCAGCAAGCCGCCGAGCGGATCGCCGAACTGAGCAACCTGGCGCGCGAGGCCAAGCTGGTCGCCGAGGCCGCGGCCGCCACCGGCGCCGCGGCCACCGCCGCCCACGACGGGCGCGTGCGGCTGCTCACCGAAATCGAGACCCGCACCGCGAGCGTCGCCGCCGCGGAGGCGGAAGCACAAGAGGCCGCCGAAGCGCGCAACACGGCGGCGGCCGACGCAAAGGCCGCCCATGAAGCCGTCGAGCAGGCCGTCCAGGAGCTGGCCGACCTGCAGCTCCGCGCCGAATCCGCGCGCCGGGCCGTCGACCAGCTCGCCGCCCGCGAGGAGGCCGACCGGCTCGGCGCCCGGTTGGCCAAGATTGCGGCCCTCCAGCGCGACCGAGACCGCGTCTGCGACGAGCTCGCCGCGGTCAAAATCACCGAGGAATCGCTACGGCGAATCGAGGACGCCGCCGCCGCCGTCGACCGCATCGGCGGGCAGCTGGCGTTGACGTCGGCCGCGGTGGAATTCACCGCCGTCGCCGACATCGAGCTCGCCACGGGCGACCAACGGGTGTCGCTGCCGGCCGGCCAGAGCTGGTCGCTCACCGCGACCGGCCCCACCACGGTCGAGGTGCCCGGCGTGCTGATCGCCCGGGTCACTCCCGGCGCGACGACCCTCGACATCCAAGCCAAATACGCCGCGGCACAAGAAGAATTCACGAAAGCGCTGAAGGCCGCCGACGTGCCGGACCTCGCGTCGGCGCGATCGGCCGACCAGCGCCGCCGTGAATTGCAGGGCGGCCGCGACCAATTGGACGCCACCGTGTCCGGGCTGCGCGGCGATGAAGACGTCGACCAACTGCGCGACCGGCTGGCCCAGCTGCGTGCCGACCACCCTGCCGACCCCGGCCAACCAACGGACCCCAACGTCGCCCGCGCCGAACTCGACGCTGCCGAGGCAGCCCACACCGCCGCGACCACCGAATGCGAACAACGCCGCCGGGCCGCGGCCACCACCACCCCCGCCCTCGCCGAGTCATCCACCCGCGCAACGGTTTCCCGGAACCAGCTCGACGCCCAACGCGCCGAGCTGAACGCCGCCACCGACCGGCTGGCCCGCGAGCGCGCGCAGGTGAGCGACGAAGACCTCGCGACGGCGGCGCAAGCCGGGCTCAACGCCGCACAAGACGCCGAGCGGCGCGTGACCGAAATCGCCGACGAACTGGCGGCCGCCGCGCCGGACGCTGTCGACGCCGAATTGAAAGCCGCCACCGCGGAAGCGGAGACGCTGAGCAATCGGTACGAAGACGCCAACCGCGCCTTGCGCGAAATCGCCATCGAGCTCTCGGTTTTCGGCAGTGAGGGTCGCCAGGGCAAGCTGGACGCCGCCCAGACCGAACGCGAGCACGCCGCCAGCCAGCACGCCCGGATCGGCAGCCGGGCCCGGGCCGCGCAGCTGTTGCGCTCGGTGATGACACGCCACCGCGACACCACCAGGCAGCGCTACGTCGAGCCCTATCGCACGGAACTGCAGCGGCTCGGCCGCCCGGTGTTCGGTCCCAGCTTCGAGGTCGACGTCGACAGCGATCTGTGCATCCGCAGCCGCACCCTGAACGGCGTCACGGTGCCGTACGAATCGCTTTCCGGCGGCGCCAAGGAGCAGCTCGGCATCCTGGCCAGGCTGGCCGGCGCGGCCCTGGTCGCCAGGGAGGACACCGTCCCGGTGGTGGTCGACGACGCGCTGGGCTTCACCGATCCCGACCGCCTGGCCAAGATGGGGCAGGTGTTCGACACCGTCGGCGAACACGGCCAGGTGATCGTGCTGACGTGCAGCCCCGACCGCTACGACGGTGTACACGGCGCGCACCGGATCGACCTCAACGTTTAGCATGTAGCGCTCGACGGTATTTGTCTTGG
This sequence comes from Mycobacterium sp. NGS34, assembly GCF_059812845.1. Classification (NCBI taxonomy): domain Bacteria; kingdom Bacillati; phylum Actinomycetota; class Actinomycetes; order Mycobacteriales; family Mycobacteriaceae; genus Mycobacterium; species Mycobacterium sp. NGS34. The sequence goes on from NZ_JCALDM010000005.1 coordinate 24,736, forward strand.
TGGAGCGCTATGACCATGAACTCGAAACGGCGTCGGCAGCAGCAAAAGCTGGCGGCATTGCCCGGTGTGCGTGCGGTGCGTCGGCCCGTCTCGCCGGGTAGCGCCGACGAGTTCGACCTCTACTACGTGCGCGGCGGCCGCAAGTCCGACCACCCGCTGGTGATCATCCCGGGAGGTCCGGGAGTCGCGTCGGTCCAGATGTACAAGGGGCTGCGGCGCCGGGCCGCCGCCGCGGGCCTCGACGTCATCATGATCGAGCATCGCGGCGTGGGGATGTCGCGCCACGACGACTCCGGCGCCGACCTGCCGCCTGAGGCCCTCTCCGTCAATCAGGTCGTCGACGACGTGGCCGCGGTGCTCGACGACGCCCGCGTGGACTCGGCCGTCGTCTACGGAGCGTCGTACGGCACCTACATCGCCGCCGGGGTGGGGGTGCGCCACCCGAACCGGGTGCGGGCGATGGTCCTCGATTCGCCGCTGCTGTCGCGGCACGACATCGTGATCGTGCGACGCGCGATTCGCCGGCTGTTGCTGAGGGGAGACAGCCCCGAAACCGCCCCGCTCGCACCGAAAGTCCGCAAACTGGTCGACGCCGGCGTCATGACCGCGGCGGCCACCCAGGTGGTCGCGACGATCTACGGCCATGGCGGGGCGGCCCTGCTCGACCGGCAACTCGACCTGCTGCTCGACGACCGAAAGGTGTTGTGGTGGGCGCTGTCCCACTTCGCGACCCTGGGCAACCTGCCGTACCGCTACGAGGAAGACCTGGTGAGCCGCATCGCTTTTCGCGAACTCGACTACGCCGCCGAGCCCGACGGCCTGCCGCTCGACCCCGCCGTGGCCGAGCGTGAAAGCCGGACCCAGACGGCGACTTTCGAGGACGAGCCATACGACCTGCCGGCCGAGATGCCGAATTTCGGCTGGCCCACCGCGGTCGTCTCCGGCGGCCGCGATCTCATCACGCCGCCGCCGGTCGCCCAGCGGGTGGCGTCCCTGATTCCCAACGCGCAGCTGCTCAAGCTCCCCACCATGGCCCACAGCGCGCTGGACTTTCGCGAGCCCGCGGCCCTGGCCATCGCCGGCGCGGTGTGGCGCGGCGAGTTCGAGGGCCTGGTCGCCCAGGCGCCGGCGCTGGATGAGCTCCCGCCGCGACCGTCGGTCCGGTTGCTGTGGAAGGCGATCGAGCTTGCCGCCATCGCCGAGGGCGCGCTGCCGGCGCTGCGGCTGCCCGCGGTGTTGCGGCGGCGGGTCAGGTCCGCATGAACCCGATCGCGGTGTAGTTCAGGTCGCCGAGGCCGGCGGCCCCGAAGTTCGCCAGCGTGCTGCGCACCGCGACGTCGCCGGGGGACTGCGTCAGCGGCAGGCTGAATCCCTCGGCCCAGATGAGCTTGTCGAGGTCGTTGGCCAGCGCCTGCGCCTTGGCGGGATCGAGTTCTTCGAGCGTGCGCTCGATCGCCTCGTCGATCTCCGGGCTGCCGATCTTCCCGAAGTTGCTCGCCCCGTCGGACTGGTAGATCTGCGTGAGCGACGACAGCGGGAACGCGTCGCCGAGCCAACCGAACTGTGCGATGTCGAAGGCCCCGACGTTGACGTAGTTGGTGAAGAAGCCGCTGCCGGACCTCGCGACGAGTTCGAGCTTGACGCCGATCTGCGCCAGGCTGTGCTGGGCGATCTGCGCGAACACCTTGCTGCCCTGCGCGTCGTAGAACAGGTCCCGGATCACCAGCTGCCGGCCGTCGCGCTCCCGGAACTGGCCGTTGAGCTTCCACCCCAGGGCGTCGAGCTCCCGGCTCGCCGCGGCGGGGTCATAGGGGACGACGAAGCTGTTGTCCTGGTAGCCCTGCTGCCCGGCGACGTAGATGTGGTTGCCCAGCGCCACCGGGTTGCTGGTGAGGCCGTACTGGACCACCTTGGCGATGGTCTGCCGGTCGATGCCCTTGGACACGGCGACTCGTAATGCCTTGTCTTCCAGGATCGCCCCGTGGGCGCCGTTGAAGGTGAAGTGCGACCAGCTCGGGGCGGGGGCGCGCCGTATCGAAATGCCCTTGGTCCGTTGGGCGATGGTCAGCTGGTCGACGGTGCCGATCCCGGCCGCGTCGATCGTGTTGTTCTGCAGCGCCGGGATCCGGGCGGCGTCGTCGAGGACCAGGTAGGTGATGCTGTCCAGCCGTGGGCGGGCCCCCCACCATTTCGGGTTGCGGGTCAACACGATTCGCTGCGTGGTCCGATCCAGCGACGACACGATGAACGGGCCCGCCGTCGGGCCGGGCCCGTCGAGCTGGCCCTTGTTGAACGTCTCGGGCGTGGACGTCATGCTGGCCGGCAGCAGCATGCCGTTGCCGGCGAACATGCCGCGCCATTCGGCGTACGGCTTGGCGAACGTCATGACGGCCTGCCGGTCGTCGACCCCGCGGGTCACCGACGCGACGCGGTCGGCGCCGCTGGGCCCGGCGATCTGGAATTCCTTGTCGACGCCGGACAGGGCATGGATCTGGCTGGCGATGTCCTGCCAGGTGACCGGCGTCCCGTCGGACCACACGGCCTTGGGGTTGATGGTGTAGGTGACCACCTGCGGGTTGGTCCCGGTGAGCTCAACGCTGGTGAAGTAGTCGGTGTCGACGGTGGTCGAGCCGTCCGGCCCGATGACGAACGCCCGCGGCAAGGTCGCCTTCATCATCGAGGCGACCTCGGCCGAGTTGCCGTCGATGTTGAGAATGTTGAAGTTGGGCGGAAAGTCGCTGAGCGCCAGCCGCAGGTTGCCGCCGTCCCGCAGCGTGGCGGGGTTGCGCGGGTTGAGGTCGCTGGTCGTGCCGATCGAGGCCGTGTTGCCCGTCGGGGGCGTCAGGTCGATGGCCGGCGAGCACCCGGTGAGCACCAACCCGGCGATTATCATCAGACAAAGCCACGGCCGAGACTGCGCCCAGCGCGTGAAAACACCCCCAAACGACGCTCTGAGCGCAGACTCGGCGCCAAAGAACCTAGACATGCTTCCCCGGATCCGGTTGCGGGACCGCGCCCAGCAGCCGGCGCGTGTAATCGTGCTGCGGATTGGCGAACAGCTGCTCGCTGTCGCCCTGCTCCACGATGGCGCCGGCGTACATCACCGCCACGTCGTGCGCCAGGTGCTTGACCACCGAAAGGTCGTGGGAGACAAACAGATACGACAGCCCGAATTGCTCCTGCAGGTCGAGCAGCAGATTGATGATCCCGGCCTGGATGGAGACATCCAGGGCGGACACCGGCTCGTCGAGCGCCAGGATCTTCGGCTGCAACGCCAGCGCCCGCGCGATGCCGATGCGCTGCTTCTGGCCGCCGGAGAACTCGGCGGGGTAACGGGTCGCGTCCGCGCGGCGCATGCCCACGATCTCGAGCAGCTCGGCGACCCGCGCGAACGTCGCGTTCTTGTCGAAGCCGTTGGCGCGCAACGGTTCGGCCAGCAGCTCGTAGACGGGCAGCCGCGGATCCAGCGACGCCACCGGGTCCTGGAACACGACCTGGATGTCGCGCCGCAGCTCCCGCCGCCTCGCCGGGCTCAACGCGGCGACGTCGTCGCCCAGCACCTCGATCGAACCGGATTGCGGCGCAACCAGTTCCAGGATTTCGTGCAGCGTGGTCGACTTGCCCGAGCCCGACTCGCCGACGATGCCCAGCGTCCGGCCCTGCCGCAGCTCGAAGCTGATGCCGTCGACTGCACGGACCTCGCCGACGGCGCGGCGGAACACCACGCCCTTGGTCAGCCGGTAGGTCTTGACCAGATCGCGCACCCGCACCACGACCCTCGAGTCACCGGTCGGCTCGACACGCGAGAAGGTGTTGACCCCGTAGATGTCCGCGGCGCTGCGATCGCCAACCTGATCGGTGCGGATGCAGGCGGCCCGATGATCGGCCCGATGATCCAAGCCGACCTCGATCAATTCCGGTTCGGCGGCGCGGCATTCGTCGATGGCCAGCGGGCAGCGCGGCGTGAAGGGGCACCCCGGATCGAGCCCGGCCAGCGACGGCGGCGCGCCGGGTATGGGCACCAGCCGGGTGCCCTGCGCGGCGTCCAGCCGGGGCACCGACCCCAACAGCCCCACCGTGTAAGGCATCTGGCGGGCCCGGTAGAGGTCGCTCACGCTGGCCGACTCCACCACCCGCCCGGCGTACATCACCAGCGCCCGGTCGGCGAACTCGGCGACCACGCCCAGGTCGTGGGTGATGATGAGCACGCCGGCGCCGGTGACGTCGCGGGCGGTCTTGAGCACCTCGAGGATCTGCGCCTGCACCGTGACGTCCAGGGCGGTGGTGGGCTCGTCGCAGATCAACAGGTCGGGGTCGTTGGCGATCGCGATCGCGATGACGACGCGTTGCCGTTCACCGCCCGACAGCTCGTGCGGAAACGCCCGGGCACGCCGCTCGGGCTGCGAGATGCCAACCAGCTCAAGCAGTTCGACCGCGCGCCGGCGGGCGGCCTTGCGGCCGACGCGCGGCTGGTGCACCTCGATCGCCTCGGCGATCTGGTCGCCGACGGTGTACACAGGCGTCAGCGCGGACATCGGATCCTGGAACACCATGCCGACCGTCTTGCCGCGGAACCGTGACATCGCGTCGTCGCCCAGCCCCAGCAGCTCGGTGCCCTGCAACCGGACCGAACCCCGCACCCGCGCGTACTCGGGCAGCAGCCCCACCACCGCCATCGCCGACACGGACTTGCCCGATCCCGATTCGCCGACCATGGCCACGACTTCGCGGGGCTCGATGCGGTAGCTGATGCCGCGCACCGCGGTCACAGGCGGCCCGTCACTCGGGAAGGTGACGGCCAGGTCGGCAACCTCCAGCAGGGGGCTCATCGGCGCCCCAGCCCGCTGCCCGGGTCGAGCGCGTCGCGCAGCCCGTCGCCGGTCACGTTGGCGCACACCAGGATCAGCACCAGCACCCCGGCCGGGAACAGGAACACCCACGGGAACGTGGTCGCGGACTGGGTGCCGTTGGCGATCAGCGTGCCCAGCGACACGTCGGGCGGCTGGATCCCGAAACCGAGGAAGCTCAGGCCGGTTTCGGCCAGGATGGCCGAGGCGACGTTGAGCGCGGCGTCGATGATCAGGATGGACGCCACGTTGGGCACCACGTGGCCGACGATGATCCGGCGGCTGGAGACCCCCATATACCTTGCGGCGCGGATGAATTCGCGCTCGCGCAGGCTCATGGTCATGCCGCGGACCATGCGCGAGCTGATCATCCACCCGAAGGCGGCCAGCAGCAGCACCAACAGTAGGACGCTCGACGACTTCTTGACCCGCGGGGTGAGGATCGCGATCAGGATGAAGCTGGGCACCACCAGCAGCAGGTCGACCACCCACATCAGCACCCGGTCCCGCCACCCGCCGAAATAGCCGGCGACCGATCCGACCGTCGCGGCGATGCCGGTCGAGATGAACGCCACGCAGACGCCGATCAGCATCGACTTCTGCATGCCCCGCAGGATTTGCGCCAACAGGTCCTGGCCCATCGCGTTGGTGCCCAGCCAGTGCCGGTTGTTGGGCGGCTGCAGCAGCGCGTTGAAATCGAGGTCGTCATACGAGTACGGGAGCAGCGACGGCAGCGCGTAGCAGCCGACGAACAGCAGCACCAGCAGCGCCAGCGACGCCACCGCGAGCCGGTTGCGGCCAAACCGGCGCAGCACCAGCGTGCGGCGCGACGTGAACCCTTCCGGGGTCGAAACCCCTTGGGCTGCAGTAACTGTCATGACACCCGCACCCTCGGATCGAGCGCCGCGTAGAACACGTCGGACAGCAGGCCGGCCAGCAGCACCACCGTGCCGGAGAACAGCGTGATCGCCGCGATGATGTTGGTGTCCTGGGCCGAAATGCCTTGCACCAGCCACTCGCCCATGCCGTGCCAGCCGAAGATCTTCTCGACGAACACCGCGCCGGTGACCAGCCCGGCCACCCCGTAGGCGAACAGCGTGGCCAGCGGGATCAGCGCGGTGCGTAACCCGTGCTTGAACAGCGCGCGCCGGCGGGTCAGCCCCTTGGCGCGGGCGGTGCGAATGAAGTCCTGCCCGAGCACGTCGAGCATCGCGTTGCGCTGATAGCGGCTGTATCCCGCCGCGGCCATCAGCGCCAGGGTCATCGTGGGCAGGATCAGGTGCCGCAACCGGTCGAGCGACTGCGCCCAGAACCCGCCGGCCACGCCCGGAGACGTCTCACCGGTGTAGTCGAACAGATGAATCCCGACGGCCCAGTTGGTCCGCAGCGCACCCAGGATCAACAGGTTTGCGATGACGAACGACGGGGTGCTCAGCACGAGCAGCGCCAGCAGGGTGACGACGCGGTCGCTGAGCCGGTACTGCCGGATCGCGCCCCATGCCCCGGCGACGATGCCCAGCACCGTGCCCACCAGGGAGCCGACCACCAGCAGCCGCAGGCTGACCCCGACCCGGCGCCACAGCGTCGCGGCGACGGGCTGACCGGTGATGGTGGTGCCGAAGTCGCCCTGGGCGACGTGCGAGGCCCAGTTCGCGTAGCGGATCGGGATCGGCTTGTCCAGGCCGAGCGCGTGGGCCTTGGCGTCGATGACGGCCTGCGGTGGGCGCGGGTTGCGCTGCAACAGGCTGTCCAGCGGCGAGAAGGCCACCGAGGTCAGGCAGTAGGTCAGAAACGACGCCAGCGCCAGCAGCACGATGTAGTTGAGTAACCGGCGCGCTAGAAACCGGATCATGCCCGCCCGTTCCGCATTGGGACAGGTTAACCAGCCGAGCGGAGCCTTGTGATCCGGCTGATTTTCATGCGTGAATTACGGGTGGCCCGCTGCTACCTTCAGGCCGCCACACCCAGAGGAGGCTTGCGTGACGGTTACCGACGACTACCTGGCCAACAACGCGCAGTACGCGAGCAGCTTCAAGGGCCCGCTGCCGATGCCGCCGAGCAAACACGTCGCGGTCGTGGCGTGCATGGACGCGCGGCTCGACGTCTATCGCCTGCTCGGCCTCAACGAGGGCGAGGCCCACGTCATCCGCAACGCGGGCGGCGTCGTCACCGACGACGTCATCCGCTCGCTGGCCATCAGCCAGCGGCTGCTGGGGACGCGGGAGATCATCCTGATCCACCACAGCGACTGCGGCATGCTCACCTTCACCGACGACGACTTCAAGCGCGGCATCCAGGACGAGACCGGGGTCAAGCCGCCGTGGGCGGCCGAGGCGTTCCCCGACGCCGCCGAGGACGTCCGGCAGTCGCTGCGCCGCATCGAGAACAGCCCGTTCGTGACCAAGCAGGTCTCGCTGCGCGGCTTCGTCTTCGACGTCGCCACCGGCAAGCTCCAGGAAGTCACCCTCTAGCGCCCTCGCCTTCCCCGCGCGAGCAGACGCAGAATCGCACGGAAAGCCGCGATCTGATGCGATTCTGCGTCTGCTCGCCGCAATAACTAGCCCACCTTGTACGTGGCCAGCGCCTTGGCGACCAGCGTGCCGGCCGGGTCGACGATCTCGGCCTCGCAGTTGACCAGCGACCGGCCGCGCCGCAGCACCCGGCCCACCCCGATCAGATCGCACGCCCGGGCCGGCGCCATGAAATCCAGCGCCATCGACACCGTGACGCCCCGCAGCGACGGGGGAGCGTCCGCGCCGCACCACGCCGCCGCCATGACGGTCAGGTCGGCGAGGGTGGCGATGGCGCCGCCGTGCACCATGTCGCCGACCGTGACGTTGGAGGGATCCCACGGCAGCCGCAGCCGCACCCCGTCGTCGCCGAGCTGATCGGCGACGATCCCCAGCTTCGCGACGAAAGGCGATTGGGGGAGGAATTGCGAGATGACATCGCGGCCGCTCTGCGTTTCAGTTGCCATGCGTCCATGCTTTCGCACCGGCGAGCGCCCGCAAATACCCGACAGGTCATTGACACCCGCGGGACCGGCTGGTTCTATATAGGACAATGACCATAAAGATGGTCAATTCGATCAAGTTTACAGGGAATGCAACTATGACCAGCGCTGTCAACGCGGCCCCCGCCGCCGGCCAGTACGAGTTGAGTCATCTGCGCTCGCTCGAGGCCGAGGCGATCCACATCATCCGGGAGGTGGCCGCCGAGTTCGAGCGCCCGGTGCTGTTGTTCTCGGGCGGCAAGGACTCGATCGTCATGCTGCACCTGGCGCTCAAGGCGTTTAAGCCCGGGCGGCTGCCGTTCCCGGTCATGCACGTCGACACCGGACACAACTTCGACGAGGTGATCGCCGCCCGCGACGAGTTGGTGGCCGAGTCGGGGGTGCGGCTGGTGGTGGCGTCGGTGCAGGAGGACATCGACGCCGGCCGGGTCGTCGAGACGATCCCGTCGCGCAACCCGATCCAGACCGTGACGCTGCTGCGCGCCATCCGGGAGAACAAGTTCGACGCCGCGTTCGGCGGCGCGCGCCGCGACGAGGAGAAGGCGCGCGCCAAGGAGCGGGTGTTCAGCTTCCGCGACGAGTTCGGGCAGTGGGACCCCAAGGCCCAGCGGCCCGAGCTGTGGAACCTCTACAACGGCCGGCACCACAAGGGCGAGCACATCCGCGTCTTCCCGCTGTCCAACTGGACCGAGTTCGACATCTGGTCCTACATCGGCGCCGAGAAGATCAAGCTGCCGTCGATCTATTTCGCGCACCGGCGCAAGGTGTTTCAGCGCGACGGCATGCTGCTGGCGGTGGACCGGCACATGCAGCCGCGTCCCGACGAGCCGGTGTTCGAGGCCACGGTGCGGTTCCGCACGGTGGGCGACGTCACGTGCACCGGGTGTGTGGAGTCGGAGGCCGCCACCGTGAGCGAGGTCATCGCCGAGACGGCGGTGGCACGGTTGACCGAGCGCGGCGCGACCCGCGCCGACGACCGCATCTCGGAAGCTGGAATGGAAGACCGCAAACGGCAGGGTTACTTCTGATGACAACGTTATTGAGGCTCGCAACCGCCGGCTCCGTCGACGACGGCAAGTCCACCCTGATCGGGCGCCTGCTGTATGACTCCAAGGCCGTGATGGAAGACCAATGGGCGTCGGTGGAGCGGGCGTCGGAGGAGCGCGGCCACGACTACACCGACCTGGCGCTGGTCACCGACGGCCTGCGGGCCGAGCGGGAGCAGGGCATCACCATCGACGTCGCGTACCGCTACTTCGCCACTCCCAAGCGGAAATTCATCATCGCGGACACCCCGGGGCACATCCAGTACACCCGCAACATGGTGACCGGCGCGTCGACCGCTCAGCTGGTGATCGTGCTCGTCGACGCCCGCCACGGCCTGCTGGAGCAGTCCCGCCGGCACGCCTTCCTGGCGTCGTTGCTCGGCATCCAGCACATCGTGCTGGCGGTCAACAAGATGGACCTGATCGACTGGGACAGAGAGAGATTCGAGTGGATCCGCGACGAGTTCCACGCCTTCGCGGCCCGGCTCGACGTGCAGGACGTGGCCACCATCCCGATCTCCGCGCTCAACGGCGACAACGTGGTGACCAAGGGGGACAACTCGCCGTGGTACGAGGGCCCGGCGCTGCTGTCGCACCTCGAAGAGGTCTACATCGCCGGTGACCGCAACCTGGTCGACGTGCGTTTCCCGGTGCAGTACGTCATCCGCCCGCAGACCCACGAGCATCGCGACCACCGCAGCTACGCCGGCACGGTGGCCAGTGGGGTGATGCGCCCCGGCGACGAGGTGGTGGTGCTGCCGATCGGCAAGACCACCCGGATCACCGCGATCGAGGGCGCAGGAGGCCCTGTGGAGGAAGCGTTTCCGCCGATGGCCGTCTCGGTGAGCCTGGCCGACGACATCGACATCTCGCGCGGCGATATGATCGCGCGCACCCACAACCAGCCCAGGGTCACGCAGGATTTCGACGCGACCGTGTGCTGGATGGCCGACAACGCGGCGCTGGAGCCGGGCCGCGACTACCTCATCAAGCACACCACCCGGACCACCCGCGCGCGGGTGACCGCGCTGGAGTACCGGCTCGACGTCAACACCCTGCACCGCGACAAGGGCGCAGCGGCGTTGCAGCTCAACGAACTTGGCCGCATCTCGCTGCGCACCCAGGTTCCGCTGCTGCTCGACGAGTACACCCGCAACTCCAGCACCGGCTCGTTCATCCTCATCGACCCGAACACCAACGGCACGGTGGCGGCGGGCATGGTGTTGCGCGACGTGTCGGTGCAGACTTCCAGCCCCAACACCGTGCGGCACAAGTCGCTCGTCGGCGAGGGCGCCCGGACCCGCGGCAAGACGGTGTGGTTCACCGGCCTGTCGGGCTCCGGGAAGTCCTCGGTGGCGATGGAGGTCGAGCGGACGCTGCTCGAAAGCGGTATTCCCGCTTACGTTTTGGACGGCGACAACCTGCGCCACGGCCTGAACGCGGACCTGGGCTTCTCGATGGCCGACCGCGCCGAGAACCTGCGCCGGCTGGCGCACGTGGCCGCGCTGCTGGCCGACAGCGGCCAGGTCGTGCTGGTGCCGGCGATCAGCCCGCTGGCCGAGCACCGCGAACTGGCCCGCAGGGTCCACGCCGACGCCGGCCTGGAGTTCTTCGAGGTGTTCTGCGATACCCCGCTCGACGAGTGCGAGAAGCGTGATCCCAAGGGGCTGTACGCGAAAGTGCGCGCCGGTGAGATCGAGAACTTCACCGGCATCGACAGCCCGTATCAGCAACCGGAGAATCCCGACCTGCGGCTGACGCCGGACCGCGACGTCGAGGAGCACGCGCAGAGGGTCATCGACCTGCTGGAGTTGCGCCCGTAACCAGCCCACCGGCCAGTGGCACAATCCTCACCATGCGGATGTCGGCCAAGGCGGAGTACGCGGTGCGCGCGATGGTCCAGCTCGCCACGGTCGACGGCGGCACGCTGGTGACGACCGACGAATTGGCCCAAGCCCAGGGCATACCGCCGCAGTTTCTCGTCGACATCCTCACCAACCTGCGCACCGATCGTTTGGTGCGCAGCCACCGCGGCCGCGAGGGCGGCTACGAATTGGCCCGGCCCGGAAACGAGATCAGCATCGCCGACGTGCTGCGCTGCATCGACGGGCCGCTGGCCAGCGTCCGCGACATCGGGCTCGGCGATCTGCCCTATTCCGGGCCGACCGCGCCGCTGGCCGACGTGTGGCGGGCGCTGCGGGCCAGCATGCGCTCGGTGCTGGAAGAAACGAGCGTCGCCGACGTCGCCGCCGGCACCCTGCCCAAGCACGTCGCACAAATGGCCGACGACTACCGGGACCAGGAACACACGCGGCACGGTTCGCCGCGCGGCGATTAGCCGCCCGAGCCGTAGGGGCGGGTCAGGATCTCCATCGCGTGACCGGAGGGATCGAGGAAGTAGACGCCGCGCCCGCCGTCCCGCTGGTTGATCTCGCCCGGCCGCTGCTGGCGCGGGTCGGCCCAATGTTCCAGGCCGCGCGAGGAGATCTTGCCGTAGATCGCGTCGAAGTCGTCCTCGGAGACGAGAAACGCGTAGTGCTGGCGCCGCACTTCCTCCCCCTGGGGGGCGTCGGCGTAATCGAGGCTGGCGCCGTGCTCGAGCTCGACGATCATGAAGGGGCCGAACGGCTTGGGGCTGGGCAGGCCGAACAGTTCGGCGAGGAATTCCGCGGACGCCCGCTTGTCGCGGGCCGCGACGATGGTGTGGTTGAAACTGATGGGCATATCTCAATCATCCGCTTCTCGCGAGCGCGCGTGTCTGTACGGCGACACGCCGTGCGGGCTGACATTTTGCGCACCTTCGCGCGGCGCCGCGCCGCCCCTACTTGGGCGCCGTCAGTTCCAGCGCGATGTTGTCCGGGTCGCGGAACTCCAGAATGTACGACGGGCCAATGTCTTTGACGGGCTCGTGCGGCACGCCGACCTCGTCGAGATGCGTTGCCGCGGCGTCTAATTCGGCCCTGCTGCCGAGCCGGAACGCGATGTGGTCGAGGCCGCAGCGATCCTCGTTGAAGCGGTCCGTGGCGACCGGCCGCAGGCCGAGCAGCGTGCCGCCCAGGTCGTAGATGACGCCGCCGAACAGGAAGGCGAACTGGTTGCGGGTGGCCTCGTCGGCGTTCTCGGGAACCTCGAGCAAGACGGGCCAGCCGAACACGCTCTCGTAGAACCGCCGCGACCGCTCGATGTCGGTCACGGTCAGCCGGACATGCGCGATGGAGGTACTGGTGAAACCCATCTGTCTCATGCTGCCAGAATCGCGTCTGTGCAGATAGCGATGACCATGCCGGTGATGGAACCCGACCTTGACGCGGCGGTGCTCGAAAACTGGGCCCGCGCCATCGACGAGGGCCCGTTCTCGTCGCTGTGCTGGGGCGAGCGCATCGCGTTCGAAAACCCGGACAACCTGACGCTGCTCGGCGCGCTGGCCGCGTGGACCACCCGGGTGCGGCTGATGACCACGGTGATCGTGCCGCAGCTGCACGATCCCGTCATGTTGGCGAAGGGCCTGGCCACCGGCGACGTGCTGAGCGGCGGCCGGCTGACGGTGGGCATCGGCGTGGGCGGCCGGCACGAGGACTATCACGCCGTGGGCGCCGACCCGGCGTCGCAGACTATGCGCGGCATGGCCGACCGGGTGGCGGTGATGAAGCGGGTGTGGGCCGGCGAGAAGATCACCGAGTCGGTGCTGCCGGTCGGGCCGGCCCCGGTGCAGCCCGGCGGTCCGCCGCTGTTCGTCGGCAGCATCGGGCCGAAGACCGTCCGCAGCGCCGCGGCCTGGGCCGACGGGCTGGCCGGCACCACGCTGGACCTCGACGTCGCCAAGCAGAACGAGCTGTTCGACGTGGCGCGGGAGGCGTGGAGCAGCGCCGGCCGGCCCAAACCGCACCTGGTGACGTCGTTCTGGTTCGCGTTCGGCCCACCCGGGCAGGCCCGCGCCCAGGTCCATCGCCACCTGCTGCACTACATGAACTGGATTCCGGCCGAATACGTCGACGCGATGGCGCCCATGACCGGCTGGGCCGGCAGCGAGGACGAGCTGCTGGCGGTGCTGCGCAAGTTCGAGGGAATCGGCGCCGACGAGGTGCAGCTCATCCCGACGAGTTCCGACCTCGACCAGCTGCGCCGCGCGGCCGACGTCGCCGCGAAGCTTTAGGCCGACGCCCGTTCGTCGTCCGCGGCCGGCTCCTGCGGCGGCTGGCCCTTGCGCAGCGTCGCCAGCAGCTCGCGATACGGGCCGACGAGGTAGACGGTGTCGCCGCCGCGCAGCCAGGCGTCGCGGCGCGGGTGCAGTTCGACGGGCGTGTCCTGGCGGGTGATCGCGATGACCCGGGTCTGGGTGGACAGCTCGAACATCTTCAGCCCGTCGAGTTCGCTGCCGGCCGCCACGTGCATGGCGCCGACCATGAAGGAGCGCTGCCCCACCCAGAACGTCCCCAGCACCTGCAGGCCCATCGCGGCGCCGATGAACCACGGCGCGGCCAGATCGACGGTCGAGCGAACGTTCTCGAAGCCGAACCGCTGCGCCACCGCGGCGCCCAGCGCGCGGTCGTAGATGCGCAGCACGATCGGGACGTCGGTCCGGACCACCTCCGGCATGACCCGGGGTCCCAGCATCTCGCGCAGCACGATCCCGGTCTCGATGTTGGTCATGTCGTCCTGCGTCAACAACGCCACCGCGCGGGCCCGGTCGACGCGGGCCGCCGCCAGGGTCTGGCGCAGCGTCGCGTCCCCGAAGATCACCGGCACGTCCAGGTCCTCCGCCGCCGACAGGAACCGGTTGTTGTCGTCGCGCTCGATGACCGCCACCTCGTACCCGGCGCCGGCCAGGTCGGCGACGACGCGGCTGCCGAACGAGCCCAGCCCGACGACGATGACGTGATTGTGCAGATGGCGGGCCCGGCGGCGTCCGGCCGAATGGGCGAAACGCCGCGATAACAGCAGGTCCGCCATGAACGCGACGAGCAGCGCCGTGGTCGTCACGCCGGCGAGCATCAGCATGATGCTGAACAGTCGCAGCCAGGTGGGCTGCTGGAGGAAGCTGAAGTCGCCGTAACCGACGGTCGCGATCGTCTCGGTGCTGAAGTACAACGCGTCGAGCCACGTCATCTTCGCGTGCGGCTGGTAGCTGAAGCGCAGCACGACCGTCGACCCGATCAGCAGCAGCGCCACGGCGAACAGGGCGCGCGGCAGCATCGGGTTGACGTCGTCACGCAGGCCGCGCGCGGCGTCGACCAGTCGGCGCAGCCACGCTTGGCGTGACCGCCTCGCGGTGGGTTTCGGGACCTTGATGCCGCGGGCGGCCAGCTCGTCGGCGGTGCCGATCATCGCGGTCCAGTCGCCGGCGTGCACCTGCAGATCCCGGCCCGGACACGGCTCCACCGCGCCCGGGATGGCGCAGTGCTCGCCGTGGATGACCGCGACGGGCGCCAGGTCGCCGTAGATCTCGCGCAGTGTCGCGTCGCGCGGCGCCTCGGAGCCCGAGACGACGAACTTGATGCCCGCCGCCTCGAACGGGTGCACGGTGTGCGCCAGGCAGGCCTCGACGACCGACGGCGCCGCGAGGTCCGCGACGTCCAGAATCGCGCCGGGGCGCTTGTCGGCGGCCATCGCCGTCCGCAGCACATCGTTGGCCAGCCGCGCCACCACCCGCACGTCGGGATTGGCTTTCCTTGCCAGCAGGGCGATTTCGAGGTTTATCGCGTCGTCGTCCCCGGCGCAGATCACGGCGCGGGCGCGGGCGATCCCGGCGGTGGCGAGCTCGGTCGGGCTGGTGAGCTTGACGATGTGCACGCCGGCGTTGTTGAGCTCCTCGACGATCGTCGTCGCCAGCGCGTCCTCGCCGCTGACGATGATGTGGCTACGCATGCCGGAGCGACGGATCTCCCTATCGTCAGGGGTCATCGCTGCATTATCGCGGTCGCGGCGGCATCGCACGAGCCCACTGCCATACTCGGGCGATGCCCACGGCGAGGCGCGGCCACAGCAGCATCGACATCGCCGCACCGCCCGAGGTCGTCTACGACCTGATTGCCGACGTGGCGCGAATGGGCGAGTGGAGCCCGGAGTGCTACCGCTGCGAGTGGCTGGACGGCGCGACCGCGGCCGCCCCGGGCGTCCGGTTCCGCGGGCACAACCGGCTCGGACGCCTGCGCTGGGCCCGGACGGCAGTGATCGAGAGCGCCGAGCGGGGCCGCGAATTCGGCTTCGCCACCCTCAACGACGCCGCGGGTCGCGAGGAAACCCGTTGGCGCTACACGTTGCAGCCGTCGGCGTCCGGCACACTGCTCACCGAGTCGTTCGAATTCCTGTGGTGCTCGGTCGCCAACAGGCTTGCCGAGGCCCTGGTCCCGCGCGGACGTCAGGTCAACCGCGGCATCGAGGAGACGCTGCGGCGCATCAAGCGCGCCGCGGAGGCGCTACAGGACTTTGAAGTCCGAGGGTGACCAGAACGCCCGCATCGACGTGATCCTCGCGTCCTCGTCGAACGACATCGTCGAGATGGGGGAGAGCCGGCTTCGGGTGTCGCCACCGTCGAGCGTGAGGTTCCACAAGAACGCGGCTTCGCTGCCACCGACCCGGATCTCGAGGAGTTCCGTGTCCTTCTTGGCGTCCTGGAATCCGGCATAGAACTCGCGGATCGCGTCGTGGCCGCGGCGGATGTCCGCGCCGATCGGGTCCTCGAGGGTCGCGTCCTCGGCGTAAAGCGCCACGATGTCGTCGGTCTTGGCGGCGGCGACGAGCGCGAGGTAGCTCTTGACGGTCTCGGTGATGGCTTCGGGGGATGGCATGGCTCCGGACGCTACCGCACCGGTGATACTGGGCGACGTGCCCTTCATCGAATGCGTCGCGTCCCGCGAGATCTATCGGAACCGATGGCTGGTGGTGCGGGAGGACCAGATCCGCCGCCCCGACGGCAGCGCCGGCATCTACTCCGTGATCGACAAACCGACCTACGCGCTCGTGATGCCCTACGACGGCAACCGCTTCCGGCTGGTCGAGCAGTACCGCTATCCCCTCGGCGCGCGGCGCTGGGAGTTCCCGCAGGGCAGCGCCCCCGATCACGCGGAGGTCGACCCGCAAGAGCTGGCCGAGCGCGAGCTGCGCGAGGAGACCGGGCTGCGCGCGACGTCCATCGAGGCGCTGGGCCTGCTCGATGTCGCCGCCGGCATGACGAGTCAGCGCGGGTGGGCGTTCCTGGCCACCGGCATCGTCGAGGGCGAAGCGGACCGCGAGCACGAGGAACAGGACATGCACAGCGAATGGTTCTCACGCGCGGACGTCGAGGAGATGATGCGCACCGGGGTGATCGTCGACGCGCAGTCGATCGCCGCTTACGGCCTGTTCCTTTTGCGCGAGCGATGACTTCCGGGTCGCGCGTCGGTCAGTACCTATATGACGATCACAGACCGAAATCTCGACGGGTACGGCGCACCGCCGATCGAATGGGACCGCGTCCGGGCCACGCTGGACGGTGAGCTGCCGCAGGCGCCGGGCACCGGCGGCCCGCAGCGCCACACCGTCTGGCTGAGCACCATCAATCCCGACGGCAGCCCGCACGTCACGGCCGTCGGGGTAGTTCGTCGCGCCGGCAGCTGGTATTTCACCTCGGGGCTCGCGACGCGGAAGTCCCGCAACCTCGCTCGCGATGGTCGATGCGTACTCAGCGTCGCTACCGAGCCGTTCGACCTCGTCGTCGAGGGCGTCGCCGAGCGGGTCACCGCCGAGGGCGAACTGGCTTCCGTCGCAGCAGCTTTCGTCGACGGCGGATGGCCTTGCCAGGTGGCCGGCGACGCGCTCACTGCCCAGTTCAGCGCCCAGTCGGCCGGTCCGCCGCCGTGGCACGTCTACCGCGTGAAGGCGGCGACGGTGGTCGCGCTCGGCACGTCGGAACCGTTCGGCGCCACTAAGTTTCAGCTGGGCTGATATCTCCCACCGGAAAGGCCGGCAGCGGCGCGGATCTCGCGCCGCGCTGCGGCAGGGTCGGCGTCGGGAAATATGTAGTGGCTCAACGCCGTCCGCGCGATAGCGCCGGCAAGCGCGCGGGGGTCCACCGCCGTGGCGAAGGCGCCCTCGCGGGCGCAGCGCTGCAAGACCGCCACCAGCCCCTCGGCGAGCATCGGCAGCGCCTGGGCCATCTGGTCGTGGGCAAACGAAGGCTCCAGGTCGAGCAGCCGCCCGGGCGGTTGCGCCTCGACGAAGGTCGCGACGACGTCGACGGCCGCCTCCAGCCGGGCGACGCCGGCGACCCCGGACATCGCGTCGTCCATCGCGGCGGCGAAGCGGCGGCGTTCCCGCTTTCCCAGCGCGTCGATGAGCTCTTCCTTGGACGCGAAATAGCGGTAGATGGTCGGTCGCGAAACCCCGGCCAGGGTCGCCACATCCGAGAGGGACAGCTTCCGGGCGCCCGTCCGGAACACCAGCCGCTGGGCCGCGTCGAGGATCCGGTCGGACAGATCCACCGCGGCGGCCCCTACAGCTTGCCGAGCTCGCGCAGCCATGAGATCAGCAGCCGTAGGCCGTCATCGAAGGACATCGGCGCATAGCCGAGCCGCCGGGTGGTCAGGTTGTCGGTCGCCCTGGGCTTGCGCTCGCTCTTGGCCGCGGCCTTCGCGATCGCCATCAGGGTGGGCCCGAATTCGGCGGTCAGCGCCTCGGGGTCGCTGCGGTAGTCGAGATCCTCGACGCGGTGGTCGATTCCGGCGATCTCGCAGGCGCGGTTGATGCCGCCGGCGGTGCTGAAGGTGTCCTCGGGGCGGCCGACCAGCAGGTAGCGCTCGCCGGCCACGCCCTTGTCCAGCGCGGCGATCGACCCCTTCGCGACGTCCGCCCCCGCCACCCAGGTCACGGGAAAAGCCAGATAGCGCTTGATCTTTCCGCGCATGCCGGCCAGCAGCACCCGGTTGAAGCTGGTGCGGTGCAGCGCGCGCGCGACGACCAGGCCGGGACCGAAGATCGCGCCCGGGTGGCACGTCAGCACGTCGTCGCCCGCGCCCGCGCGCCGGTGCGCTTCGAGAAACGCGGCGAGCTTGGTGACGGTGTAGGGGTCGCCCGGCGGATTGCGCAGCACGGGCGCCTCTTCGAAATCGACACCGGTGCTCAGGTCGAGGAAGGTGGCGGTGCTCAGCGCGACCACCCGGCGCATGCCGTGGGCCTTGGCCGCGTCCAGGACGTTCGTGGTGCCGACCGTGTTGACGGCCTTGAAGTCGTCGAGGTCCTGGCTCGCGCCGCCCAGCAGCGCGGCGCAGTGAATGGCCGCCTCGGCGCCCTTCGCCGCGGCCAGCACGTCGTCGGCGTCGGTGATGTCGCCCTTGACCAGCTCGACGCCGATCGCGGTCAGCGCCGCGGCGTCGTCGGGATCGCGCACCAGCGCGCGAACGTGGTCGCCGCGCTCGATCAGCTGCTGGGCGACGTTGCCGCCGGTCTGCCCGGTCGCGCCGGTGACGAAGATCGTGCTGGCCATGGCGACCCTCCCGTGCATTACACATCGAACATATTCAGTACAGACCGTAAACCTTGACGTGCGGATATTCTATAGTCATCGTCATGGCACTCGATCCCTCCAGCGTTCTTCTGACCGACCGCGTCGCGGTCGTCACCGGCGGCGGCGCGGGCATCGGCCGCGGCATCGCGGCGGGACTGAAGGCCTTCGGTGCGCGCGTCGCGATCTGGGAACGCCACCCCGACACGTGCGCCTCGGCCGCCGAGGAGATCGGCGCGCTGGGCCTCACCGTCGACGTGCGCGACAGCGCCGAGGTGGACGCCGCGCTGGCGCAGACCTCCGCCGAGCTGGGGACGGTGTCGATTCTGGTCAACAACGCCGGCGGGGTTTTCTGGTCGGGCATCCTTGACACCAGCGAGAACGGTTGGGACGCGCTGTACAAGTCGAACCTGCGCCATGTGTACCTGTGCACGCAGCGGGTGGCGCGCGTCCTCGTCGAGCAGAAGATGCCCGGCAGCATCATCAGCGTCACCTCGATCGAGGGCGTGCGCGCCGCACCCGGCTACGCGACCTACGCGGCGGCCAAGGCCGGCGTCATCAACTACACCAAGACCGCCGCGCTCGAGCTAGCCCCGCACGGCATCCGGGTGAACGCGCTGGCGCCCGACATCACCCTGACCGAAGGCATCAGGGCGATCGCGCCGCCCGGCTCCGAGCAGCGATTCGGCCTCACGGTGCCGATGGGCCGGGCCGGTCACGTCGACGAAATGGCCGGCGCGGCAGTATTTCTCGCGTCCGAGATGTCCAGCTACATCACTGGTCAGACAATCCACGTCGACGGCGGCACCCACGCCGCCAGCGGCTGGTATCACCATCCGGAGACCGGCGCGTACGCGCTCGGTCCGACGAGCAACTAGGTGTCGAGGCCGACATGAGCCGACATCCCGCCGTCGATCGCGATCATCTGCCCGGTGATGTAGCGCGACGCGTCCGAGGCCAGGAAGGCGACGAGGTCGGCGACGTCCTGCGGTTCCCCGAGATACGGCGTCAACGTGGCCCGACCCAGGCGGCCGATGATCTCCTCGGACAGGTGCGCGCGCACGGCGTCGGTGAGGATCAAACCGGGGACGATCGTGTTGGCCCGCACGCCCGCCTTGCCCTCGCTGGTCGCGACGTACATCGTCAGCGTGTGCACCCCGGCCTTCGAGACGCCGTAGGCCAGGCGGGTGCGGTCGCCTTTGAGCGCGGCCCCCGACGACATGTTGACGATGGAACCGCCCCCGCCCCTTCGCATTTCGGGGACCGCGTACTTACACATCAGCAGCTGACTGCCGAGGTTGACCTCCAGGGATCGCTGCCACACGTCCAGCGGCATTTCGGCGACCGTGGTGTCCCGCGACAGGAAGTCGCTGGCGGTCAGCGCCGCGTTGTTGTGCAGGACGTCGACGCGCCCGAACTCTCCGGCCGTCGCTTCCACCACGGCTCGCGCCGTGGCCTCCCGCGCGAGATCGCCGCCGAGCGCGATCGCCCGGCCCCCCGTGCGCCGGATCTCGTCGGCGACCCCGGCGGCCTTCGCCTCGTCGACGTCGACGACGGCGACGGCGGCGCCCTCGCGGGCCAATTCCCGCGCCGTCGCCGCGCCGATTCCCCCGGCGCCCCCGGTGACTATCGCGACCTTGTCGGCAAGTCTGGACATCGAGTTCTCCCAACCATCGGGGCTTTTCGGCCTCGCACAAGAAAGTTAGCCTGATTCATGCCGCGTATTGCGCCAATCCCAATGGAAGAGCTGAGCTCGCGCTCCCGCGAGATCGTGGAGGCCGGCGTCGCCGCCGGGCTCTACGCCACCCCGGTGCCGCTGCAGATATTCGCGTATCGCAGCGCACAGCTCGAACAGATCAACATGGCCAGACACCAGCTGGGCGCCGGCAGCCTGCTCGGCGGCCGGATCCTCGAGTTGCTGCGCATCCGCAGCGCCCAGCTCGGCGAATGCGAGCCGTGCAGCCAGTCGCGCAAGCACGACTCGATCACCGACGAGGACGTCGCCTGCCTGCTCGCCCCGGGCCACGGCGACCTCACCCCGCAGGAACAGATGGCCGTCGAGTTCCTCGATTTGCTGTCGGCCGACCATCACGCCATGGACGACGAGTTCTACAAGCGGCTGGGGGAGCACTTCACCGCCGCGCAGATCATCGAGCTGGGGTTCACCTGCGCCGGGGTGATGGGGGTGCACCGCTTCATCCACACCCTCGACGTCTACGGCGACTCGCCGCCCGCCATCGAGTACAACCAGGATCAGGTCGACGCCACCAAGCCCGGCGTGACTACGTGAGCGGGTAGGGCCCGAAGCGGCCCCACGCGACGAAGACGGCGAGCGCCAGCAGCACCGCGTTCATCGCGACGAACGGTGTCTCCTTGCGCCGGGCGTGCACCACAGAAGCGCCGACCATCACCGCCGCGAGCCCAACTGCGGCCAGCGGCACCAGGATTGGCGCGACGTGCACCACGGCCGGCACGATCAGCCCGATCGCGCCGAGGATCTCGGCGACCCCGATGAGCCGGATCGTCGTCGGGCTGTAATCCTCCGCCCAACCGAAGCCCGAGCCCACCAACTGGTCCTTGGTGCGAACGAGTTTCAACAGCCCGCTGCCGACGAATGTGACCGCCAGAACGATCGCGACGATCCACAGCGCCATGTTCATCCAGACCTCCTCAGAGAAGGGCGATCTCGCGATCATCCAACGGCAGGCCGCCCGCGGCAAGGGTGCTAATCATTGGCACCCACTAGAGCCGGCGATGCAATTGCGGCAAGAATGACACCATGTCCGACCGGTCCTTCGACGCCACCAACCCGTTCCATCGAGTGATGCGCACCTTCGCCGCCACGAAGGTGGGGGCGGCGTTCATGCGCCCGGCCGCACACCACCTGGACCGACTCGTCACCAAGATCACCGGCGGCCGAAGTAGCTTCGCCGAAATCGTGACCGGGGTTCCCGCCGTCATTCTCACCACCACCGGCGCCAAGTCGGGTCAACCCCGCACCGTCGCGTTGTACGGAATCCCGCACCCCGATGGCGTGGGCCTCATCGCGTCCAACTGGGGCGGCGAAAAGCACCCGGCCTGGTACTACAACCTCAAGGCCAACCCGTCGGCCACGGTGTCGATCGGGCGCGACACCTGGCAGGCCACCGCCCGGCTCGCCACGCCGGCCGAGCGCGACGAGATCTGGGCGAAAGGGCTCAAGATGTATCCCGGCTGGCGCAAGTACGAAGTGCGGGCCGGCGACCGCCACATCGAGGCGTTCGTTCTCACGCGGGACTGAGCGGTCGATGTGGCCTGATGGTCAAGCCGGGCAAGGGGCTTGCCCTTCCAAGTCAGGTCGAGGTGATCAGGCGCTGTATGTGTGGAAGTATCACGCGGCACTCGGCTGCGCTGAGCTGCAACGTGCCGTGCTCACCCTCCCTGGTGTCGAACGACAGGGTCAAAGAGCCGTGTTCGATCAGCGGTGTCTCGCCAATGTGGCCTTGGTACGCCGCAAATTTGGGTTCCTCGATCACGACGAGCATCCAGTGCGATCCTTTCCCCGGTGTTCCCGGGCTCTCGCCAGTAACGTGCCTGTCAATTACCCCACACCGATTAACTCCTGCAGTCTGGCCGCGATGAAGTCCACTCGGCGTGCCCAGCGACGCACTGACTCGCGAGGCGACACCACCGACAAATGACCGCTTGAGCCCACAAACGCCGGGGCTACTTCGTCAGCCCTTCATTCCTCGCTCGCTTCGGACGAGCAGGGCGGGGCCGCCGAGCATGAGTGCCAGCGCGAAACCGGTGATGTCGGTGCTGGTGGGCTGGTGGGTGCTCATGTCGAACGCGGTGATCCCGAAGGTGGCGAGCAGGGTGAGCACGAAGACCATGCCGGTGTGGCGGGTCGGCCCGAAGGCGAGGAAGACAAGGCCGACTACGGCGATGAAAAGCGACAACATCAGGTCGGCACCTGAGCTTCGCGCCCGATCAACCTAGCCTCCTCATCGCCAGGCACACAGAGTAGCCGGTGCGTGGTGGCAGTGAGGTTTATTGCTCCAATCTCGCGCATTCCGGTGAAGGATCGCCCGGGTTCTTGTCTCCGTATTCAAAAGAGGCGCATTCGTTGTTCTCAAGTCCACCGGGGGCCGCTCGAAAGCGGTGTTGCGCAAGGCAACAACCCGCAGGGAGCGTCAGCCTCGCCGCCCGGCCCGATCGGCGAATGCGTCGAGCGCGGCGAGCACTTCAGGCGAACGCCACACTCGGTTGCGGGGGCCGCTGGTCGTCTCGATGAGGATGCCTGCCTTGGTAAGCGGGTTGAGGTAGCGGTGAGCGTTGGTGGATTCGATGCCGAGCTCCCGTGCGAGTAGCGCAGCGTTGACGACCGGTCGGCGGGTCAACAAATCGGCGACTTTCCATACAGCGGAGTCGGATCGCGCGGCGATCACGTCGTCCCAGCTCTCGCGGATGCCGCGAATGTCGGCGACCAATTGACGCCCATTCGCGATCGCGAGGACGCTGGCGCGTGAGAAGCGCTGAATGATCGGTGCGGCGTCGCCGGCGCGGTAGGCGGTGAGCGCGGCGAAATACGAGTCCGTGTCGGCCAGCAGCCCGGCCGAGACCGGCACCGTCACCTGGCGGATCAATCCTTTGTTGCGCAGCATGGCCTGCACCAGTGCGCGGCCGGTGCGTCCGTTGCCATCGGTGAAGGGATGAATGGTTTCGAACTGTGCGTGGGCCACTGCGATCTGCGGCAGCGCGGGAATGTCGGCGCGCTGCGCGAAGGTGATCAGGTCGTCGATGGCGCCAGGGACCAGCTCGTGGCGCGGGCCGACAAATGTCGCGCCGATGGGAGTGGAGCCACCGCCGATCCACACCGGCTCGGTACGGAATTCGCCAGGTGTATGGCGCGGCTCGTTGGTCATCAATGAGCGGTGCATCACCAATATGGCGTTAGCGTCGATAGCGTCGGACAGGCCGATCGCTGCTTGCATCGCAGCGGTGTTGGCGACGATCATCTCGGCATTGCGCTTGGCCTTGCCGCCGGGCAGCTCGGCCTCGGCGATAGCTCGCGACGACGCGGTCAGGTTCTCGATCTGCGAGCTGGCGGCGGACTCCGACCGCAGCAATACGGCGGCAAATGGTGCGATCTCGCCTCCGAGTTCGGCGTCGAAACGCGTGATCTCGCGGCTGGCGGATTCGGCTTCTGCCAACACGGACGCTGGCAAGTCCAGGACCACGTCGGCAATGCTGGCCGGCACGGCGGGGTGGTAGGTGCCGGACTTCGGCAGCGCAGCGCTCGCGTACCGCACCCCCTGCGGTTCCCAACGAACGTTCTCGTAGGTGACTGCGCTAAATGAAGTCACCGGCCTAGATTAACATCACTTGCGCCATAAGTGAAGTTAGTAGTCATGGTTGACTTCACTTAGCACTGCCCCCGCCCGTGCGCGCTACTTCGCAAAACTTACATGGCTAAGTGAAGTCATTGCTGCAGTCTGACCTCACCTGTGCATAGATCTGGCGCAGCCGCGGCAACGAATAGCGCAGCGCGGGCGGATCGTATCGCCGACCTTCTTCGCAATGAGTGCCCCCGGCAGGATTCGAACCTGCGGCCTTCTGCTCCGGAGACAGACACGAACCGGCCTGGGGCGTTCGGGGGCGTCCGGTGGCGGGTGCCCCGCGAGTCAGTGAAACCGCTGTGACCTGCGGAAACCATACGGATGCAGCCGGGGGCGTCCTGTGTCATCCGCACACGTCTGACCAGTGAGTTTCCGGTCAGGTGTGTCAACGGTGTGTCAATGACACCTGCGCTTCACCGGCACGCGTAACACCCCAGGGCTTCGGCTCGGCCATGACAGCGCGCTCACGGGCACGGCGGCCAGAGCGCGCTCACGGCACGGCGGCCCGTAGCGGCTCCCAGAGCGCCACCGCCGCGTCAAGACAGGCGTCCAACTCGGCGGCGTCGGCAAACGGGGCGAGCTCGGCACGGATCACGGCGGCCAGCTTCGGCGGCACCGCGTAGGCGCAGCGCAGCCGGAACAGGAACAGCGGCGACACCGACCCGTCTTCGGTGAACATCGAGCCGTCGCATAGCTCTAAGAGCTCGGCCCGCTCCTCGGCGTCGTCGCGGCAGGCCGCCGGTAGCCGCTGGACGACAGACTGGACGGCGGCCACGGCGGCGGCCCGCTGGGAGCCCGACGCCCGCAGCGGCTCGGCGGCGGCGGCCAACTCGGCGGCGGCCTGCGCGGCGATCACCCGCTGCACCGACGACCGCGACGCCTCGACCTCGCGGGCAATCACCCGCACCGACAAGCCCTGACCGTGCAGGGCCAGCACCCGCTCAACATCCATGCGCCCAGCATGACGCCCCATTCCAGCAAACACCGCCCCCGGTGTCCCGGCGTGTCCCGCCCAACGTCCCGACGCCCTGACCAGCACAAACGCACCAAAGTTAGCTGGCCACCACGACGGGCAGCCACCGCCCACCGTTCGGGGGGGACGCCCGTTCCCCCGAGGAATGTTGGTTTTGCGGTTCTGCGGGACTTTTGACCCCCCCTACCTGCCCTGCCCCGGCCAGGCCCTGCCTCCACTTCGACGTCTACCAGTGGGACCAGGCACCTTCGACCCGGACAACGCGGCACTGGCGTCTGTGCGGAAGGGTGCCCGAATTCCTCGACGAGCTTTACGATGCGGTCCTGGGCTCACGACGCTGAAGGAGGCCCTGCCATGGGATTGCCCGCATTGGTTCTCGTGCACGGAGGCGGGTTCGCCGCTGATTGTTGGGAGCCCACCATCGACGTGATCCGCAGCCTGGAGCCGGAACTAAAGGTGCTCGCTGTTGATCTGCCGGGGCGGCGAGGGAAGCTCGGTGACCTGATCGCCGCTTCTATCGGCGGCTGGGTGGACTCGGTGGTGTCGGACATCGAGGATGCTGCGCTCGACGACCTGGTGATTGTCGGCCATTCGCTGGCGGGGGTTACCGTCCCCGGTGTTGTCACCAAGCTCGGCTCGGCGCGTGTGCGGGAGATGATCTTGGCCACCGTGCAAGTACCAACCAACGGCAGCGCCCTGGTGGACACGCTTCCCGGGGCGCAGAGCTGGTACGCACGTCGCACCGCGAAACGCTATGTGCAGAAAGGCCGTTCGGTCCGTCCGGGAGGTTTGCCTACTGCGTTGGCGGGGTTTGTATTTTGCAACGGAATGACTCCCGCACAGCGCAGGTTCACGCTGGCTCGGTCCTGTCAGGAATCACCCTCAATCATGATAGAAAAAGTTGACCGCAGCGGTATGCCCGACGATGTGCCACGCACGTGGATACTCACTCGGCGTGATCGTGCCGTCCCGACAAAGATTCAACACGAGTGCATTGCCGCGCTTGGCGGAGTGCAGACGCTCATCGAGATCGACACCTGCCACATGCTGATGGTCAGCGAACCTGAACGGCTGGCAGAGATCCTCGTCGGGCGTTGCCGTTTGTACGAATAGCCCACGCACTAAATCCGTAGCGCCGCAACACCTTCCGGGGGTTAGCGGCAGAGCGCGGAAAGCGTTGGGGCGCTACCCTCACGCGGGCGTGGCACAAACTGGCCCGCAAAGCTGGGGTGCGGGCGATCCGGCTCCACGATGCTCGCCACAGCTGCGGTACGGCGCTGCACCTGCGCGGGGTGCCGCTGGCGGTCATCGCCAAGTGGTTGGGGCATTCCAACGCAGAGACCACGGCCCGCATCTATGCCCACAGCCAGGACGACGCGCTGGCAGCCTGCGCGGTCACGTTGGGTGAAGTTGTCAGGTAGGTGTGTCACCCGTGTGTCATCGGGCTTGAAACGGAACACCCCCGGCCATCGGTCGGGGGTGTTCATGCTGGTCAGGTGGTGCCCCCGGCAGGATTCGAACCTGCGGCCTTCTGCTCCGGAGGCAGACGCTCTATCCCCTGAGCTACGGGGGCGCACAAACAGAGATGGTGCGCCGTCGGGCCCAGCCAGAGTAACGCATCGGCGTGACGGTCGTGACCCCGCCACAGCTCAAGACCCGATCACGACGCCCGCGCCTGCACTCGGGCGCAGCGCCCCAGGTGAGCGCCCGGTGTGCTTCTTCACCAGTCGGTGCAGCGTCGCGGGGTCGGCCAGCCCGACGGACGCGGCGATCTCCTCGAGCGGCATGCGGGTGGTGCGCAACAGATGCAGCGAGCGCTCGAGGCGAACCCGCTGCACCAGCTGGAGCGGGCTGAGGCCCACGGCATTTCGCGTCCGCCGCGCCAGGGTCCGGGTGCTCAGGCCGCAAAACCGGGCCAGCGAGTCGAGCGTGTGCGGCTCGTCCAACCGGGACCGGACGAACCGCTCCAGCGTTGCGACCGTCTCGTCGCGCGCCGCCAGGTGCGAGGGGATGAGGAAGCTCGCCTGCGACGTCCGCTGATCGGCGACGAGCCGGTTCGCCAGCTCGTCGGTGAGCGCGGCGCCGCCGAAATGGCGCATCAGCGCGAGCATCAGGTCGATGTGGGCGAACGCGCTCCCGGCCGTCCAGATCGACCCGTCGCGCACGACCATTTCGTCGATGACGACCCTGGCCGCCGGCGCGACCGCGGCGAGGTCGGCCCCGAGCCACCACGTCGTGACGCAGCGCCGTTGATCGAGCAGCCCGGCCGCGGCCAGGACGAATACCGCCGTGCACGACGCCGCGATTTCCGCGCCGCAGGCGTCGGCGCCCGCCAGCCACTCGGCGGCGACGGCGACGTCGGCACCGGCGAGCCGCTCGGCGATTTCCTCCGGCTGTGCGGCCCCCAGCCCGGGCACCACGACGACGTCTCGCGCGCCGGCGTGCGCCAGGGGGTGCGCGGCGACGGCCAGGCCGCCGCGCAGGGCGACCTGGCTTTCCGGGGAGACGAACCGCAGGTCGAACGCGGGTTTGCCGAGGATTCGATTGGCCGCGGAGACGACGTCGATGGTCACACCCACCGCGCTGGCGCTGGCCCCGTCGAGCACAAGGACATCGAAACCGATCATGTGGCGAATTATGCAAGAAAGCTGTCCGCCTCGCCACTGGATTCTGCGGCGCGGCCGGAGGAGATTACGAGGGCAGGAATCCATTGAGAGGACATGCCATGCCGCTGATGCGCGTAACGCTGACACCCGGCGCCTTCGACGAGGCGGGCAAGGAGCGCCTCGTGACGGGTCTTACCGAGGCGGCGTGCCGCGCCGAGTCGGTGCCCGACCAGCCCCAGCACCGGATGCGGGCCCTGGTCCTGCTGCACGAGCTCTCGCCCGGAGGCTTTTACTCCGCGGGCCTGCCGGCGGACGCCGCGGTCGCCGGCGTCTTCATCGATTGGCAGGTCAGTGCCGGGGTGCTCGACGGGGCCCGCAAGGCGCGATTCGCCGGCGAGATTCAGGAGGTCGCCGCGTCGGCGGCTCAGACCAACGGCGACCGGACGGTCGTCACGTCGTGCGTCATCCACGAAGTGCCCGAAGGCCAGTGGGCTCAGAACGGTGCGATCCGCCGGCTCCCGGACATCGTCCCGATTGCGGGATTCGAGCACCTGACCTCCGTCGCGCCCGGATGATTCGCCCGGCAGACCAGTTGGCGCACGCCATGATTGGCGAGCCGAACTCCCGTTTCCGCCTGCCGACCCCGGCGCTGATCCTGGACGAGGCGGCGCTGGACGCCAACATCGGTCGAATGGCCGATCGCGCCCGCGGCAGGGTCGCCCTGCGCCCGCACGCCAAGACGCACAAATGCTCCTGGATCGCCAAGAAGCAGATCGCCGCCGGCGGGGTGGGGGTCTGCTGCGCCAAAATCGGTGAGGCCGAGGCGCTTTCGGCGGCCGGCGTGCGCGGCATCCTCCTGACGTCGCCGGTCGCCGATCCGCTGACGCCGAAGCGGCTGTGCGACGTGGCGGCGCTCGACCCCGGCTTTGCCTGTGTGGTGGATCATCCCGACCCGGCGACCGCGCTCAGCGCCGAAGCGTGCCGCCGCGGCATGCGCGTCGATGTCCTCGTCGACGTCGACGTGGGGCTCGGCCGCACCGGCGTCTCCGGTCTGCACCGGGCGGTCGCGCTGGCCGAGCACGTCCGCGGGTGCGACGGGTTGACGCTGGCGGGTGTTCAAGGCTACGGCGGTCATTGGCAGCACATCCCCGGCTTCCAAAACCGTTGCGACGCAGTCAAAATAGGCATGGAAACCCTGTCGGCAGTCCTCGACGCGCTGCGCACCGCCGGTCACCGGGTCGGCATCGTCACCGGTGGCGGCACCGGAACCGTCGCGGCCGATCTGACCCTGGGCGTGCTCAACGAATTGCAGCCCGGCTCTTACGTCTTCATGGACGCCCAATATCGCGACGCACTGGGCGACGACGACGACGGCGCCTTCCAAACCAGCATGTGGGTCTCGAGCCAGGTCGTGAGCGCCAACGCCGACGCGATCGTCACCGTCGACGCCGGCCTGAAGGCTTTCGCGACGGACGGACCCATGCCCCGCCCGGTCGGCGCCCGGTTCGGCGGCTCGACGTACGCGTTCTTCGGCGACGAGCACGGCGCACTGACCCGGCCCGCCGGCGCACCCGTCAGCCTCGGGGAACGCGTGGAGTTCACCACGCCGCACTGCGACCCCACCGTCGATCGGTATGACGCGTACCACATCGTCCGCGGCGACCGGCTGGTGGACATCGTGCCGATCGAGGCCGCCCGCGCCAGTCGGTAGCGGCCCAGGCCCCGGTGCGGCCCCGCTGCCCCCTCTAATAGATTCGGGGCCGGGGGACCCTAGCCAATAGGATGGACGCTCGTGACCCCCGCCGACCTGGCCGAGCTGCTCAAAGTCACCGCCGCCGCGGTGCTTGCCGAGCGCGGGCTGGACGCTGCCGCGTTGCCGGCGACGGTCACGGTGGAGCGGCCGCGTAATCCCGATCACGGTGACTACGCCAGCAACCTGGCGCTGCAGCTGGGCAAGAAGGTCGGCGCCAACCCGCGTGAGCTGGCCGGATGGCTCGCCGAAAAGCTGGCCGGCGCCGACGGCATCGCGGCGGCGGAGGTCGCCGGGCCGGGCTTCATCAACCTGCGCCTCGAGGCCTCGGCGCAGGCGGTGGTCGTCACCAACGTCATCGACGCCGGCGACGAGTTCGGGTACTCCGACGACCTGGCCGGCCAGAAGATCAACCTGGAGTTCGTCTCGGCCAACCCCACCGGGCCGATCCACATCGGCGGCACCCGCTGGGCCGCGGTCGGCGACGCGCTGGGCCGGTTGCTGTCCACCCAGGGCGCCGACGTGGTGCGCGAGTACTACTTCAACGACCACGGCGCGCAGATCGACCGGTTCGCGAACTCGTTGATCGCCGCGGCCAAGGGCGAGCCGACGCCGCAAGACGGCTACGCGGGCGCCTACATCAACGACATCGCCGCGCAGGTGCTGCAGAAGGCGCCGGACGCGCTGAGCCTGCCCGAAGCCGAAATGCACGAGACGTTCCGCGAAATCGGCGTCGACCTGATGTTCACCCACATCAAGGAGTCGCTGCACGAGTTCGGCACTGACTTCGACGTCTACACGCACGAAGACTCGATGCACACCAGCGGGCGCGTCGAGCAGGCCATCGCCCGGCTCCGCGGGACCGGCAACGTCTACGAGAAGGACGGCGCAACGTGGTTGCGCACCAGCGCTTTTGGTGACGACAAGGACCGGGTCGTGATCAAGAGCGACGGCAAGCCGGCCTACGTCGCCGGCGACATCGCCTACTACCTGGACAAGCGGCAACGCGGCTTCGACCTGTGCATCTACATGCTCGGCGCCGACCACCACGGCTACATCGCGCGGCTGAAGGCCGTGGCCGCCGCCTTCGGCGAAGACCCCGCCAGCGTCGAGGTGCTGATCGGGCAGCTGGTCAACCTGGTCCGCGACGGCCAGCCGGTCCGGATGAGCAAGCGGGCCGGGACGGTGCTCACGCTCGACGACCTGGTCGACGCGATCGGCGTCGACGCCGCGCGCTACAGCCTGATCCGCTCGTCCGTGGACACCCCGATCGACATCGACCTGGCGCTGTGGTCCTCGGCGTCCAACGAAAACCCGGTCTATTACGTGCAATACGCGCACGCGCGGCTCTCGGCGCTGGCGCGCAACGCCGCCGAGCTCGGCCTGATCCCCGATACCGGGCACCTCGAGCTGCTCAGTCACGACAAGGAGGGCACGCTGCTGCGCAGCATCGGCGATTTCCCTCGGGTGGTGAAAACCGCCGCCGCGCTGCGGGAACCGCATCGGATCTGCCGCTACCTGGAGGACCTCTCCGGCGACTACCACCGGTTCTACGACTCCTGCCGCGTCCTGCCGCAGGGCGACGAGCAGCCCACCGACCTGCACACCGCGCGCCTAGCGCTGTGCCAGGCCGCCCGCCAGGTCATCGCCAACGGCCTGACCATCCTCGGCGTCACCGCACCGGAGCGAATGTGAACGTCCATCCCGCCGGTCCCCGGCACGCCGACGAGACGCGCCACGCCGAAAGCCCGCCCCGCCCGCAATCCCCGGAGGAGCTGTTGCTGCTGGCGCCGAACGTGTGGCCGCGCGGCACAACTCGCGACGAATACGGTGCCGCCGTCATCGGGGGAGTGGCGGTCACCGACCTCGCCCACGAGTACGGGACCCCGTTGTTCGTCGTCGACGAGGACGACTTCCGCTCCCGCTGCCGCGACATGGCGACGGCGTTCGGCGGCGGCCACAACGTTCACTACGCCGCCAAGGCGTTCCTGTGCACCGAGATAGCGCGCTGGATCAACGAGGAGGGCCTGTCGCTGGACGTGTGCACCGGCGGGGAACTGGCCGTTGCGCTGCACGCGGACTTCCCGCCGGAGCGGATCACCCTGCACGGCAACAACAAATCCGTTGCCGAACTGACGGCGGCGGTCAAGGCCGGGGTGGGTCACGTCGTGCTGGACTCGATGATCGAAATCGAGCGCCTCGACGCCATCGCGGGCGAGGCCGGCATCGTTCAGGACGTGCTGGTGCGGCTGACCGTCGGGGTCGAGGCGCACACCCACGAGTTCATCTCCACCGCCCACGAGGACCAGAAGTTCGGGCTGTCGGTGGCCAGCGGCGCCGCGATGGCGGCGGTGCGCCGGGTGTTCGCCACCGACCACCTGCGGCTGGTCGGGTTGCACAGCCACATCGGCTCCCAGATCTTCGACGTCGCCGGCTTCGAGCTCGCCGCGCACCGCGTCATCGGCCTGCTGCACGAGATCGTCGCCGAGTTCGGCGTCGACAAGACGGCCCAGCTGTCGACGGTCGATCTCGGTGGCGGCTTTGGTATCTCGTACCTGGCGGCCGACGATCCCCCGCCGGTGGCCGAGCTGGCGGCCAAGCTGGGCGCCATCGTGCGCAGCGAGTCGGCGGCGGTCGGGCTGCCCACCCCCAGGCTGGTCGTCGAGCCGGGGCGCGCCATCGTCGGACCGGGCGCCATCACCCTATACGAGGTCGGAACCGTCAAGGACGTCGACGTGAGCACGACGGCGCACCGGCGCTACGTCAGCGTCGACGGCGGCATGAGCGACAACATCCGGACCGCGCTCTACGACGCGCAGTACGACGCCCGGCTGGTCTCGCGAGTCAGCGACGCGCCGGCGGAGCTGGCCCGCATCGTCGGAAAGCACTGCGAGACGGGCGATATCGTCGTCCGCGACACCTGGGTCCCGGGGGATCTGCAGCCGGGCGACCTGCTCGGTGTCGCCGCCACCGGCGCCTACTGCTATTCGCTGTCGAGCCGCTACAACATGATCGGCCGTCCCGCGGTGGTGGCCGTGCGCGGTGGGCGCGCCCGCCTGGTGCTGCGCCGGGAGACGGTCGACGATCTCTTGAGTCTGGAAGTGAGGTGACCCGTGCCCGGTAACGAAAAGCCCGTCGGCGTAGCAGTACTCGGGTTGGGCAACGTCGGCAGCGAAGTCGTTCGCATCATCGAGGACAGCGCCGCGGACCTGGCGGCCCGCGTCGGCGCCCCGTTGGTGCTGCGCGGCATCGGGGTGCGTCGCGTGGCCCCCGACCGCGGCGTCCCGATCGGGCTGCTGACCGACAACGTTGACGAGCTGGTGTCCCGCGACGACGTCGACATCGTCGTCGAGTTGATGGGGCCCGTCGAGCCCGCCCGCAAGGCGATCCTGGCCGCGCTCGAACACGGCAAGTCCGTGGTCACGGCCAACAAGGCCCTGCTGTCCATCTCCACCGGGGAGCTGGCCCAGGCGGCCGAAAACGCCCACGTCGACCTGTATTTCGAGGCGGCGGTCGCGGGCGCGATCCCCGTGATCCGCCCGCTCACGCAATCGCTGGCCGGCGACACGGTGCTGCGGGTGGCCGGCATCGTCAACGGCACCACCAACTACATCCTGTCCGAGATGGACAGCACCGGCGCCGACTACGCCAGCGCCCTGGCCGACGCCAGCGCGCTGGGCTACGCGGAGGCCGATCCCACCGCCGACGTCGAGGGCTACGACGCCGCGGCCAAGGCCGCGATCCTGGCCTCCATCGCCTTCCACACCCGGGTGCATGCCGACGACGTCTATCGCGAGGGCATCACCAAGATCACCCCGGCCGACTTCGCGTCCGCGCGGGCGCTGGGCTGCACCATCAAACTGCTGTCCATCTGCGAGCGTGTCACGGGAGATGACGGCCAGCAACGGGTTTCGGCCCGCGTCTACCCCGCGCTGGTGCCGCTGTCGCATCCGTTGGCCACGGTCAGCGGGGCGTTCAACGCGGTGGTGGTCGAGGCCGCGGCCTCGGGGCGGCTGATGTTCTACGGCCAGGGGGCCGGCGGCGCGCCCACCGCGTCGGCGGTCACCGGTGACCTGGTGATGGCCGCCCGCAACCGGGTGCTGGGCAGCCGCGGCCCCAAGGAATCCCGGTACGCCCAGCTTCCCATCGCCCCAATGGGTCTCATCCCCACCCGCTACTACGTCAGCATGAGCGTCGCCGACGAGCCCGGCGTATTGGCATCGGTGGCAACGGAATTCGCCAAGCGCGAGGTGAGCATCGCCGAGGTCCGCCAGGAGGGCATGGTCGACGAGGGCGGCCGGCGGGTCGGGGCCCGCGTCGTGGTGGTCACCCACACCGCCACCGACGCCGCGCTGTCCGAAACCGTCGATGCGCTGGCCGATTTGGACGTCGTGCAGAGCGTGACGAGCGTGCTGCGACTGGAAGGAAACGGCCTGTGAGCATCCCCCGGACCGCCGTCCACCAACCCTGGCCGGGAGTGATCGCGGCCTACCGCGACCGGTTGCCGGTCGGCGACGACTGGACCCCGGTCACCCTCCTGGAGGGCGGCACCCCGCTGATCGCCGCGACCCGGCTCTCGGAAAAGACCGGCTGCACCGTCCATCTCAAGGTCGAGGGCCTCAATCCCACCGGCTCCTTCAAGGACCGGGGCATGACGATGGCGGTCACCGACGCCCTGGCCCGCGGCCAGCGGGCCGTGCTGTGCGCATCGACCGGTAACACCTCCGCCTCGGCGGCGGCGTACGCCGCGCGCGCCGGCATCACCTGCGCGGTGCTGATACCGCAGGGCAAGATCGCGATGGGCAAGCTGGCGCAGGCGGTCATGCACGGCGCCAAGATCATCCAGATCGACGGCAACTTCGACGACTGCCTGGAACTCGCCCGCAAGATGACCGCCGACTTCCCGACGATCTCGCTGGTGAACTCGGTGAACCCAGTGCGCATCGAGGGTCAGAAGACGGCCGCGTTCGAGATCGTCGACGCGCTGGGCGCCGCCCCCGACGTGCACGCGCTTCCGGTCGGCAACGCCGGCAACATCACCGCGTACTGGAAGGGCTACACCGAGTATCACCACGAGGGCCTGATCGACACGTTGCCCCGCATGCTCGGCGCTCAGGCCGCCGGCGCCGCGCCGCTGGTGCACGGCGAACCGGTCCGCAACCCGGAGACCATCGCCACCGCGATCCGCATCGGCGCCCCGGCGTCGTGGACGGCCGCGGTCGCGGCGCAGCAACAGTCCAACGGCCGCTTCCTGGCCGTCACGGACGAGGAGATCCTGGCGGCATACCATCTCGTGGCCGCCTCCGAGGGCGTCTTCGTCGAGCCGGCGTCCGCCGCCAGCATCGCCGGGCTGCTCAAGGCCGTCGACGACGGCTGGGTGGCTCGCGGCTCCACGGTGGTCTGCACGGTGACCGGCAACGGCCTCAAGGATCCCGACACCGCGCTGAAGGACATGCCGACCGTGTCCCCGTTGCCGGTCGATCCCGTCCTCGTCGTTGAACGACTGGGTCTCGCGTAAGACATGACGGTTCAGATGCTGCCCGCCGGGCTGGTGGCCAGCGCCGTGGTGTCGGCGTCCAGCGCCAATCTCGGCCCCGGGTTCGACAGCATCGGCCTGGCGCTGGACCTGCGCGACGAGATCGTCGTGGAGACAACCGATTCCGGGCTGCAAGTGGTGGTCGAGGGTGAGGGCGCCGACCAGGTGCCGCTCGGCGCCGACCATCTGGTCGTGCGCGCGGTCCGGCGCGGGCTGGACGCCGTGGGCGTCGGCGCGCCCGGTCTGGTGGTGCGCTGCCGCAACGCCATCCCGCACTCCCGTGGCCTGGGCTCCTCGGCGGCGGCCGTCACCGGGGGTCTGGCAGCGGTGAACGGGCTTGTGGCGCAGACTGATTCGGCCCCACTGAGCGTCGATCAGCTGATCCAGCTGTGCTCGGAATTCGAGGGGCACCCAGACAACGCCGCGGCCGCGGTGCTGGGCGGCGCGGTGGTCTCCTGGACCGACAGCACCGGTGACCGGCCCCGCTACTCGGCGGTATCGCTTCGGCTGCACCAGGACATCCACCTGTTCTGCGCGATTCCCGAGGAACGCTCGCTGACCGCCGAGACCCGGGTGCTGCTGCCCAGCCTGGTCGGCCACGACGAGGCCAGCTTCAACGTGAGCCGGGCCGCGTTGCTGGTCGTCGCGCTCACCGAACGCCCCGACATGCTGATGCCGGCCACCGAAGACCTGCTGCACCAACCCCAACGCGCCCCCGCCATGCGGGCATCGGCGGAATATTTGCGGCTGTTGCGGCGTCATAGCATCGCAGCGACGCTTTCCGGGGCTGGTCCCTCGCTGATCGCACTGAGCACAGAGTCGGAGTTACCCACGGAGGCGCTGGAGTACGGCGCCGCGCACGGATTTGCCGTCACCAAGATGTCCGCTGGCGAAGGAGTTCGCTGGAGCCCGGGCGTCACCGTCGCCGGTTAATCCACAGCGTGGCCGGAGGGTTTGCTTGCTTCCGCTCCGGATGCAGGTTATCCTCGGAGCCGTCCAGCAATCGCAGCATCTGCATCTGCAACTGCCTTGCCGCTAGGACAACACCAATTCTTCTCGTGAACGAGGTTCGCCGTCTTCTCCGCCGATCCGGGCGATCACCGTTGCAGAGTCGATGATTGGGCGCACTCGGCAAATTGGCTGAATGCAACGAACCCCCGTATGACCTGATCAGCGGGGGAAGAAAGGAACTCCGTGACAGATACGGACCTATTCACGGCTGGCGAAAACACCGATAGCAATCACGCTTCGGACGCCGTGACCACAGACACACCCGACGTGAAAACCAACGCCTCGGCCGGCTCCCTGTCCACCATGGTGCTGCCCGAGCTGCGTGCGCTGGCCAGCCAGGCCGGCGTCAAGGGGACGTCGGGGATGCGCAAGAACGAACTGATCGCCGCGATAAAGGAAGTCAGGGGACAGGCCAACGGGACTGCGGCCCCGGCCGCCCCGGACACCGCCCCGGCGGACAGCGGCAAATCCGACAAATCCGACACGGCCACCGCCGATGCACCGGCGGAAGCGCCGGCCGCGCAAGGGGAACAGAACGGTTCCACCGGCGAGGCGCCGCGCCGCGAACGACGCGGGGCCTCCCGCGACGCGGGATCACCGTCCGAAGAGCGCGATCGCGACGACGCGGACACCCAAAAGGGTGGCGCCAACCGCGAAGCCGACAAGCGCCAGGACCGCCAACAGGACACCAAGACCGACGAGCGCGGCGGTGACCAGGGCGGCCAGCAGAATCGCGGCGGCTCGAACCAGCAGGACGACGACGGCGAAGGCCGTCAGGGCCGGCGGGGACGCCGGTTCCGCGACCGCGACCGCCGTCGCCGCGGCGAACGGTCGGGCGAAGGGGCCGACACCGAACTGCGTGAGGACGACGTCGTCCAGCCCGTCGCCGGAATCCTTGACGTGCTCGACAATTACGCGTTCGTGCGCACCTCCGGCTACCTGGCCGGCCCGCACGACGTCTACGTCTCCATGAACATGGTGCGCAAGAACGGCCTGCGCCGCGGCGACGCGGTGACCGGCGCGGTTCGGGTGCCCCGCGACGGCGAGCAGCCCAACCAGCGGCAGAAGTTCAACCCGTTGGTGCGCCTGGACAGCGTCAACGGCGGCTCGGTCGAAGAGGCCAAGAAGCGGCCCGATTTCTCCAAGCTGACGCCGTTGTACCCCAACCAGCGGCTGCGCCTGGAGACCACGCCGGACCGGTTGACGACGCGCGTCATCGACCTGATCATGCCGATCGGCAAGGGCCAGCGCGCGCTGATCGTGTCGCCGCCCAAGGCGGGTAAGACGACGATCCTGCAGGACATCGCCAACGCGATCACCAAGAACAACCCGGAATGCCACCTCATGGTCGTCCTCGTCGACGAGCGGCCCGAGGAGGTCACCGACATGACGCGCTCGGTCAAGGGCGAGGTCATCGCCTCGACGTTCGACCGGCCGCCGTCGGACCACACCTCGGTCGCCGAGCTGGCCATCGAACGCGCCAAGCGGCTCGTCGAGCAGGGCAAGGACGTCGTGGTGCTGCTCGACTCGATCACCCGCCTGGGCCGCGCCTACAACAACGCGTCGCCCGCGTCGGGCCGGATCCTCTCCGGTGGTGTCGATTCCACCGCGCTGTATCCGCCGAAGCGCTTCCTCGGCGCGGCCCGCAACATCGAGGAGGGCGGGTCGCTGACCATCATCGCCACCGCGATGGTCGAGACCGGGTCCACCGGTGACACGGTCATCTTCGAGGAGTTCAAGGGCACCGGTAACGCCGAGCTCAAGCTGGACCGCAAGATCTCCGAGCGCCGGGTCTTCCCCGCGGTCGACGTGAATCCGTCCGGCACCCGCAAGGACGAGCTGCTGCTCTCGCCCGACGAGTTCGCCATCGTGCACAAGCTGCGCCGCGTGCTGTCGGGTCTGGACCCCCACCAGGCCATCGACCTGCTGATGTCGCAGCTGCGCAAGACGAAGACCAACTACGAGTTCCTGGTGCAGGTGTCCAAGACGACCCCCGGGTCGATGGACAACGACTAAAGCAGACCCAGCGGCCGTGGCGGAGACGCTGCAGCAACTGCTTCGGCAGCGCTCGGACCAGGACACGCCGGCGCTGAAGTACGCCGACCGAGTCTGGACCTGGCGTGAGCACCTGGCCGACGCGGCCACCATGGCGGCCGCCGTCATCGGCGTCGCCGATCCGGACCGCCCGCTGCACGTGGGCGCCCTGCTGGGCAACACCCCCGAGATGCTGACGGCCATGGCGTCGGCGGCGCTCGGCGGCTACGTGCTGTGCGGCATCAACGACACCCGCCGCGGCGCCGCGCTGGCCCGCGACATCGCGCGCGCCGACTGCCAGATCCTGCTCACCGATCCGGCGCACAAAGGGCTGCTGGACGGCCTGGACCTGCCCGGCGTGCGGGTCTTCGACGTGTCCGGCGAGCCGTGGCGGGCGCTGCTGGCCGGCGCCGGAACGCTGACCCCGCATCGCGAGGTCGCGCCGACCGACACCTTCATGATGTTGTTCACCTCCGGCACCAGCGGCGACCCGAAGGCCGTGCGGGTCACCCACCTCGTCGTGCTGTTCGCCGGGGCGACGCTGATCGGGCGGTTCGGGCTCGACGCCTCCGACGTCTGCTACCTGTCGATGCCGCTGTTTCACGCCAACGCGCTGTACGCCGGGTGGAGCGTGGCAGTGGGCACCGGCGCGGCCATGGCCCCCGCGACTTTTTCGGCGTCCGGGCTGCTGGCCGACCTGCGCCGGTACGGGGCCACCTTCATGAACTACGTCGGCAAACCGCTGGCCTTCGTGCTGGCCACGCCGGAGCGACCCGACGACCGCGACAACCCGCTGCGGGTCGCGGTCGGCAACGAGGCGAGCGATCGCGACATCGCCGAGTTCAGCAGGCGGTTCGACTGCACGGTGTGGGACGGCTTCGGCTCCACCGAGGGCGCCATCGTCATCACCCGCGAGGACGGCTGCCCGCCCGGGTCGCTGGGCCGGGGCTTCCCCGGCGTCGCCATCTACAACCCCGACACCCTGGCCGAGTGCACGACCGCCACCTTCCGCGACGGCGCCCTGACCAACGCCGACGAGGCGATCGGGGAGCTGGTCAACACCACCGGCGCGGGGCTGTTCGCCGGCTATTACAACGACTCGGAGGCCACCGACGCGCGGATGCGGCACGGCATGTTCTGGTCGGGCGACCTCGCCTACAAAGACGCCGACGGGTGGATCTATTTCGCCGGGCGCAGCGGCGACTGGTTGCGCGTCGACGGCGAAAACATGACCACGGCGCCCATCGAGCGGATCTTGCAGCGGTTGGCACCGGTCAGCCACGTCGCGGTGTACGCGGTGCCCGACGAACACCCCGGTGACCAGGTGATGGCGGCGATCGTGCTGGCCGACGGCGCGGAGCTGACCCCCGAGGAATTCGGCCGGTTCCTGGCCGATCAGCCCGACCTGTCGCCCAAGGCGTGGCCCCGCCACGTCTGGCTCGCCGACCGGTTGCCGATCACGGCGACCAACAAGATCCTCAAACGCGAGCTCAGCGCGCTGGGCGCGACACCGGGCGGCGGCGCGGTGTGGACGCGCGACGCAAAAAGCCGCGTCTACCGCGACGCGTCTCGGCCCTGAGCAGCCGGGAATGCGGGCGACCAGCTCGCTGTTTGGGCTGATGTAGGTTGACCTGGCATAATCGACGGTCGACTACCCCAGGACCTGATCAGGTTCCCGGAGTTCGCGCCCGGTCCGGGCGGCAAACGATCGAAGAGGACATCATGAAAGCTGACATTCATCCCGCGTACGGGGAGACCACCGTGCACTGCGGGTGCGGGAACACCTTCACCACGCGCAGCACCAAGCCCGGCGGGCAGATCCACGTCGAGGTCTGCTCGCAGTGCCACCCCTTCTACACCGGCAAGCAGAAGATCCTCGACAGCGGCGGCCGGGTGGCCCGCTTCGAGAAGCGCTACGGCAAGCGCAAGGCCGCGGCCGACGCGGCCGAGTCGACCGACAAATAGCTGGCTTACCGACGCCCGAACTGTGCGAGCAGCACAGGCCGGGCGTCGGTTTGTGTCCGGGGCAGTCGGTCGCGTTTCAGAGAGGAGGCCAGCGTGACGAAGCCGGTACAGACCATCGACGTGTTGCTTGCCGAACACGCCGAGCTCGAGAAGCGCCTGGCCGACCCCGAACTGCACAGCAATCCCGACGAGGCGCGCAAGGCGGGACGCCGGTTCGCCCGGTTGGCCCCGATCGTCGCCACGCACCGCAAGCTGGAGGCCGCGCGCGGTGACCTCGAGGCCGCGCGCGAGCTGGCCGCCGACGACGAGTCGTTCGCCGATGAGGTGACCGAGCTCGAGGCGCGGGTGGGCGAGCTGGACACGCAACTCACCGACATGCTTGCGCCGCGCGACCCGCATGACGCCGACGACATCGTCCTCGAGGTCAAATCCGGTGAGGGCGGCGAGGAATCGGCGTTGTTCGCCGCCGACCTGGCCCGGATGTACATCCGCTACGCCGAGCGGCACGGCTGGAACGTCACCGTGCTCGACGAAACCACCTCGGATCTGGGTGGCTACAAGGACGCGACGCTCGCGATCGCCAGCAAGGGCGACGCGGCCGAAGGGGTATGGTCGCGGATGAAGTTCGAGGGCGGGGTGCACCGGGTGCAACGCGTTCCGGTGACGGAATCCCAAGGCCGCGTTCACACTTCGGCGGCGGGCGTGCTGGTCTACCCCGAGCCCGAGGAAGTCGGCGAGGTGCAGATCGACGAGTCCGACCTGCGAATCGACGTGTACCGCTCGTCCGGCAAGGGCGGGCAGGGCGTCAACACCACCGACTCCGCGGTCCGGATCACGCACCTGCCCACCGGGATCGTCGTCACCTGTCAAAACGAGCGGTCGCAGCTGCAGAACAAGGCCCGCGCGCTGCAGGTGCTGGCCGCCCGCCTGCAGGCCCTCGCGGAGGAAAAGGCGCTGGCCGACGCCTCGGCCGACCGCGCCAGCCAGGTCCGCACCGTGGACCGCAGCGAGCGGATCCGCACCTACAACTTCCCGGAGAACCGGATCACCGATCACCGAATCGGTTTCAAGGCACACAATCTCGATCAGGTGCTCGACGGCGACCTCGACGCGTTGTTCGACGCGCTCGCCGCCGCCGACAAGCAAGCGAGGCTGCAACAGGCATGACGCTGCGGCACGCGATCGACTCCGCTGCGGCGCAGCTCGCCGCGGCCGGGATCGGTTCCGCGCGCTACGACGCCGAGGAGCTGGCGGCCCACCTGGCCGGCACCGAACGCGGACGGCTGAGGTTGCTCGAGTCGCCGGGCGACGAATTCTTCGGGCGTTATCGCGACATCGTGCGAGCGCGCGCGCAGCGGGTGCCGTTGCAGCATCTCACCGGCACGGCGGCGTTCGGGCCGGTGACGCTGCGCGTCGGCCCCGGCGTGTTCATCCCGCGCCCGGAGACCGAGGCCATGCTGGAATGGGCTACCGCCCAACCACTCCCGGCCCGGCCCGTGATCGTCGACCTGTGCACCGGATCGGGCGCCCTGGCCCTAGCGCTGTCCCGGCACCGGCCCGCCGCGCGGGTGATCGCCATCGACGACTCCGAATCGGCCCTCGGCTACGCGCGCCATAACGCCGCCGGCACCGCCGTGGAACTCGTGCGCGCCGACGTCACCGCCGCCGGATTGCTCGCCGAGCTCGACGGAAGCGTCGACCTGGTGGTGGCCAACCCGCCCTACGTTCCCGACGATCATGCGGTGGAAGCCGAAGTGGCCCAACATGATCCGCCACACGCGGTGTTCGGCGGGCCGGACGGGATGGCGGTCATCGCCGCCGTCGTCCGACTCGCGGGACGCTGGCTGCGCCCGGGCGGCCGGTTCGCCGTCGAGCACGACGACACCACGTCGTCCCGAACCGTCGAATTGATCCAAACCACGGGGCTTTTCGAGGGCATCGAGGCACGCCGGGATCTGGCCGGACGGCCGAGGTTCGTCACCGCGCGAAGGGGGGAGCGGTGACCACGGTGTTCGACTGCTCCGATCCCGACCAGCGTTCGGTCGGAATCGCCTCGGCCGTCGGGGCGGTCAAGAACGGCCGGCTCGTCGTGCTGCCGACCGACACCGTGTACGGCATCGGCGCCGACGCGTTCGACAGCACCGCGGTCGCCGCGCTGCTCGCGGCGAAGGGGCGGGGCCGGGACATGCCGGTGGGCGTCCTCGTCGGCTCCTGGCACACCATCGAGGGCCTGGTCTACACGATGCCCGACGGGGCGCGGGATCTGATCCGCGCCTTCTGGCCGGGCGCGCTGAGCCTGGTGGTCACGCAGGCGCCGTCGCTGCACTGGGACCTCGGCGACGCCCGCGGCACCGTGATGCTGCGGATGCCGCTGCACCCGGTGGCCATCGAGCTGCTGCGCGAGGTCGGGCCCATGGCGGTGTCCAGCGCCAATGTCTCCGGCCGCCCGCCCGCGGTGCAGGCCGACGAGGCCCGCGACCAGCTCGGCGATCTGGTGGACG
The DNA here is from genome assembly GCF_059812845.1 of Mycobacterium sp. NGS34. NCBI lineage: Bacteria > Bacillati > Actinomycetota > Actinomycetes > Mycobacteriales > Mycobacteriaceae > Mycobacterium > Mycobacterium sp. NGS34. Next base: position 66,874 of record NZ_JCALDM010000005.1, read on the forward strand.
TCTATCTCGACGCGGGCCGCTCGCAGCAGCAGGCCGCCTCCACGATCGTCGACCTGACCGGTGAGGCTCCGCGCATTCTGCGGGCGGGCCCGGTCAGCGCCGAGCGGATCGCCGACGTGCTCGGCACCGACCCCGCAAGCCTGATCGCGTAGTCCGATTGCTCGGCTCCTCCTCACGCCGCTACGCGGCGCGCATCGTCGCCGAGCTAGCGCGAGCGCGGCCAGTCCGGCCTCAGCTCGGTGCAGTACGGTTTCGTTGGTGTCCAGCCTTGCCGGTGGTCTGCTCGCCCTGTCCGATCGCGGCACCGGCGTCCCGTTGCGCGAGCTGGCCGTTGTCGGGCTGACCGCCGCGATCGTCACGTACTTCGCGACCGGACCGGTGCGCGTGCTGGCCACCCGGCTGGGAGCCGTCGCCTACCCACGGGAACGGGACGTGCACGTCACCCCCACCCCGCGCATGGGCGGGCTGGCCATGTTTCTCGGCGTGATCTCGGCCGTCTTTCTGGCATGGCAGCTGCCGGCGCTCACCCGCGGCTTCGTCTACTCCACCGGCATGCCCGCCGTCCTGGTGGCCGCCGCGGTGATCGTGGGCATCGGCCTGATCGACGACCGCTGGGGCCTGGACGCCCTGACCAAGTTCGCCGGCCAGATCACCGCGGCCAGCGTGCTGGTCACCATGGGCGTCGCCTGGAGCGTGCTGTACATCCCGATCGGCGGCGTCGGAACGATCGTGCTGGACCAGGCGTCGTCGATCCTGCTCACCCTGGCGCTGACGGTGTCGGTCGTCAACGCGATGAACTTCGTCGACGGGCTCGACGGGCTGGCCGCCGGGCTGGGGCTCATCATGGCGATGGCGATCTGCCTGTTCTCGGTCGGCCTGTTGCGCGACCACGGCGGCGACGTTCTGTTCTATCCGCCCGCTGTCATCTCGGTGGTGCTGGCGGGGGCCTGCCTTGGCTTTCTGCCGCACAACTTCCACCGCGCCAGGATCTTCATGGGCGACTCCGGCTCGATGCTGATCGGCCTGATGATCTCCGCGGCCGCGACGACGGCGGCCGGCCCGGTTTCGCAAAACGCCTACGGCGCCCGCGACGTGTTTGCTCTGCTGTCACCGTTCCTGCTGGTGGCGGCAGTGATTTTCGTGCCGATGCTCGACCTTTTACTGGCGATAGTGCGCCGCACCCGCGCGGGCCGCAGCGCATTCAGCCCGGACAAAATGCACCTGCATCACCGGTTGCTGCAGATCGGCCATTCGCATCGCCGGGTGGTGCTGCTCATCTATTTATGGGTGGGCATTGTCGCGTTCGGCGCCGCCAGCACAATTTTTTTCAACCCGCGCGACACCGGCGCGGTGATGCTGGGGGCGATCGTGGTCGCCGGAGTGGCGACGGCGATCCCGCTCCTGCGCCGCCGCGACGAATTTGCCGACGAGGATTAGAACGAGCCTACGACACCCAGTAGTAGTGGCGCCCGTCGTATGGTACGGTGCAGGTAGAACCCCAAAAAGAAACCTTGAGGGTTGCCGGCCAGCCGGCCCTTCGGACGCTTGTCCGATCGCGCCGATTCGCGACCGACATAGGGAGCTACCCCTTGGGTGATTCCAGAGTGACGTGCGATACGCTCGGCGGGCCACCGATCGGTCGGTCGAGGGTTTCCCGCTCTACAACCTGGGATTGAGGTGCTGCAGTGACGACACCAGCGCAGGACGCGCCGTTGGTGTTCCCCTCTGTTGCTTTCCGTCCGGTTCGGCTATTGGCGATCAGCGTCGCGGTCACCGCGCTGGCGATGCTCGCCGCCGGATTGTCGGGCCGCCTCATGCTCGGTGTGTTCTTCGGTGTCGGGTTGCTGCTGGGTTTGCTCAACGCATTGCTGGTGCGGCGTTCGGTCGCGTTGATCACCGCCAAAGACCACCCGCTGAAAAGCTCGATGGCGCTCAATTCGGCGACCCGGCTGGCGATCATCACCGTTATCGCGCTGATCATTGCCTACGTTTTCCGGCCCAACGGCTTGGGCGCGATGTTCGGGCTGGCGCTCTTCCAGGTGCTCCTGGTCGTGTCGACGGCGGTGCCCGTGTGGAAGAAGCTGCGCACGGGCGAGCCGGTCGCATCCCTGGGCCCGGACGGGTCGGACGAAAGGAACACCAGCGATGACTGAAATGATCCTGGCCGGTTCCCAAATCGAGGTCGGCGAGCACACCACCGCCACGTGGCTGGGTTTGACGGTCAACACCGACACCGTGCTGTCGACCGCGATCGCCGGCGTGATCGTGATCGCCCTGGCCTTCTTCCTGCGCGCCAAGATCACCTCGAGCGGCGTTCCCAGTGGGGTTCAACTGTTTTGGGAGGCGCTCACCATCCAGATGCGCGACCAGATCGAGAGCGCCATCGGGATGCGGATCGCGCCGTTCGTGCTGCCGCTGGCCGTCACCATCTTCATCTTCATCCTGATCTCCAACTGGCTGTCGGTGCTGCCGCTGCAATACACCGACAAATCCGGCCACACCACCGAGCTGCTCAAGTCGGCGGCTGCGGACATCAATTACGTTCTGGCGCTGGCCCTTTTCGTGTTCGTCTGTTATCACGTGGCCGGCATCTGGCGCCGCGGCATCATCGGGCACCCCCTCAAGGTGCTCAAGGGGCACGTGGCGTTCCTGGCGCCGATCAACCTGGTCGAAGAACTGGCGAAGCCGATCTCGTTGTCGCTCCGTCTCTTTGGCAACATCTTCGCCGGGGGCATCCTGGTGGCGCTGATCGCGCTCTTCCCGCCCTACATCATGTGGGCGCCCAACGCGATCTGGAAATCTTTCGACCTGTTCGTCGGGGCGATCCAGGCCTTCATCTTCTCGATCCTGACGATCTTGTACTTCAGCCAGGCCATGGAGCTGGAGGAACACCATGACTAGCCCAGCCAGATAAGCCAACAGATAAAAGCTGGATAAAGGAGGAAAAGAATGGACCCCACTATCGCTGCCGGTGCCCTCATCGGCGGTGGAATCATCATGGGCGGCGGCGCAATCGGTGCCGGTATCGGTGACGGTATCGCCGGTAACGCGCTGGTGTCCGGCATCGCCCGGCAACCCGAGGCGCAGGGCCGGTTGTTCACGCCGTTCTTCATCACCGTCGGTCTGGTTGAAGCGGCCTACTTCATCAACCTGGCGTTCATGGCGTTGTTCGTATTCGCCACGCCCGTCACGTAGTTCGCTGTGATGGGTGACCCGAACCCCATGGTGCTCGCCGCCGGCCAGGTGGTCGCCGAGGGAGGCAAGGGGGGCAGCAACTTCCTCGTCCCCAACGGCACGTTCTTCTTCGTGCTCGCCATCTTCCTCATCGTGCTCGGCGTCATCGGCACCTTCGTGGTGCCGCCGATCCTCAAGGTGCTGCGCGAACGCGACGCCATGGTCGCCAAGACCGCCGCCGACAACAAGAAGTCGGCCGAGCAGTTCGAAGCCGCCCAGGCCGATTACGAAGAAGCCATGAAGGAAGCCCGCGTGCAGGCGTCGGCCTTCCGCGACAACGCCCGCGCCGAAGGCCGCAAGGTCATCGAGGACGCGCGGGCCCGTGCCGAGCAAGAGGTGATGGCGACGGTGCAGCTGGCCTCCGAGCAACTGAAACGGGAAAGGGACGCCGTGGAATTGGATCTGCGTGCCAACGTCGGAACCATGTCGGCGACCCTGGCCAGCCGGATCCTCGGCGTCGACGTCACGACCTCCGCCGCGACAAGGTAAATCGATGTCGACTTTTTTCGGACAGCTGCTCGGGTTCGCGCTCATCGTGGCGCTGGTGTGGCGGTACGCCGTGCCGCCGGTGCGCAGAATGATGGCCGCCCGGCAGGATTTGGTGCGCCAGCAGCTGGCCGATTCGGCCGCGGCCGCCGACCGGCTGACCGAGTCGACCACCGCCCACAGCAAAGCGGTTGAGGCGGCCAAGGAAGAGGCCGAGCAGGTGGTCGAAGAGGCCCGCGCGGACGCGGAGCGCATCGCGGAGCAGTTGCGGGCGCAGGCCGGCGTCGAGGCCGAACGCATCGCGGCGCAGGGCGCCCGCCAGGCCGAGCTGCTGCGGGCGCAGCTGACGCGCCAGCTACGCCTGGAGCTCGGACACGAATCCGTGCGCCAGGCAGGCGAATTGGTGCGCAGCTTTGTCGCCGACGCCGACCAGCAGTCGGCCACCGTCGACCGGTTCCTGGACGATCTCGAAGCCATGGCGCCCGCGCCCGCCGAGGTGGCGTACCCGCTTATGACGAAGATGCGCTCCGCCAGTCGTGAGGCGCTGGGCAGCCTGTCGGATCGATTCGGCACCATCGCCAAAAACCTTGACAACAATGCGCTTTCCAAGCTCTCCAGCGAGCTTGTGTCGGTGGCCAAGATGCTGGACGGCGAAATCGTCGTCACCCGGTATCTGACCTTGCCGGCCGAAGACGCGGCGCCCCGGGTCCGGCTGATCGAGCGGCTGGTGTCCGGCAAGGTCGGCGACGCCACGCTCGACGTGCTGCGGGCCGCCGTCTCCGAGCGTTGGTCGGCCAACTCCGATCTGGTCGACGCCATCGAGCACATCTCGCGGCAGGCGCTCCTGGAGGTCGCCGAACGCGAGGACCGGGTCGACGAGGTCGAAGAGCAGCTGTTCCGGTTCGCGCGCATCCTCGACGCGCAGCCGCGACTGTCCATCCTGCTGGGCGACTACGGGTCTCCCGCCGAAGGACGAGTTGAGTTGCTGCGCAAGGTGCTCGGGAGCGCTAGTGGCAGGGTCAACCCGGTCGCACGGGCGCTGCTGAGCCAGACCGTCGAGCTGTTGCGCGGCGAACCGGCCGAGGAGGCCATGAAGTTCTTGGCCCAGGTCGCGGTGGCGCGCCGGGGCGAAATCGTCGCGCGGGTCGGCGCCGCGGCCGAGCTCACCGACGCCCAACGCACCCGCGTCACCGAGGTTCTCAGCCGCATCTACGACCACCCGGTGTCGGTGCAGCTGCAGATCGATCCCGAATTGCTCGGCGGCCTGTTGATCGCCGTGGCCGACGAGGTGATCGACGGGGCGCTCTCGTCTCGGCTGGCCGCGGCGCAGGCCCAGTTGCCCGACTGACCACATCATCACTGACAGCATGCGAACGAAGATCAAGTAGGAAGACGAAAAGCCATGGCAGAGTTGACAATCTCGGCTGACGACATCCAAAGCGCCATCGAGGAGTACGTAGGCTCTTTCACCGCCGACACCTCGCGCGAGGAGGTCGGTACCGTCGTCGACGCCGGGGACGGCATCGCGCACGTCGAAGGTTTGCCGTCCGTCATGACCCAGGAGCTGCTCGAGTTCCCGGGCGGGGTCCTCGGCGTCGCGCTCAACCTGGACGAGCACAGCATCGGCGCGGTGATCCTCGGTGACTTCGAGAAAATCGAAGAGGGTCAACAGGTCAAGCGCACCGGCGAGGTGTTGTCGGTCCCCGTCGGCGACGCGTTCCTCGGCCGGGTCGTCAACCCGCTGGGCCAGGCGATCGACGGGCAGGGAGACATCGAGACCGACGAGCGGCGCGCGCTGGAGCTCCAGGCGCCCTCGGTGGTCGAGCGCCAAGGCGTGAAGGAGCCCCTGCAGACCGGGATCAAGGCCATCGACGCCATGACCCCGATCGGACGGGGCCAGCGCCAGCTGATCATCGGCGACCGCAAGACCGGCAAGACCGCGGTGTGCGTCGACACCATCCTCAACCAGCGGCAGAACTGGGAGTCGGGCGACGAACGCAAGCAGGTGCGTTGCGTGTACGTGGCCATCGGTCAGAAGGGCACGACGATCGCGGCCGTCCGTCGCGCGCTGGACGAGGGCGGCGCGATGGACTACACCACCATCGTCGCGGCTCCCGCGTCGGACTCCGCCGGCTTCAAATGGCTTGCGCCCTACACGGGTTCGGCGATCGCTCAGCACTGGATGTACGACGGCAAGCACGTGCTGATCGTGTTCGACGACCTGAGCAAGCAGGCCGAGGCATACCGCGCGATCTCGCTGCTGCTGCGCCGCCCGCCGGGCCGCGAGGCCTACCCGGGTGACGTGTTTTACCTGCACTCGCGGTTGTTGGAGCGCTGCGCCAAGCTTTCCGACGAGCTCGGTGGCGGATCGCTGACGGGCCTGCCGATCATCGAGACCAAGGCCAACGACATCTCGGCCTACATTCCCACCAACGTCATCTCGATCACCGACGGGCAGTGCTTTCTGGAGTCCGATCTGTTCAATCAGGGTGTCCGGCCCGCGATCAACGTCGGTGTCTCGGTGTCCCGCGTGGGTGGCGCGGCGCAGATCAAGGCCATGAAAGAGGTGGCCGGCTCGCTGCGTCTGGACCTGTCGCAGTATCGCGAACTGGAATCGTTCGCGGCCTTCGCCTCCGACTTGGACGCCACGTCCAAGGCGCAGCTGGAGCGCGGCGAACGGCTGGTCGAGCTGCTCAAGCAACGGCAGTACCAGCCCATGCCGGTCGAGGAGCAGGTGGTGTCGATCTTCCTGGGCACCGGCGGCCACCTGGACTCCGTGCCCGTCGAGGACGTCAGGCGGTTCGAAACCGAGTTGCTGGACCACATGCGGGCTTCCGAGGAGAAGTTCCTGGCCGGGATCCGCGACAGCCAGAAGCTTTCGGAAGAGGGCGAAAACCAGCTCACCGAGATCATCAAGAAGTTCAAGAAGGGCTTCGCGGCCTCCGACGGCGGATCGGTGGTGCCCGACGAGCACGTCGAGGCGATGGACGAAGAAGACCTGGAAAAGGAGTCGGTGCAGGTCAAGAAGGAAAAGCCGAAGAAGGACTCCAAGGACTCCAAGAAGGACAAGAAGTAGCTAACGATGGCGGCCACACTTCGCGAATTGCGCGGCCGGATCCGATCGGCGGGGTCGATCAAAAAGATCACCAAGGCCCAGGAGATGATCGCGACCTCGCGCATCGGTAAGGCGCAGGCACGGCTGGAATCCGCGCGCCCCTACGCATTCCAGATCACCGCGATGCTCACCACCCTGTCCGCCGAGGCCGCGCTCGACCACCCCTTGCTGGTCGAGCGGGAGGACCCGAAGCGGGCCGGCGTCCTGGTGGTGTCCTCCGACCGGGGCCTGTGCGGTGCCTACAACTCCAGCGTGTTCCGTCGCTCCGAGGAGTTGTTCTCCCTGCTGCGGGAGGAAGGCAAGACGCCGGTTCTGTACACGGTGGGCCGTAAGGCGCAGAACTACTTCAAGTTCCGCAACTGGGACATCACCGAGTCGTGGGCGGGTTTCTCCGAGCAACCGCAGTACGAAAACGCCGCGGAGATCGCCACGACCCTGGTCGACGCCTTCATGAAGGGCGCTGGGGACGACGAGGACCAGCAGTCCGACGACCAGGGCGTTGACGAACTGCACGTCGTCTACTCGGAGTTCAAGTCGATGATGTCGCAAACGGCGGTGGCCCACCGCATTGCCCCGCTGGTGGTGGAGTACATCGAGGAGGAGGAGGAACTGCACACCCTCTACTCCTTCGAGCCCGACGCGACGACGTTGTTCGACGCGCTGTTGCCGCGGTACCTGACCACCCGCGTGTACGCGGCGCTGTTGGAAGCGGCGGCGTCGGAGCTGGCGTCGCGCCAACGCGCGATGAAGTCGGCCACCGACAACGCGGACGACCTCATCAAGGAACTGACGCTGATGGCGAACCGCGAGCGGCAGGCCCAGATCACCCAGGAGATCAGCGAAATCGTCGGTGGCGCAAACGCGCTCGCCGACGCTAAGTAGCACCACGAGGAAGAAGAAACATGACTGCTACTGACCAGAAGACCAAAGAGAACGAGAAGTCCGGGGACTCCGACACCAGCGGACGCGTGGTACGGATCACCGGACCGGTCGTCGACGTCGAGTTCCCGCGCGGCGCCGTTCCGGAGCTGTTCAACGCGCTGCACACCGAGATCACTTTCGAGGAGATGAAGAAGACGCTCACCCTGGAGGTCGCGCAGCACCTGGGCGACAGCCTGGTGCGCACGATCTCGATGCAGCCCACCGACGGCCTGGTGCGTGGCGTTGAGGTCACCGATACCGGCAAATCGATCTCGGTGCCCGTCGGCGAGGGCGTCAAGGGCCACGTTTTCAACGCGCTGGGGTACTGCCTGGACAAGCCGGGGTATGGGGAGGACTTCGATCACTGGTCGATTCACCGCAAGCCGCCGGCCTTCGAGGAGCTCGAGCCGCGCACCGAGATGCTCGAGACCGGTCTGAAGGTCGTCGACCTGCTCACCCCGTACGTGCGTGGCGGCAAGATCGCGCTGTTCGGCGGTGCCGGCGTCGGCAAGACGGTGCTCATCCAGGAGATGATCAACCGCATCGCCCGAAACTTCGGTGGCACTTCGGTTTTCGCCGGGGTGGGCGAGCGCACCCGCGAGGGCAACGACCTGTGGGTGGAGCTCAAGGAAGCCGACGTGCTCAAGGACACCGCGCTGGTGTTCGGCCAGATGGACGAGCCGCCCGGCACCCGTATGCGGGTGGCGCTGTCCGCGCTGACGATGGCGGAGTGGTTCCGCGACGAGGCGGGCCAGGACGTGCTGCTGTTCATCGACAACATCTTCCGGTTCACCCAGGCGGGCTCGGAGGTGTCGACCCTGCTCGGCCGGATGCCGTCGGCGGTGGGCTACCAGCCGACGCTGGCCGACGAGATGGGCGAGCTGCAGGAGCGGATCACCTCGACGCGTGGGCGCTCGATCACGTCCATGCAGGCGGTCTACGTGCCCGCGGATGACTACACCGACCCGGCGCCCGCGACCACGTTCGCGCACCTGGACGCCACCACCGAGCTGTCGCGTTCGGTGTTCTCGAAGGGCATCTTCCCCGCGGTGGACCCGCTGGCGTCCAGCTCGACCATCCTTGACCCCGGCGTCGTCGGCGACGAGCACTACCGCGTGGCGCAGGAAGTCATCCGAATCCTGCAGCGCTACAAGGACCTTCAGGACATCATCGCCATCCTCGGCATCGACGAGCTGTCCGAGGAGGACAAGCAGCTGGTCAACCGGGCGCGGCGCATCGAGCGGTTCCTGTCGCAGAACATGATGGCGGCCGAGCAGTTCACCGGTCAGCCGGGTTCGACAGTGCCGGTGAAGGAAACCATCGAGGCGTTCGACAAGCTGACCAAGGGCGACTTCGACCACATCCCCGAGCAGGCGTTCTTCCTGATCGGCGGCCTCGACGACCTGGCCAAGAAAGCCGAAAGCTTCGGCGCCAAGCTCGATTCCTGAGGCATAAGTCGAAAGGCACAGTGGCATGGCCGAATTGAACGTGGAGATCGTCGCCGTCGACCGGAAGATCTGGTCGGGTGAGGCAACGTTCCTGTTCACCCGCACCACCGTCGGTGAGATCGGGATCCTGCCCCGCCACATCCCGTTGGTGGCGCAGTTGGTTGACGACGCCATGGTGCGGGTCGAACGCGAAGGCGAGGACGACCTGCGGATCGCGGTGGACGGCGGTTTCCTGTCGGTCACCGAGGAGACCGTCACCGTCCTGGCCGAATCCGCGGAGTTCGAGTCGGAGATCGACGAGAGTGCCGCCCGGGACGACGCCGAATCCGACGATCCCCGTATCGCCGCCAGGGGGCGCGCCAGACTGCGCGCCGTCGGCGCGATCGACTAACCGTCGCGATGAGCGCGCCCATGGTCGGCATGGTCGTGCTCGTCGTCCTGTTAGCCGCCGCCGTCCTGGCGCTGAGCTACCGGCTCTTGAAGCTGCGGCAGGGCGGAACCGCGGGAATCATGCGCGACATTCCCGCCGTCGGGGGCCACGGCTGGCGGCACGGGGTGATCCGCTACCGCGGCGGCGAGGCCGCGTTCTACCGGCTGTCCAGCCTGCGGCTGTGGCCGGACCGCCGGCTCAGCCGGCGCGGCGTGGAGATCGTGGCCCGGCGCGCCCCGCGCGGCGACGAGTTCGACATCATGACCGACGAGATCGTGGTGTTGGAGCTGCGTGACACGACGCAGGACCGCCGGTCGGGCTACGAGCTCGCGCTCGACAAGGGCGCATTGACCGCGTTCTTGTCCTGGCTGGAGTCCCGGCCCTCGCCGCGCGCACGCCGCCGCAGCGTTTAGCGAGCCGAGAGGCGTCGAAACTGCGGTGAGAGTGCGGTTTTGGTGCGAATCGCGCTCCAGGCGCAGACTCGATGCCGCTTTACCCCTTCGGCGCGCCGCCCCCGGGCCGCCAGAGCACATCCCCGCCGGGGTTGGCCACCCGCGCCAGGATGAACAGCAGATCCGACAGCCGGTTCAGGTATTTGGCCGGCAGCACGCTGACCCCGTCCGGCTGGGAATCGACCGCGGCCCACGCCGAGCGCTCGGCCCGGCGCACCACGGTGCGGGCGACGTGCAGCAGCGCCGACAACGGCGAACCGCCAGGCAACACAAAGGAATTCAGCGCCGGCAGCGCTTCGTTATATTTGTCACACCACGCCTCGAGCCGATCGATGTAGGGCTGGGTGACCCGCAGCGGGGGATGCGCGGGGTTTTCCACCACGGGGGTGGACAGATCCGCGCCGGCGTCGAACAAGTCGTTCTGGATCTGGCGCAGCACGCCCGCGATTTCCTCGGTGGGTTGGCCGAGGGCGACCGCGACACCGATCGCCGAGTTGGCCTCGTCGCAGTCCGCGTACGCAACCAGGCGCGGGTCGGTTTTGGAGACCCGTGAGAAATCGCTCAATCCCGTCGTTCCGTCATCGCCGGTTCGCGTATAGATGCGGGTCAGGTGGATCGCCATGAGCCAAACGGTACTCGGCTGACCGCGCCCGGCTGACTGACAAGCCGATACCGCTTCATTAGACTGACGCGGGTGACAGAGCGATTCGTGGTGACCGGCGGGAACCGGTTGTCCGGCGAAGTCGCTGTCGGGGGCGCCAAGAACAGCGTGCTCAAGCTGATGGCCGCGACCCTGCTGGCCGAGGGCACCAGCACCATCACCAATTGCCCGGACATCCTCGACGTGCCGCTGATGGCGGAAGTATTGCGCGGCCTGGGCGCCACCGTCGAACTCGACGGCGACGTCGCCCGCATCACCTCGCCGGACGAACCCAAGTACGACGCCGACTTCGCGGCCGTGCGCCAGTTCCGCGCCTCGGTCTGCGTGCTCGGGCCACTGGTCGGCCGGTGCAAGCGCGCCCGGGTCGCGCTCCCGGGCGGCGACGCGATCGGCTCGCGCCCGCTGGACATGCACCAGGCCGGCCTGCGGCAGCTGGGCGCGCAGTGCAACATCGAGCACGGGTGCGTCGTTGCGCAGGCGGATACGTTGCGCGGCGCGGAGATTCAGCTGGAGTTCCCGTCCGTGGGGGCCACCGAGAACATCCTGATGGCCGCCGTCGTGGCGGAGGGCGTCACCACCATCCACAACGCGGCGCGCGAACCCGACGTGGTGGACCTGTGCACGATGCTGAACCAGATGGGCGCACAGATCGAAGGCGCGGGCTCGCCGACCATGACGATCACCGGCGTCCCGCGGCTGCATCCCACGGAGCACCGCGTGATCGGCGACCGCATCGTCGCCGCCACCTGGGGCATCGCTGCGGCGATGACCCGCGGCGACATCGAGGTCACCGGCGTCGATCCGGCCCACCTGCAGGTGGTGCTGCACAAGCTCCACGACGCGGGTGCCACCGTCACCCAGACGGACAGCAGCTTCCGGGTCACCCAGTACGAGCGCCCGAAGGCCGTCAACGTGGCGACGTTGCCGTTCCCCGGGTTTCCGACCGATCTGCAGCCCATGGCCATCGCGCTGGCGTCGATCGCCGACGGCACCTCGATGATCACCGAGAACGTGTTCGAGGCACGCTTCCGGTTCGTCGAGGAGATGATCCGGCTCGGCGCCGACGCCCGCACCGACGGGCACCACGCCGTCGTGCGTGGCCTGCCCCAGCTGTCCAGCGCCCCGGTGTGGTGTTCGGACATCCGCGCAGGCGCCGGCCTGGTCTTGGCGGGACTGGTCGCCGACGGAGACACCGAGGTCCACGACGTCTTTCACATCGATCGCGGCTACCCGTTGTTCGTGGAAAACCTGGCGATTTTGGGAGCGGAGATCGAGCGGGTAGAGTAGTCAAAGTCAGTGCCCCACAAGGCCGGTCACCTCGCGAAGATGGCCGAAACCGGGGCCTTGACTCCCTCGCCGGATCGGTACTAGCCTGGCACGGCTGCCCCTGCAGCGGTCACCACAATGAGATGGCCAAAACTGGGGCTTGACGCCTCCGCCAGACCGGTATTAAGCTGGCAGGGTTGCCCGGAAGCGGGCGAAAACAAGCAAGAGTGTTGTTTGAGAACTCAATAGTGTGTTTGGTCTTTTTATTTTGTTGTTGTTTTTTTGACCATACTCTGCACCCCCCGTGTGTGGGTATGGTCGTTTTTTGATGCCAGTAATAATTGGTGTCTTTTGTTAGGTCAGATTTTCTCTGATTGTAAATTCACCTCGTTATCGAGGGGTTTTTGTTTGGAGAGTTTGATCCTGGCTCAGGACGAACGCTGGCGGCGTGCTTAACACATGCAAGTCGAACGGAAAGGCCCCTTCGGGGGTACTCGAGTGGCGAACGGGTGAGTAACACGTGGGTAATCTGCCCTGCACTTCGGGATAAGCCTGGGAAACTGGGTCTAATACCGGATAGGACCATTTAGCGCATGCTTTATGGTGGAAAGCTTTTGCGGTGTGGGATGGGCCCGCGGCCTATCAGCTTGTTGGTGGGGTGACGGCCTACCAAGGCGACGACGGGTAGCCGGCCTGAGAGGGTGTCCGGCCACACTGGGACTGAGATACGGCCCAGACTCCTACGGGAGGCAGCAGTGGGGAATATTGCACAATGGGCGCAAGCCTGATGCAGCGACGCCGCGTGGGGGATGACGGCCTTCGGGTTGTAAACCTCTTTCAGCAGGGACGAAGCGCAAGTGACGGTACCTGCAGAAGAAGCACCGGCCAACTACGTGCCAGCAGCCGCGGTAATACGTAGGGTGCGAGCGTTGTCCGGAATTACTGGGCGTAAAGAGCTCGTAGGTGGTTTGTCGCGTTGTTCGTGAAATCTCACGGCTTAACTGTGAGCGTGCGGGCGATACGGGCAGACTGGAGTACTGCAGGGGAGACTGGAATTCCTGGTGTAGCGGTGGAATGCGCAGATATCAGGAGGAACACCGGTGGCGAAGGCGGGTCTCTGGGCAGTAACTGACGCTGAGGAGCGAAAGCGTGGGGAGCGAACAGGATTAGATACCCTGGTAGTCCACGCCGTAAACGGTGGGTACTAGGTGTGGGTTTCCTTCCTTGGGATCCGTGCCGTAGCTAACGCATTAAGTACCCCGCCTGGGGAGTACGGCCGCAAGGCTAAAACTCAAAGGAATTGACGGGGGCCCGCACAAGCGGCGGAGCATGTGGATTAATTCGATGCAACGCGAAGAACCTTACCTGGGTTTGACATGCACAGGACGCCGGCAGAGATGTCGGTTCCCTTGTGGCCTGTGTGCAGGTGGTGCATGGCTGTCGTCAGCTCGTGTCGTGAGATGTTGGGTTAAGTCCCGCAACGAGCGCAACCCTTGTCTCATGTTGCCAGCGCGTAATGGCGGGGACTCGTGAGAGACTGCCGGGGTCAACTCGGAGGAAGGTGGGGATGACGTCAAGTCATCATGCCCCTTATGTCCAGGGCTTCACACATGCTACAATGGCCGGTACAAAGGGCTGCGATGCCGCAAGGTTAAGCGAATCCTTTTAAAGCCGGTCTCAGTTCGGATCGGGGTCTGCAACTCGACCCCGTGAAGTCGGAGTCGCTAGTAATCGCAGATCAGCAACGCTGCGGTGAATACGTTCCCGGGCCTTGTACACACCGCCCGTCACGTCATGAAAGTCGGTAACACCCGAAGCCAGTGGCCTAACCCTTTGGGAGGGAGCTGTCGAAGGTGGGATCGGCGATTGGGACGAAGTCGTAACAAGGTAGCCGTACCGGAAGGTGCGGCTGGATCACCTCCTTTCTAAGGAGCACCACGAAAAGCACCCCAATTGGTGGGGTGCAAGCCGTGAGGGGTTCCCGCCTGTAGTGGGCGGGGCCGGGTGCACAACAGCAAATGATTGCCAGACACACTATTGGGCCCTGAGGCAACACTCGGATCGATTGAGTGCTTGTCCCCCCATCTTGGTGGTGGGGTGTGGTGTTTGAGAACTGGATAGTGGTTGCGAGCATCTAAATGGACGCACTGCCAATGGTGGTGTGTTCGTTTTGTGTAATTTTATTCTTTGGTTTTTGTGTTTGTAAGTGCTTAAGGGCGCATGGTGGATGCCTTGGCATCGAGAGCCGATGAAGGACGTGGGAGGCTGCGATATGCCTCGGGGAGCTGTCAACCGAGCGTTGATCCGAGGATTTCCGAATGGGGAAACCCAGCACGAGTGATGTCGTGTTACTCGCATCTGAATATATAGGGTGCGAGGGGGAACGCGGGGAAGTGAAACATCTCAGTACCCGTAGGAGAAGAAAACAATTGTGATTCCGTCAGTAGTGGCGAGCGAACGCGGAACATGGCTAAACCGCACGCATGCGATACCGGGTAGGGGTTGTGTGTGCGGGGTTGTGGGATTGATACGTCCAGCTCTACCTGGCTGGAGGGTAGTCAGAAAGTGTCGTAGTTAGCGGAAGTGGCCTGGGATGGTCCGCCATAGACGGTGAGAGCCCGGTACGCGAAAACCCGGCACCTACCTTGTATCAACTCCCGAGTAGCAGCGGGCCCGTGGAATCTGCTGTGAATCTGCCGGGACCACCCGGTAAGCCTAAATACTTCTCGATGACCGATAGCGGATTAGTACCGTGAGGGAATGGTGAAAAGTACCCCGGGAGGGGAGTGAAAGAGTACCTGAAACCGTGTGCCTACAATCCGTCAGAGCCTCCTCGTGGGGTGATGGCGTGCCTTTTGAAGAATGAGCCTGCGAGTCAGGGACACGTCGCGAGGTTAACCCGTGTGGGGTAGCCGCAGCGAAAGCGAGTCTGAATAGGGCGCATCCCCTTTGGGGTGTAGTGGCGTGTTCTGGACCCGAAGCGGAGTGATCTACCCATGGCCAGGGTGAAGCGCGGGTAAGACCGCGTGGAGGCCCGAACCCACTTAGGTTGAAGACTGAGGGGATGAGTTGTGGGTAGGGGTGAAAGGCCAATCAAACTCCGTGATAGCTGGTTCTCCCCGAAATGCATTTAGGTGCAGCGTTGCGTGTTTCACCACGGAGGTAGAGCTACTGGATGGCCGATGGGCCCTACTAGGTTACTGACGTCAGCCAAACTCCGAATGCCGTGGTGTATAGCGTGGCAGTGAGACGGCGGGGGATAAGCTCCGTACGTCGAAAGGGAAACAGCCCAGATCGCCGGCTAAGGCCCCAAAGCGTGTGCTAAGTGGGAAAGGATGTGCAGTCGCAGAGACAACCAGGAGGTTGGCTTAGAAGCAGCCACCCTTGAAAGAGTGCGTAATAGCTCACTGGTCAAGTGATTGTGCGCCGATAATGTAGCGGGGCTCAAGCACACCGCCGAAGCCGCGGCAACCGAAAGGTTGGGTAGGGGAGCGTCCCTCATTCAGCGAAGCCACCGGGTGACCGGTGGTGGAGGGTGGGGGAGTGAGAATGCAGGCATGAGTAGCGATAAGGCAAGTGAGAACCTTGCCCGCCGTAAGACCAAGGGTTCCTGGGCCAGGCCAGTCCGCCCAGGGTGAGTCGGGACCTAAGGCGAGGCCGACAGGCGTAGTCGATGGACAACGGGTTGATATTCCCGTACCCGTGTGTGGGCGCCCGTGATGAATCAATTCTGCTAACCACCCAAAAGGTGGTCTATCAATCCCTTCGGGGTGCGAGGATCGCCGGCTGCGTGGGACCCGGATTGGTAGTAGTCAAGCAATGGGGTGACGCAGGAAGGTAGCCGTACCAGTCAGTGGTAATACTGGGGCAAACCTGTAGGGAGAGCGATAGGCAAATCCGTCGCTCATATTCCTGAGAGGTGATGCATAGCCGATTGAGGTGAATTCGGTGATCCTCTGCTGCCAAGAAAAGCCTCTAGCGAGCACACACACGGCCCGTACCCCAAACCGACACAGGTGGTCAGGTAGAGCATACCGAGGCGTACGAGATAACTATGGTTAAGGAACTCGGCAAAATACCCCCGTAACTTCGGGAGAAGGGGGGCCGGAATACCGTGAACAGCCTTGCGCTGGGAGCGGGATCCGGTCGCAGAAACCAGCGAGAAGCGACTGTTTACTAAAAACACAGGTCCGTGCGAAGTCGCAAGACGATGTATACGGACTGACGCCTGCCCGGTGCTGGAAGGTTAAGAGGACCCGTTAACCGCAAGGTGAAGCGGAGAATTTAAGCCCCAGTAAACGGCGGTGGTAACTATAACCATCCTAAGGTAGCGAAATTCCTTGTCGGGTAAGTTCCGACCTGCACGAATGGCGTAACGACTTCTCGACTGTCTCAACCATAGACTCGGCGAAATTGCACTACGAGTAAAGATGCTCGTTACGCGCGGCAGGACGAAAAGACCCCGGGACCTTCACTACAACTTGGTATTGGTGTTCGGTACGGTTTGTGTAGGATAGGTGGGAGACTGTGAAACCTCAACGCCAGTTGGGGCGGAGTCGTTGTTGAAATACCACTCTGATCGTATTGGACACCTAACGTCGAACCGTATATCCGGTTCACGGACAGTGCCTGGTGGGTAGTTTAACTGGGGCGGTTGCCTCCTAAAATGTAACGGAGGCGCCCAAAGGTTCCCTCAACCTGGACGGCAATCAGGTGTTGAGTGTAAATGCACAAGGGAGCTTGACTGCGAGACTTACAAGTCAAGCAGGGACGAAAGTCGGGATTAGTGATCCGGCACCCCCGAGTGGAAGGGGTGTCGCTCAACGGATAAAAGGTACCCCGGGGATAACAGGCTGATCTTCCCCAAGAGTCCATATCGACGGGATGGTTTGGCACCTCGATGTCGGCTCGTCGCATCCTGGGGCTGGAGCAGGTCCCAAGGGTTGGGCTGTTCGCCCATTAAAGCGGCACGCGAGCTGGGTTTAGAACGTCGTGAGACAGTTCGGTCTCTATCCGCCGCGCGCGTCAGAAACTTGAGGAAACCTGTCCCTAGTACGAGAGGACCGGGACGGACGAACCTCTAGTGCACCAGTTGTCCCACCAGGGGCACCGCTGGATAGCTACGTTCGGACAGGATAACCGCTGAAAGCATCTAAGCGGGAAACCTTCTCCAAGATCAGGTTTCTCACCCTTTTAGAGGGATAAGGCCCCCCGCAGAACACGGGTTCGATAGGCCAGACCTAGAAGCCCAGCAATGGGTGTAGGGAACTGGCACTAACCGGCCGAAAACTTACCAACACAAATCGCAACCACAATCCAGCGCCTGGCAGTAACGCCGTGGCGCACCACACCCCTCCACCAAACACATTTAAATAGAGTTACGGCGGCCACAGCGACAGGGAAACGCCCGGTCCCATCCCGAACCCGGAAGCTAAGCCTGTCAGCGCCAATGATACTGCCCGATCGGGTGGAAAAGTAGGACACCGCCGAACATATACAAAAACACCCCCGGCAACGGGGGTGTTTTTGCATTCTCCATTAATCGAATAGCGTCAAATTCTCGCGGCGCTTTTCCAATTCGAGCAGTGTGCGCTTTCGGTCGAGTCCGCCGCCGAAACCGGTGAGGCTTCCGTTGGCGCCGATGACGCGATGACACGGAACAATAATGGCGATCGGATTGTGGCCGTTGGCCCAGCCCACGGCGCGCGCCGAACCCGGGGCGCCGATCTGCTCGGCGATTTCCCCGTACGATCGGGTCTCGCCGTACGGAATTGTCAGCAGCGCCTTCCACACCCGCCGCTGGAATTCGGTGCCCCGCAGGTCGAGCTCGATGTCGAAGTCGGTGCGCTCGCCGGCGAAATAGGCGCTCAGTTGCGCGGCGGCGTCCTCGAAGGCCCGCGGATCCGGTGACCAGTCGGCGCGGTCCGGTTCGTAGGTCTGGTCGACCATGCGGAGATTCGTCAGGACCGAGCCGCTGCCGGCCAGGGTCAGGTAGCCGATCGGACTTTCGATGGTGCGGTAGCGGATCATGCGACTGCCCCCGGGGACTTGGGTGGCCAAAGGTTTACCGGATGCTCGAGGGTGGTCCACAGATGCTGGGTGGCATAGGAGCGCCAGGGCCGCCATCGGGCGCTGCGCTCGACGAGCTTGCGCTGATCGTCAGGCAGCCCGAGTTCCTTTGCGGCCAACCGTAGTCCGAGGTCGCTGGCGGGAAAGGCGTCCGGGTCGCCCAGGGCGCGCATCGCGATCACCTCCGCGGTCCAGGGACCGACACCGGGCAGCGCCAGCAACTGCGCCCGGGCGCCCTGCCAATCGCTGCCGGCGTCCAGCACGACGCTTCCGTCGGCCAGCCCGGCGATCAGCGCGGTGAGCGTCCTTTGGCGGGCCTTCGGCACCGCCAGGTGGACGGGATCGACCTCGGCCAGCTCTTCGACCGACGGGAAGGTGTGGGTCAACGCACCCCCGGGATCGTGGATCGGCCTTCCGTAGGCCGCGACCAGCCGGCCCGCGTGTGTGCTCGCGGCCTTGGTCGAGACCTGTTGGCCGAGGACGGCGCGCACGGCGAGTTCGGCCTCGTCGACCGTGCGCGGAATGCGTTGCCCCGGGGCCTTTTCCACCACCGTCGCCAGCTCGCGGTCGCCGGCCAGCGCGTCGACCACGGCTTCCGGGTCCGCGTCGAGGTCCAGCAACCGCCGGCACCGGGCGATCGCCGTCGTGAGGTCGCGGAAGTCGTCCAGCGCCAGTTGGCAGCGCACGTGGTCGACGGCGGGCGTCAGCGTCACGACCGCGCTGCCCCGGGGCAGCCGCAGGCTGCGCCGATAGGCGCCGTCGCGGATCTCCTCACAGCCGGGCACGATCCCGGCCGCGAGGT
The DNA here is from genome assembly GCF_059812845.1 of Mycobacterium sp. NGS34. NCBI lineage: Bacteria > Bacillati > Actinomycetota > Actinomycetes > Mycobacteriales > Mycobacteriaceae > Mycobacterium > Mycobacterium sp. NGS34. Next base: position 85,758 of record NZ_JCALDM010000005.1, read on the forward strand.
GACCGAACACACCCTCGTAGGCGAAGGGGGTGCGCACCGGAAGCCGAAGGCACAGCGCCCCAGGCGAATTCGCGTCCGGCGTCGACCCCGCCGCGCGTCGGCGCAGCGCCGTGGGTGTGAGCTCGAACACCAAACGCACGGTGTCGTTGAACTGCCGGATGCTGGAGAATCCGGCCGCGAAGGCGACGTCACCGAACGGCAGATCCGTTGTCTCGATGAGCACCCGAGCCGTCTGGGCGCGTTGCGCGCGGGCCAGGGCCAGTGGCCCGGCGCCGACCTCGGCCTGTAGGAGGCGCTCCAGCTGGCGGGTCGTGTAATTGAGCCGGGCCGCCAGGCCGCCCACGCCCTCCCGGTCCACCGTCCCGTCGGCGATGAGCCGCATCGTGCGCGCAGCGACGTCACCGCGCACGTTCCATTCGGGTGAGCCGGGAGACGCATCGGGGCGGCATCGCTTGCACGCCCGGAACCCGGCTCGCTGGGCTGCCGCCGCGGTGGGATAGAACCGCACGTTGCGGGCGAACGGCGGTCGCACGGGGCAGCTGGGCCGGCAATAGATCCGCGTCGTCAGGACCGCGGTGACGAACCAGCCGTCGAAGCGGGCGTCCTTGGACTGGACGGCCCGGTAGCAGCGTTCGAAATCCTCGTGCACGCTTCCACAGTTACACCCCACCACCGACAAAACTGGCGGAAAAGCGACATCGAGGTGGGGCGGCTTATCGCGCGCGGCTCAGTCGATCCCCGGATTCCAGGAGGCGGCTCTTTACGCCCTCGAGGTCTGCCTCGATCAGCGAGTGGTCCCGTTTACGCCAACGGCCCGCAATCATCACGGCTTCGATGTTGACGATGCCGGCGTGGAGTGCGGCGGCGATCGGATCCCGAGCCGGCCAGAGGTTGAGCGGTCGCGCGTCGACGACGACTAGGTCGGCTTGCATGCCCGGCGCGATTTTGCCGATCCGGTCGTCCAGCCCCAGGGCGCGCGCGCCCTCGACGGTCGCCCATGACAGCGCCTGCTTGCTGGTCACCGACGGTGCCGGGGCTATCGCGCCGGTCGCCTGCCGGTGGCGCTCGTGGTCGAGACCGCGCTGATGGGCCAGCGCGATGCGCGCGCCGGCCAGAATTTCACCCGGCACCGCGGTGTCGGTGTCGGTGCCCAGCGACGGTGCCGCGCCATGTCTTAACAGGTGTCCGGTGATCGGGACGCCATGACCGTGCCCGAGCTCGCTCTCCGGTGTGACGGTGAAGCTGACGCCTGCAGCGATCAGTCGCCCGAACCAGTCGTCGGTGAGACCGGCGCCGTGGACAACGTTGGTGTGCGGTCCGAATAGCCCAGCGGCTCGGACCGCTTCCCATCCGGGCCCCGGTTGGCCGCCGCTTTGATGCATCGAGGCGACGAGGCCGCGTTCGGCGGCGGCCCGCAAATCGGCCACGGCCACATCCGGTGTCGAGTATTGCGGCCCGGCGATCGCCATCCCGACGGCGAGTGTGCCGAGCGCTGAGGCGCGCCGGTCGAGGAGCCGGTCGACCTCGGCTAGCGGATGGGCCAAGTCGGGGGCCCGCGTTGGCGCTCCATGCAGAAACACGGCGCGGATGCCGGATCTTTCCAGCCCTTCGAGGGCCGCGTCGGTGTGCTCAGGCGTCGCGTTGTTGTGACACCAGTCACCCAGCGTCGTTGTGCCGCAGCTGATTTGATTGAGAGCACCGGCGAGGTTGCCGATGTAGACGTCATCGGGCGTGTAGCGGTCCGCAACGCCACCGTGCATGTGCCGCAGGTAGTCCAGCAGTGTCCAGTCGGCGCCCGCCAAGCGCAGCGCGCTCTGCCACGTGTGCAGATGCGCGTTGACAAGCCCGGGCATGATGACGCGACCGGGAAGGTCGACCGTCTCGGTGTCCGAATCGTCGGCGCGCTCGCCGAGTCCGGTGATCTGATCACCCTCGACGACAATGTCGATGCGCTCCGCATCGGGGCGCGCCGGCGACATGGTGATCACCTGCGCTCCTCGCAGCACGGTGCGGCTCATGGGCGGACTAACTCAGGCCGGGTCGGGCGCGTCCCACGGGACCGTGCCGGAAAGCCAATGGGTGATGCGCTCTTCCTGGTCGTTGCGGTGGAGGTGTCGCGGTGGCTGACCGAATGTCGCGTAGGGCCGGCACCGAACGACAACCCGGTTCTCTTCGCGACGCATGGCATCGACGACCGGCCGGGCTTCTGACGGGAGCGGCTGGCCCGACATTCTGGCGCCAACTTCCATCATGACGTCGCACACCAGGTCGGGGTCGTCGTCGATGACCGCGTCGGCATACACCTGCAAGTAGGCGAAGGGCCAACGTTCGTCGAGGACACACAGGCTGACCTTGCCGTCCCGCGCGATGACGCGGGCCTTGCCGCGCCCGGCCATCGTCGAGACCAGGAGCTCGTCCCCGTCCGTGGGGACGTAGTAGACAACCGACATTCCGGGCCCGTCGTTCTTTCGGCGGTAGCCGAAGACGCATGTTCGGTGAGTCCGCACGAACTCGCGGCGTTCGGATGGGAGCAGGTCCCGGTCGGTGGGAACGGTGAAGGGTTCCGTGGCAAGGGGTAGCAGCATGGCAACGCGTCTTCCGGTCTGGCTTGTAGGTGATCGGGCGGCACCCGATGTTTTATGGATACACCGTATCCGTTATTGCGTGAACGGTCAAGAGTCGCGATACTGGGCGCGTGACCCGAGGCAGCCCACCGACTCGAGACGACACCTCGGGTCGCCGGTCCCGCGGACGCCCACGGGTCCCGCTCGACCGGATCGTCGGCACGGCCCTCGAGATCGTGGACGACGAAGGCGCCGAGGCCCTCTCGATGCGGACCCTCGCGCAGCGGCTGGAGTCGGGGACGGCCACGCTGTATCGCCACTTCGCCAACCGGGGCGAGGTGGTTTCGCACGTGGTCGATCGCGTGTTCGGCGAGATCGAGTGCAGCACGGAGGGACTCGCCACGATGGGTTGGCAGCGGGCCTGCGAGTCCTTCGCACGAGCCACGTTTGAGGTGTTGCGCGAGCACCGCAACGTGGCTCCGCTGCTGGTCGACCAGCTTCCGCTCGGGCCCAATGCGCTGGCGCAGCGGGAAGCGTTACTGGCGGTCCTGCTCGACAACGGTTTTACCCCGCGTCTCGCGGCCCGCTCGTATGCGACGGTGGCCCGCTATGTCCTCGGCTTCGCAATTCAGCTCAGCGGTCGCGGATTCGATGAGCGGCACGCGTCCAAGCTTTTCCACTCATTGGATCCCCAGTCGTTCCCGGCGACCAGCGCGGTGGCCGACCACCTCCCGGTGCCGATCGATGAGGAGTTCGCGCTGGGACTCGAGCTCATCATCAGTGGTCTGGCGAAATACGCTGCAGCGCAGAGCGATGGAGAACCTACGTCGCGGCCTCGTGATGGACGCCCGCGGCGGCGGCGATGAAGTCGCGGGCCGGGCGGGACAATGGTCGCCCGGAATTCCAGATCAGGCCGACGTCGCGGTAGGCGTCGGCGTCTGCCAGCGGCAGCACGCTGACCCCGGCGGCGTGCTCGCTGCCGTCGATGGGCATCAGGCTGATGCCCAGTCCCGCGGCCACCAGGCCGGCCGTCGACGTGAGGGTCGCCGACTCGAGGATGATTCGCGGCTGGAATTGCGCTGCGGCGCAAAGCTCGTCGAGCAGGCGGCGCATGCCGAAGCCGGGCTGCATTGCTACGAACGGCTCGTCGGCCAGCTCGGACATCGATACCGCCGCGGCGACCGCAAGCCGATGGTCGCACGGGAAGGCGATACCGAGCCGCTGACGAAACAGGCTGCGCCAGGCGAGCTTCGGTGCCTGCGGCCGCGGCGAAACGACGCCGAGGTCGATCGACTCGGACTGCACGAGATCGCCGATCGATTCGGCGGCGCCTTCCTCCAGCGCGAACGTCACTCCCGGCGACGCTGCCCTGAACCCGGCGATCAAGCGCGGCACCACCGTCGACCCGAACGAACCGAGAAAGCCGAGCCGGATCTCGCCGACGGCCGGATTGGCCAGGTCGTCGATCGCCCGCCGCGCCGAATCGAGCTCGCTCTGGGCGCGGCGCGCGTGCTCGTAGAAGATTCGGCCGTAGGTGTTGAGCGTGAGCCGCTTGCCGCTGCGATCGAACAGCGCGACCCCGAGCCGCCGTTCCAGGCGCGCCAGCATGCGGGTGAGCGTCGGCTGGGCGATGTGCAGCTGTTCGGCCGCGGCCGTGACGTGCTGCAGCTCGGCGAGTGTGACGAACCACTCGTAGTCGCCGTCCTGCATCGCTTTCACCTCAACTTATGCGGATAGAGCATCATAACTCCACTAATAATTCATTTCCGTTCTCTCGCCGCGGCGCGAAACATCGTTGCCATGCCCATCGCCCACCAAGCCGGAAGCCGCGGATACCGTCGCGTGACGGCGGCGCTGTACGGAGCCGGCCTGGCGAGTTTCGCCGCGATGTACTGCACCCAGGCGCTGCTGCCGGCGTTCTCGTCTTACTACCGGATCACGCCGGCCACCGCCGCGCTCACGGTCGCGCTGACCACGGGAGTGCTGGCGGTGTCGATCGTCCCTGCGAGCGTGCTTTCCGAGCGCTACGGCCGCATCACCGTGATGCTCACGTCGGGGGTCGCGGCCAGCGTGATCGGGTTGCTGTTGCCCTTCAGTCCCTCGCTCGGCGTTCTGCTTGTCGGCCGGGCGCTGCACGGCGTCGCGCTCGCCGGGATACCCGCGGTCGCGATGGCGTTCCTCGCCGAGGAGGTGCACGCCTCCTCGCTCGGTTCGGCCATGGGCCGCTACATCGCGGGGACCACCGTCGGTGGGTTGACCGGGCGGATCGTCCCGGCGCTGGTCGTCGACGTCAGCAGTTGGCGGGCGGCGCTGTTGGTGTGTTCGCTGACGACGCTGGCCGGCACGGCGGTCTTCGCAATCCTGGTGCCGCGGTCGCAGTTCTTCACCCCGAAGGCCGCCAATGTGCGCGCCAGTGCGCGAAACCTCGCCGCGCACCTGCGAAACCCGGTGTTGCTGAAGCTTTTTGCGCTGGGCTTCGCGCTGATGGGCGGCTTTGTCACGGTGTACAACTACCTCGGGTACCGCTTGACCGCCCCGCCGTTCGGACTTTCGCCGTCGGTTGTCGGGCTGTTGTTCGTGCTGTACCTCGCCGGCACCGGGGCGTCGGTGGTGGCCGGGCGGCTTGCCGACCGCAGGGGACGCGCGCTGGTGCTCGGCGGCGCGTTGCCGATCACCGTGACGGGCCTGGCGCTGACCGTCCCGCACTCGCTGGTCGCGATCGTCGTCGGGCTCGGCGTGTTCACCGGCGGATTCTTCGCCGCGCACACCGCGGCCAGCGGCTGGGTGGGTGCGGCGGCGCGCCGGGATCGCGCCGAGGCGTCGGCGCTCTACCTTTTCAGCTACTACCTGGGCGGGTCGGTCGCCGGCGCATTCGGCGGGCTGGTCTACAGCGCCGGCGGGTGGCCGGCCACGGTCTGGTTCGTGGGTGCCCTAATCCTCGTCGCCGTGGTGCTTGCGGTGCTGCTGGTCAGGGAAGCGGGGCTCGGGTCAGGCGCCGAACAATTGGCTGATCTTCGAAAAGAGTTGCCAGACACCGTAAGCGAACGGAACGGCTACCCAGAGCCAGGCCAGCGCGATGCTCGGCTTCGTCATGGTTGCCTTTCCGGTTGTCGGTGGGGGACCGCCTCCGACGTCGGTGCGGCGGCCTCGGGCTCGTGATGTTTGGTGGCCACGGGCCGGATCAGCTCATTGCAGACCATTCCGATGACCAGCAGGGCGATCATCACCTCGAACGAGGCGAGGTAAAGGTCCGGGCCGTGTTTGCCGGCCGCCTTCTGCGAGTCCGCGATGGCGTTGACGATGAGGGGACCCAGCACGCCCGCGACCGACCACGCCGTCAGCAGCCTGCCGTGGATGGCGCCGACCTCGTAGGTGCCGAACAAGTCACGGAGGTACGCGGGAACGGTCGAGAATCCCGCGCCGTAGAACGACAGGATCAACAGCGTGCACAGCAGGAAGGTGACCTTGTTGGAATTGGTCGTCAGCGCCAGCGTGAGATACAGGAGCGCGCCGCCGCCCAGGTAGAGCCGATACATGTTCTTGCGCCCCAACGCATCCGACAACGACGACCATCCGATCCGGCCGAGCATGTTGGCCAGCGACAGCAGCGCGACGAACCCGGCGGCCGCGGAGGCCAACGCCGCCGCGCGGGGCGCCCTCGGGAAGAAGTCCTGGTAGATCGGCGAGGCCTTTTCCAAGATGCCGATGCCGGCGGTCACGTTGAAGCAGAGCACCACCCACAACAGCCAGAACTGGGGCGTCTTGATCGCGTTGGCGGCCGACACGCCGGCCGTCGTGATCAGCGATCCGGCCCTCTGCGGCTTGGGTTTCCAGCCCTGCGGCGTCCATCCCGGCGCCGGCACCCGGATCAGCAGGCACCCCATCGCCATGAACACCGCGTAGGTGCAACCCATCACCAGGAAGGTCCTGGCGACGCCGGCGGTGCTGTTGCGGCCGAACGCGTCGAGCAGGCTGTTCGTCCACGGGGACGCGATCAGCGCCCACCGCCGAAGCCCATGATCGCCAGGCCGGTCGCCATGCCGGGCCGATCGGGAAACCACTTGATGAGCGTCGACACCGGCGAGATGTAGCCGATACCCAGGCCGACCCCTCCGACGACCCCGTATCCCAGCACGACGAGCCAGTATTGGTGAACCGCAACCCCGCATCCGGCGATCAGCAACCCACTGCAGAAGCACACGGTGGCAACGACCATGGCCCAGCGCGGTCCGTAGTGGTCGACGCGCGTGCCGAACGCCGCGGCCGAAAGGCCCAGCATCACAATGGCTACCGTGAACGGCATCGCGCTGGCGGTTCCGGAGACGTGCAGCGATTTCTCCAACGGGATCTTGAAGACGCTCCAGGCGTAGGCCGATCCGATGGCGAGGTGGATGGACAGCGCGGCCGGCGGAACCAGCCAGCGGCTCCATCCGGGGCCAGCAACGATTCGCGAACGGTCAAGCAGCGCAACAGTTGTCAATATGCACCCTTCTCACACGGGCCGGAGCTTCACCACTATCGGTGCGGCGCGACGTGCGGGTCAAGGCGCGATTTCTATTGTCCTATAAAGGATTTCTATCGACGGTGCTCATCGCCGTTGACCACGGGCGTTGTCAGTTCGAATTAGCGATCGGACCGACTGACCCCCACCGGGGCGGCCAGCCGCGTCGAACGCTCGTACCCGCGAAGGGTTACGGTATCGTCCAAAGACCAACGGGCACTTTCCTCTTCGCTGGCGCACTCGATCGCGCCGGCCGTCGCGAGCAATTTGCCCGGGCGTGACTTGGCCAGCTCGCACAGCCGCGCGGCCTCGTTGACCGGCTCGCCGATGACGGTGTATTCGAACCGTTCCTTGGCGCCCACGTTGCCGGCGACGACCTGGCCGGCCGCCACCCCGATGCCGGCGTCGAGCTCACGCATCTCACCGGCGAGCCGCTCGGCGATGCGCCGCGCGGCGGCCAGGGCCTCGTCCTCGGGGGAGTCCAGGTGATTCGGGGCCCCGAAAATGGCCAGCGATGCATCGCCTTCGAACTTGTTGACCAGGCCGCGATGGCGGTCCACTTCCTCGACAACGATCGCGAAAAACCGGTTGAGGACTTCCACGACCTCGGTCGGCGGTTGGGTGGTCACCAGTTGGGTGGAGCCGACGATGTCGATGAAGACGACGGCGACGTGGCGTTCCTCGCCGCCCAGTTTCGGCCGCTCGCGTTCGGCGGCGAGGGCGACTTCCCGGCCGACGTGCCGGCCGAAAAGATCGCGCACGCGTTCGCGTTCGCGCAGCCCGTCGACCATCGCGTTGAACCCACGCTGCAGCTCACCGAGCTCGGTGCCGTCGAAGACCACCAGGTTCCCTCGCAGGTTGCCCTGCTCGACGCGGCGCAGCGCCGCGCGCACCACCCGCACCGGGGTCGCCGTCAGCCAGGCCAAAATCCACATCAGGGCACAACCGAAGATCAGCGTGGCGAAGCACATGATCAGCACGCCGACCGCGAACTCGGTCTCGGTCAGGTTGCGCAGCAGGATCTGGAACATCGCCAGCAGGCCAATGCCGATGACGGGCACGCCGGAACCCAGGAACCAGACCACCATCGTCCGGCCCATGATGCCCGCCGAAAACCGCCGCGGCGGCGGTCCCGCCTCGAGCGCCTGGGCGGCGATCGGGCGCAGCGCGAACTCGGCGAGCAGATAACTGGCGGTTGCCACCAGGACGCCGGAGAAGCTGACGACGAGGAGGAACCGCGGGATGAACAACGTGTTGGCCAGGCCGTAGAGGATCGTGTACACCACCGTCCCGATGCCCCACAGGACGAGGTCGTACATGGCGAGCCGCCACGGCGCCAGAAAGGTGTTGCGCTCGTCCTCGGCGGTGGGCGCGCGCTCCTCGATCGCCCAACGCAAAGAGAGCACGGTGCGGCGGGTGATCCAATACGTGCCCACCGCCAGGGCCGCGGCGATGTAGGCCGGGGAGACGCCGAACGTGAGCCAGGCTGGCGCGTCGTGGAAGATGCTCGGCTGGGGAATGGCCACGATCACCAACAGCAGTGCCACCCCGATGCCGATGAGGTTCACTCCCAGGATCAGCACGGTCATGATGACCTGGATGCGGATGCGACGCCGCCGTTGGCTTTCCGCCACCCGCCCGAGGATCAATGAGCCGTACGCAGGGGTATCCGGCAGGCGGCCGCTCTGGCGGGTGATCCTCTCGAGCACCCGGCCGATACGTTGGGCCACGCTCATTTTGGCCGACATCGTGGCGCCAGCCTAATTTGTCGCCCACGCTCTAAGGTGAGTCGGGTGCGCCTAGTCATCGCCCAATGCACCGTCGACTACGTCGGTCGGCTCACCGCACACCTGCCCTCCGCGCGAAGGTTACTGCTGTTCAAGGCCGACGGATCCGTGAGCGTGCACGCCGACGACCGCGCCTACAAGCCGTTGAACTGGATGAGCCCGCCGTGCTGGCTGACCGAGGAGCTCGGCGGCGAGGCGCCGCTGTGGGTGGTGGAGAACAAGGCCGGCGAGCAGCTGCGCATCACGGTGGAGGAGATCGAGCACGACTCGAGCCACGACCTGGGCGTCGACCCCGGATTGGTGAAGGACGGCGTCGAGGCCCACCTTCAGGCGTTGCTGGCCGAGCATGTGCAGCTGCTGGGCGAGGGATACACCTTGGTCCGCCGCGAATACATGACCGCGATCGGACCCGTCGATCTGCTGTGCCGCGACGAACGGGGCGGCTCGGTCGCGGTGGAAATCAAGCGGCGCGGCGAGATCGACGGCGTCGAACAGCTCACCCGCTATCTCGAGCTGCTCAACCGCGACAGCGTCCTGGCGCCGGTCAAAGGCGTCTTCGCCGCCCAGCAGATCAAGCCGCAGGCGCGCACTCTCGCGACCGATCGCGGAATCCGTTGCATCACACTGGACTACGACAAGATGCGCGGCATGGATAGCGACGAATACCGGCTGTTCTGATGTGTCCGCGCCGCAGACCGCCACGTCGACGACAGCCCGCGGGTTCCTCGGCAATGCTGCGTCGGATCGAGACAGGGCCGGATGGCTACGAGTACGAAGTGCGCCCGGTGGCCGCGGCTCGCGCCGTCAAGACCTATCGCTGCCCCGGGTGTGACCATGAAATACGTTCCGGCACAGCGCATCTGGTGGTGTGGCCGACTGAATCGCCTGCAGCGGTCGAGGACCGGCGGCACTGGCACACGCCGTGCTGGACCAACCGCGCAACGCGCGGCCCGACGCGAAAGTGGTCGTGAAACCGGCGTGGATTCACCAGTGTGCGGCTGGCCGCACGCTGGACACCGAACGTGCGGCTGGCCGCACACTCGGCGCGGGCTTTTACGAAGCGGGCTCGACCAGCTCGATGAGGACGCCGCCGGCGTCCTTGGGGTGGATGAAATTGATCCGCGAGTTTGCTGTGCCGCGCCGGGCCGCGTCGTAGACGAGGCGCACGCCCTGCTCGCGCAGCTGCTCGCAAATGGTGTCCAGATCGCTGACCCGAACCGCCATCTGCTGGATGCCCGGTCCGCGCTTTTCCATGAACTTCGCGATCGTCGACGAGTCGTCGAGCGGGGCCATCAGCTGGAGCTGCGCGCTGGTGCCGGGGACGGCCAGCATCGCCTCGCGGATGCCCTGGTCATCGTTGACTTCCTCGTGCACCAGGATCATGCCGAGGTGGTCGTGGTACCAGGTGATTGCGGCGTCTAGGTCGGCGACCGCAATGCCGACATGATCCAGGCCGGTCACCAAGGACGTTGCCAGGAGGTGGCGGGCGTCAACTTGATCGGTCGTCATCTCACCACGGTAACGTGGCGGCAAAGATTCCGCTTCTCCAGGTAGCGGAAACGGCCGTTGGCGCACGCCCGGGAGGTACTCATGAAGACGTCGGTGATAGTTGCTGGGGCGCGGACGCCCATCGGCAAGTTGATGGGTTCGCTGAAGGATTTTTCGGCCAGCGACCTGGGCGGCATCGCGATCGCGGGCGCGCTGGAGAAGGCCAAGCTTCCGGCGAGCGCGGTCGAGTACGTGATCATGGGCCAGGTGTTGACGGCCGGGGCCGGCCAGATGCCCGCCCGTCAGGCGGCGGTCGCGGCGGGCATCGGCTGGGACGTCCCGGCGCTGACCATCAACAAGATGTGCCTGTCCGGCATCGACTCCATCGCGCTGGCCGACCAGCTCATCCGCGCCGGGGAGTTCGACGTGGTGGTGGCCGGCGGCCAGGAGTCGATGACGAAGGCGCCGCATTTGCTGATGGACAGCCGGGCCGGCTACAAGTACGGCGACGTCACGGTGCTCGACCACATGGCCTACGACGGCCTGCACGACGTGTTCACCGACCAGCCGATGGGCGCGCTGACCGAGCAGCGCAACGACCTCGACCAGTTCACCCGCGCCGAACAGGACGAGTACGCCGCGCGGTCGCACCAGAAGGCGGCCGCGGCGTGGAAGGACGGCGTCTTCACCGACGAGGTGGTGCCGGTCAATATCCCGCAGCGCAAGGGCGATCCGCTGCAGTTCACCGAGGACGAAGGCATCCGCGCCAACACCACCGCCGAGTCCCTGGCCGGCCTCAAGCCCGCCTTCCGCAAAGACGGCACCATCACGGCCGGTTCGGCGTCGCAGATTTCCGACGGCGCGGCCGCGGTCGTGGTGATGAACAAGGCCAAAGCCCAAGAGCTGGGGCTTTCCTGGCTGGCCGAGATCGGCGCGCACGGCGTCGTGGCCGGCCCCGACTCGACGCTCCAGTCCCAGCCCGCCAACGCGATCAAGAAAGCGCTCGGCCGCGAAGGGATTTCGGTGAACCAGCTCGACGTCGTCGAGATCAACGAGGCCTTTGCCGCGGTGGCGCTCGCCTCGACCCGCGAGCTGGGCATCGATCCCGACCTCGTCAACGTCAACGGCGGCGCGATCGCGGTCGGGCACCCGATCGGCATGTCGGGCGCCAGGATCACGCTGCATGTGGCCCTGGAGCTGGCCCGCCGCGGCTCCGGCTATGGCGTTGCGGCCCTGTGCGGGGCGGGCGGTCAGGGCGACGCGCTGATCCTGCGGGCCGGTTAGGCGCTCTGCTTAACGTTGCTGGCGTAGGCCCTTCGGGAAAGTTTGTGATTTAGGTCATAAGCACCCATCGGCGCCGCGGAGGGGCCTATTCGGGGGCATCCGCGCGCATGACAGACTTGACGACGTGACGCGTCCGCGACCCAGTATCGGGCCCGCACTGGCCGGTGCGGTCGATCTTTCCGGTCTCAAGCAGCGAGCCCAACAGAGCGCTTCTCCGCCCGGCCCCGGCGGGCCGGCGGCCCCGGGGGCGATCGAGGTGACCGAGGCCAACTTCGAAGCCGAAGTGCTGGTCCGGTCCGACGAAGTCCCGGTGGTGGTCGTGCTGTGGTCGCCGCGCAGCGACGCGTGCGTGGAGCTCGTCGAGACGTTTTCCGGCCTGGCGGTCGAGGACGCCGGCAAGTGGTCGCTCGCGACGGTCAACGTGGATGTGGCCCCCCGGGTGGCCCAGATATTCGGTGTCGACGCGGTCCCGACCGTGGTGGCTTTGGCCGCCGGCCAGCCGCTGTCCAGCTTCCAGGGGGTGCAACCGCCCGACCAGTTGCGGCGCTGGGTCGACTCGCTGTTGTCGGCGACCGCCGGGAAGCTAAGGGGCGCAAGCGGTTCCGAGCAAGCCGAAGTTGACCCGGAGTTGGCCCAGGCCCGCCAGCAGCTTGAGGACGGCGACTTCGCCGGCGCCAAGCAGTCGTATCAGGCGATCCTGGACGCCAACCCGGCGAGCGCCGAAGCGAAGGGCGCGATCCGCCAGATCGACTTCCTCACGCGCGCAACGGCGCAACGCCCCGACGCCATCGCGGTGGCCGAGGCCGCGCCGGGCGACATCGAGGCCGCGTTGGCGGCCGCCGACGTGGAAATCCTCAACCAGGATGTCGGCGCCGCGTTCGAGCGCCTGACTGCCTTGGTGCGCAGCACATCTGGCGACGATCGCACCCGGGTGCGCACCCGCTTGATCGAGCTGTTCGAACTCTTCGATCCCGCTGACCCCGAGGTCATCGCCGGTCGGCGGAACCTCGCCAACGCGCTGTACTGAGTCCGCCCTACTCGGGTTCCAGCCACAGCGCCGACGTCGGCGGCAGGACCATGACGGCCGAGGCGGGGCGACCATGCCACGGGTCCTCTGTGGCGTCGACGCCGCCCATGTTGCCGATTCCCGAGCCGTTGTAAATGGTCGCGTCGGTGTTGAGCACCTCGCGCCAGCGGCCGGCGTAGGGCAGGCCCAGTCGGTAGCCGCTGTGCTCGGAACCCGCGAAATTGAATACGCAGGCCATAACCGATCCGTCGTTGCCATACCGGAGGAAACTCAGCACGTTGTTGGCCGAGTCGTTGGCGTCGATCCAGGAATAGCCGTCGGGAATCGTGTCTTGGCTCCACAGCGCGGGGCGGCTCCGATAAATCTGGTTGATGTCGCGCACGAAGCGCAACACCCCGTTAGAGAAGCCCTGCTCGTCGAGCTGCCACCAATCCAAACCATTCTGCTCGGACCACTCCGCGCGCTGAGCGAATTCCTGGCCCATGAACAACAATTGCTTGCCCGGGTGTGCCCACTGGTAGGCGAGCAGGCTGCGCAAGCTCGCGGCCTTCACGTGATTGTTGCCCGGCATCCGGCCCCACAGCGTGCCCTTGCCGTGCACCACCTCGTCGTGGCTGATCGGCAGCACGTAGTTCTCGCTGAACGCGTACAGCATCGAGAACGTCATCTCGTGGTGGTGGTAGCTGCGGTAAATCGGGTCGCGGCTGATGTAGTCGAGCGTGTCGTGCATCCAGCCCATGTTCCACTTCATCGAAAAGCCAAGGCCGCCAAGGTTTGTCGGTCGCGTCACCCCGGGCCATGAGGTCGACTCCTCGGCGACGGTGACGATGCCGGGAGCGGCCTTGTGGGCCGTGGCGTTCATCTCCTGCAGGAACTGCACCGCCTCCAGGTTTTCCCGCCCGCCGTAGACGTTGGGGGTCCAGCCGCCCTCGGGGCGCGAGTAGTCCAGGTAGAGCATCGACGCGACGGCGTCCACCCGCAGGCCGTCGACGTGGAACTCTTCGAGCCAGTACAAGGCGTTGGCCACCAGGAAGTTGCGCACCTCCGCGCGGCCGAAGTCGAAGACGTAAGTGCCCCAGTCGAGTTGCTCCCCGCGCTTGGGGTCGGCGTGCTCGTAGAGCGGGGTGCCGTCGAATCGTCCCAGCGCCCACGCGTCCTTGGGAAAGTGCGCCGGCACCCAGTCCACGATGACGCCGATGCCGGCCCGGTGCAGCGCGTCGACCAGCCCCCGGAAGTCGTCCGGCGTGCCGAACCGCGACGTCGGCGCGTAGTACGACGTGACCTGGTATCCCCACGACCCCGCGAACGGGTGCTCGGCGACTGGCAGCAGCTCCACATGGGTGAACCCGTGCTCCACAACATAATCCGTCAGCTCACGGGCGAGCTGGCGGTAGCTGAGCCCCGGGCGCCACGAGCCGAGGTGCACCTCGTACGTGCTCATCGGCTCGAACACCGGATTGTGTTGCGCGCGGCGCGCCATCCAGTCGGCGTCCTCCCACGTGTAGCTGCTGCGCGTCACGCGCGACGCGGTGTGCGGCGGAACCTCGGTGGCGAAAGCCATGGGATCGGCGCGCTCGGTCACCACGCCGTCGGCGCCGTGCACGCGAAACTTGTACAGGCCCTCCACGGGAAAGCCCGGCCAGAACAACTCCCACACCCCGGAGGAGCCGAGCACCCGCATGGGCGCCTCGTTGCCGTTCCAGCCGTTGAACTCGCCGATCAGGTTGACGCCCTTGGCGTTGGGCGCCCACACCGCGAACGAAACCCCGGACACGACGCCGTCGGCCGTGGTGAACGAGCGGGGATGGGCCCCAAGGACTTCCCAGAGCCGCTCGTGGCGGCCCTCCCCGAAGAGGTGAAGGTCGACTTCACCCAGGGTGGGCAGGAAGCGGTAGGCGTCGGCGACGACGTACGGGTCGGAACCCTCGTAGGTCACCTCGAGCCGGTAGTCGATCAGGTCGACGAACGGCAGGGCCGCCGCGAACAGGCCCGCTTCGACATGCTGCAGCGGGAACCGGTCCCCGCCGACGAGCGCGACGACTTCCCGCGCGTGCGGGCGAAACGCCCGGATGACGGTGTGGTCACCGTACTCGTGTGCACCCAGGATGCCGTGCGGGTTGTAGTGCGCACCGGCCACCAGGCGCGCCAGGTCCGCCGGATCGGGCGCCAGATTTAATCCGGCCAGTTCATCGGTTCGGCTCACGGCCCGTCACCTCCTACGCAGCAGCGTGATTCGCGATTCGTACGGTATGAGCGGCATGTTGATGATGTGCGCGACCGCCTGCGCGGGATCGAGGCGAATGTAATTGGACTGCCCCCATTGAAATTCCTGACCGCTGATCTCGTCGCGCACCCAAAAGCGCTCATAAGGCTCCATACCCAATGCCGCCATGTCCAACCACAGCGTCGCTTCCTCGGGTCCGAACGCGTTCAGCGACACCACCACCAGCACGCAGTCGCCGGTGGCCGGGTCGAACTTGCTGTAGGCCAGCATCGCGTCGTTGTCAACGCCATGGAAAT
Source organism: Mycobacterium sp. NGS34 (assembly GCF_059812845.1). Taxonomy (NCBI): domain Bacteria; kingdom Bacillati; phylum Actinomycetota; class Actinomycetes; order Mycobacteriales; family Mycobacteriaceae; genus Mycobacterium; species Mycobacterium sp. NGS34. The sequence continues at coordinate 100,929 of NZ_JCALDM010000005.1, forward strand.
GGATCGTGCGCAGCTGCTGCAGCGCCGGGTGCAGGCGGCGAATCATGTTGAGCCGCTTGATGAAGGGCTCGAGCGATCGCCCCTCGGCCAGCGCGCCCGCGAAGTCGCGGGGCCGCAATTCGTACTTCTCGGAGTCCAGGTACTCCTCGCTGCCCTCCCGCACCGCGCGGTGTTCGAACAGCTCGTAGCCGGAGTACACGCCCCAGGCGGGACCCATGGTCGCCGCCAGCACGGCGCGGACGGCGAACATGCCCGGGCCGTTGTGCTGTAGCACCGCGTGCAGGATGTCGGGGGTGTTGACGAACAGGTTCGGCCGGCGAAAGTCGGCGAGAGCGGCGATGTCGTTGCCGAACTCGGTGAGCTCCCATTTGGCCGTGCGCCAGGTGAAGTAGCTGTAGGACTGCGTGAAGCCGAGCTTGGCCAGGCCGTATTGCCGCGCCGGCGGTGTGAACGCCTCCGATAGGAAGAGCACGTCGGGATCGGCGTCTTTGACCTGACCGATCAGCCAGGCCCAGAAGTCTGGGGGCTTGGTGTGCGGATTGTCGACCCGAAAGAACTTGATGCCGTGGTCGATCCAGTGCCGGACCACCCGCAGCACCTCGTCGTAGAGTCCCGCCGGGTCGTTGTCGAAGTTGATCGGATAAATGTCCTGGTACTTCTTCGGCGGGTTCTCCGCGTAGGCGATGGTCCCGTCGGGCAGTTCGGTGAACCACTGCCGGTGGTCGCGGGCCCACGGATGGTCCGGCGCGCATTGCAGCGCCAGGTCCAGCGCCACCTCCATGCCCAGATCGCTTGCGGCGGAGACGAAGTCGTCGAAGTCGTCGATCGTGCCCAGGTCCGGGTGAATCGCGTCGTGGCCGCCCTCGTCGCTGCCGATCGCCCACGGCGATCCCACGTCTCCGGGCGCTGCGGTGGGGGAGTTGTTGCGGCCCTTGCGATGTACCTTCCCGATCGGATGAATGGGCGGCAGGTAGACGACGTCGAAGCCCATGTCCGCGATACGCGGTAGCTGGGCGGCCGCCGTGGCGAACGTGCCGTGCACGGGCTTGCCGTTCGCGTCCCGGCCGCCCGTCGAGCGGGGGAACATCTCGTACCACGCGCCGAAGCGGGCCAACGGCCGGTCCACCCACACCCCGAACTGCTCGCCGCGGGTGACCAGGTCCCGCAACGGAAACTCCGCCAGGAGTTCCTCGATTTCGGGGTCCAGCGCAAGCGCCGTGCGGGTGACCGCGTCGCCCGGTGCGCGCAGCGCCTTGGCCGCCGCCAGCAGCGGATCGCGCCGCGCCCGCGGCACACCGGTCGCGGCGCGCTCGAACAGTACGGCCCCCACCAGCAGATCGTTGGACAGCTCGGTGGCGCCCTGCCCGGCATCGAGCTTGGCGACCAGCCCGTGCCGCCACGAGTGGATGGGATCGCCCCACCCGTCGACGCGGAAGGTCCACAGCCCGACCCGGTCGGGGGTGAACACCCCGTGGAACACATAAGGTTCCTGGCCCTCGGTCATCGGCAGCAGCAGCGGCTTGATCCGCTGCTCGGCCGCCTTGCCGTCGAGCGCTGGCGCGGTCCGTTCGGGGGCCGCGACGGCCTTGATCCGGCGGGCTTCGGTCGCCTGCGGGTAACGCTGCCCGAGGTAGCGCACGACCAGGGTCGCCGCGACCGCCTCGTGGCCTTCTCTCCAGACCGCGGCGCTTACCGGGACCATCTCACCGACCACCGCCTTGGCGGGGTACGCGCCGCAGGAGACGACGGGCTGGACGTTGTCGATCTCGACACGACCGGGCACAACCACTCCGTTTCGATTGTGTGGCGAGACCGCGCTGTGCTTTCGTCGCGGAATGTCTCGCCGCTCAGAAACTTCCTGTCGTGGGGACTTCATCGGACGGACCGCATCGTTGCGGCCCAATAACTAACCGATACCCACCCTAGTGGGCGATCACACACCGCTGAAAGCAAACGGGCGCTCGCTGGACCTGCGAGCGCCGAAATCCTCAGTAAGGTAATGACGTGTGAAAGCCCTTCGCCGCTTTACCGTCCGTGCTCATTTGCCCGATCGTCTGGCCGCGCTGGATCAGCTTTCGACCAACCTGCGGTGGTCGTGGGACAAGCCCACGCAAGACCTTTTCGCGGCGATCGACCCGACGCTGTGGGCGCGGTGCGGCTCCGACCCGGTGGCGCTGCTCGGGGCGGTGAGCCCGGCGCGGCTCGACGAACTGGCGCTCGACGAAGAATTCGTCGGCCGGCTCGATGCGCTGTCGGCCGACCTGAACGATTACCTGAGCCGTCCGCTCTGGTATCAGCAGCGGCAGCACGCCGGGGCCGCGCTGCCGGCCGCCATCGCCTACTTCTCGATGGAGTTCGGCGTGGCCGAGGTGCTGCCCAACTATTCGGGCGGCCTGGGAATCCTCGCCGGCGACCACCTGAAGTCCGCGTCCGACCTCGGCGTCCCGTTGATCGCGGTGGGCCTGTACTACCGCTCCGGCTACTTTCGGCAGTCGCTGACCGCGGACGGCTGGCAGCACGAGACCTACCCGGCGCTGGACCCGCAGGGCCTGCCGCTGCGGCTGCTCACCGACGCCGCGCGCGAACCCGTGCTGGTGGAACTGACGCTTCCCGACTCGGCGCAGCTGCGGGCGCGGGTCTGGGTCGCGCAGGTGGGTCGCGTCCCGCTGCTGTTGCTGGATTCCGACGTCCCGGAGAACGAGCACGAACTGCGCGGCGTCACCGATCGCCTATACGGCGGCGACCAGGAACACCGCATGCGCCAGGAGATCCTGGCCGGCATCGGCGGCGTGCGCGCCATCCGCGCGTTCACCGCCGTCGAGGGCCTGCCGGCGCCCGAGGTGTGGCACATGAACGAGGGCCATGCGGGGTTCCTCGGGGCCGAACGCATCCGCGAGCTGATCACCGATTCCGGCCTGGACTTCGACACCGCGCTGACCGTCGTGCGGTCGGCCACCGTGTTCACCACCCACACGCCGGTGCCCGCCGGTATCGACCGCTTCCCGGTCGACATGGTGCGGCTTTACTTCGACGACGGGCTGCAGGACGGCGCCGACGGGGCGACGAAGGCCAAGGGTGCGCCCGCCCTGCTGCCGGGCGTGCCGACCGCGCGGATCATCGCGCTCGGCGCGGAGGACGATCCGACGAAGTTCAACATGGCCCACATGGGCCTGCGGCTGGCCCAGCGCGCCAACGGCGTCTCACTGCTGCACGGCCGGGTCAGCCGGGCCATGTTCAACGAGCTGTGGCCGGGATTCGATTCGGCCGAGGTGCCGATCGGGTCGATCACCAACGGCGTGCACGCGCGCACCTGGGCGGCCCCGCAATGGCTGCAGCTGGGGCGCGAGCTGGCCGGGTCGGACTCGTTCGGCGATCCCGGCGTGTGGCTGCGGGTGCAGGAGGTCGACGCCGGGCATCTGTGGTGGATCCGGTCGCAACTTCGGGCGCTGCTGGTCGAGGACGTTCGGCGGCGGCTGCGCCGCTCGTGGCAGGAGCGGGGCGCGCCGGATGCCGAACTGGGCTGGATCGCAACGGCTTTCGATCCCAACGTGCTGACCATCGGGTTTGCCCGGCGGGTGCCGACGTACAAGCGCCTGACGCTGATGCTGCGCGACCCCGAACGGCTCGAACAGCTGCTGCTCGACGAGGAGAGGCCGATCCAGCTGATCGTCGCCGGCAAATCGCACCCCGCCGACGACGGCGGCAAGGCGCTGATCCAGCAGGTGGTGCGGTTCGCCGACCGGCCGGACGTGCGCCACCGCATCGCCTTCCTGCCCGACTACGACATGTCGATGGCCCGGCTGCTGTACTGGGGCTGCGACGTCTGGCTGAACAACCCGTTGCGCCCCCTGGAGGCCTGCGGCACGTCGGGGATGAAGAGCGCGCTGAACGGCGGGCTGAACCTGTCCATCCGCGATGGCTGGTGGGACGAGTGGTACGACGGCGAAAACGGTTGGGAGATACCGACTGCCGACGGCGTCGCCGACGAGTCCCGTCGCGACGACCTGGAGTCCACCGCGCTGTACAACCTGCTGGAGCAGTCGGTGGCGCCGAAGTTCTACGAGCGCGACGAACACGGGGTCCCGCCACGGTGGATCGAGATGGTGCGCCACACGCTGCAGACGCTCGGCCCGAAGGTGTTGGCGTCCCGCATGGTTCGCGATTACGTCGAGCAGTACTACACGCCGGCGGCGGAATCGCTGCGCAGGACCACGGCGGCCGAGGACGGCGGCGCCGAGTTCGACGCGGCCCGCGAGCTGGCCGTCTATCGCCGGCGCGCCCACGATGCGTGGCCCAAGATCACCATCACCGACGTCGACAGCACCGGCCTGCCGGACACCCCGGTGCTCGGCTCCAAGTTGACGCTGACCGCGACCGTGCAGCTGGACGGCCTGGCGCCCGACGAGGTCACGGTCCAGGCGCTGGTGGGCAGGGTCGACACCGGCGACGCGCTGCTGGACCCGGTCACCGTCGAGATGTCCTACACCGGCACCGCGGAGGGCGGCAATCAGGTCTTCTCGACGACCACGCCGCTGCCGCTGGCCGGCGCGGTGGGATACACGGTGCGCGTGCTGCCGAACAACCCGATGCTGGCCGCCAGCAACGAGCTCGGTCTGGTCACGCTGGCTCGCTAGACGCGGGTGCGCGCAGCCGTTCCAGCGCGGCGCGAACCCGCGCGCCGTCGGTCGTCGCCCAGAACGGCGGCAGCGACGCGCGCAGGTAGCCGCCGTAGCCGGCGGTCACCATCCGCGAGTCCAGGACCGCGACCACGCCCCGGTCGCTGACGCGGCGCAGCAGCCGGCCCGACCCCTGCGCCAGCAGTAGCGCGGCATGGTTGGCGGCGACGGCCATGAAGCCGTTGCCGCCGCGCGCGGCCACCGCGCGCTGCCGCGCTCCCAGCAGCGGGTCGTCGGGCCGCGGGAACGGGATGCGATCGATCAGCACCAGCGACAGCGACGGCCCCGGCACATCGACGCCTTGCCACAGCGACAGGGTGCCGAACAGCGAGGTCTCCTCGTCGGCGGCGAACTGCTCGACGAGCGCCGAGGTGCTGTCGTCGCCCTGGCACAGCACCGGCGTCGACAGCCGCCCGCGCATGGCCTCGGCGGCGGCACGGGCGGCGCGCATCGACGAGAACAACCCCAGGGTGCGCCCGCCGGCGGCGGTGATGAGTTCGGCGATCTCGCTCAGCTGCTCGGCCGAGCCGGTGCCGTCGCGGCCCGGCGGCGGCAGGTGGGCGGCCACGTACAGGATCCCGGCCTTAGCGTGCTCGAACGGCGACCCCACGTCGAGACCACGCCAGGCCGCCGGTTCCTCCGAGTCCGTTCCGGCCAGGCCCCAGGCCGCGGCCATGGCCTCGAAGGACCCGCCGATCGCCAGCGTCGCCGACGTCAACACCGTCGTCGAGCGCGAAAACACCTCGGTGCGCAGCAGGCTGGCGACCGACAGCGGCGCCACCCGCAACACCGACCGCACCGAACCCCGGTTGTCCTCGTGCTCGAGCCAGACCACGTCGGTGCGATCCGGAATGGGTGGGGTGAACGACGTCAGGATCCGTGACGCGGTGTCGGAGATCTCGCTCAGCGCCGCAACGGCTTCGGCGCGCGCCGACGCCACCTTGGTGTCGCTGGTGGTGTCGATCGCCGAGCGCGCCGCCGTGGCCACGTCGCGCAGCGCGGTCAGGTAGGTCGCCAGCTCGTCGTCGAGGCGGTCGATGCGGCCCGGCGTGCCGTCGTGGATGTACGCGGAGAAGTTGGCGGTCGTCGCCTCCAGCCGCTGCACCAGTTCGGGATTAACCAGCCGGGCGATCCGGCGCGCGGCGACGCCGAGGGCGGCCGACGTCAGTTCCGCGGTGGCCACCGACGTCACCCGGTCGACCAGCTCGTGCGCCTCGTCGACGACCAGCAGCGCGTGCTCGGGCAGCACGGCCGACTCCGCGACGGCGTCGATGGCCAGCAGCGCGTGATTGGTGACGACGATGTCCGCGGCGCCGGCCCGGCCACGCGCCCGCTCGGAGAAGCACTCGGCGCCGAACGGGCAGCGCGCCACGCCCAGGCATTCCCGGGCCGACACGCTGACCTGCGACCAGGATCGGTCCGGCACGCCGGGCTTCAGGTCGTCACGGTCGCCCGATTCGGTCGTCGACGCCCAGGCGGTGAGCCGCTGCACGTCGCGCCCCAGCGCGCTGACCGCCACCGGATCGAAGAGCTCTTCCTGCGGCCGTTCGTCGTCCGGCTCGCCGCCTGCGGCGCCGTTATGGATCTTGTTCAGGCACAAGTAGTTTCGGCGCCCCTTCAGCAGCGCGAAGCGGGGCCGGCGCGGCAGCGCGTCGGCGAGCGAATCGGCCAGCCGCGGCAGGTCGCGATCGACGAGCTGGCGCTGCAGCGCGATCGTGGCCGTCGACACGACGACCGGCGCGTCGTCGGTGACCGCGCGAACGATCGCGGGGACCAGGTAGGCCAGCGACTTGCCGGTCCCCGTGCCGGCCTGCACGACGAGGTGCTCGCCGGTTTGGAAGGCCCGCTCGACGGCGCCGGCCATCTCCACCTGGCCGCGGCGCTCGCTGCCGCCGAGCGCGGCGACAGCGACGGCGAGCAACGCGGACACGGACACGTCGATCGTGGTCATTCCCCCGCTCTCAGGGCCGGATCTGCGTCGTCGGGATCGCGGGCTCGCCGTGCGACAGGTTCAGCCCCTCCCAGGGCAGGCTGCGCAGTCCCGAAGTCACCAGCCCCCGCGCCGTCGACAGGTCCGCGTCGAACACCGCCTGCCCGCCGCGGACCAGGGGCATCGTGACCAACCGGCACGGTTCGGTGGTCTCCGGTGGGCGCCCCGCGGGGTACACCACCTCCTCGGTGATCGTCCCCGTCGGACGCGCCAGGCGCAGCGCCTCCTTGCGGCCGCCGCGGGATTCCTTGTGGCTGCTTCGCTTTTGGACGGGCATGCCGTCCACCTCGACCAGCTTGTAGACCATGCTCGCGGTCGGCGCGCCCGAGCCGGTCACCAGCGACGTGCCGACGCCGTAGCTGTCGACCGGCTCGGCGCGCAGGGCGGCGATGCTGAACTCGTCGAGATCGCCGGACACCACGATGCGGGTTTGCGTGGCCCCCAGCCCGTCGAGCTGTTCGCGCACCTGACGGGCGAGCACCCCGAGCTCACCGGAGTCGATGCGCACGGCGCCGAGCCCGGTGCCGGCGGCGGCGACTGCGTTGGCCACGCCGGTCGTCACGTCGTAGGTGTCCACCAGCAGCGTGGTGCCGGCGCCCAGCGCGTCGACCTGGGCGCGAAACGCCGCCACCTCGTCCGGGCCGTCCCGGTGCGTGTGCAGCATGGTGAACGCGTGCGCGGACGTGCCCTCGGCGGGAATCCCGTATCGGCGCTGGGCCTCCAGGTTGGAGGACGCGGCGAAGCCGGCGATGTACGCGGCGCGGGCCGCCGCCACCGCCGCCTGTTCGTGGGTTCGGCGCGATCCCATCTCGACCAGCGGGCGGTCCCCGGCCGCGCTGACCATGCGCGCCGCCGCCGACGCGATCGCCGTGTCGTGGTTGAAGATCGACAGCGCCAACGTTTCCAGAAGCACGCATTCGGCGAAGCTGCCGTGCACCGACAGCACGGGCGACCCGGGGAAGTAGAGCTCGCCTTCGGCGTAGCCGTCGATATCCCCGCCGAACCGGAAATCGCGCAGGTACGCCAGGGTGCCCGGGTCGAGAAATCGCGCCAGCAATTCGCACGCCTCGTCGTCGAACCTGAACTGCGGCAACGCTTCCAGGAGCCGGCCGGTGCCGGCGACCACGCCATAGCGGCGCCCTTCGGGCAGGCGGCGGGCGAACAGTTCGAACGTGGTCCGGCGGTGCGCGGTGCCGTCGCGCAGCGCCGCCGCCAGCATGGTCAACTCGTACTTGTCGGTCAGCAGCCCAGCCGGGACCGGCTCGTTCATTCCGCAACGGTAACGGCTGGGGGCGGCGCGCGTGTGCCTCGGTATCGTAGGGGCCATGGTTGTTGCGTCAGCGCCCACGAAACCGGGCACTACCGGGCAACGCGAGTCCGCGCCGGTCGACGTCACGGCCAGCCCGTGGGTCACCATCGTGTGGGACGACCCGGTCAACCTGATGACCTATGTGACGTATGTCTTCCAGAAGTTATTCGGCTACAGCGAGCCGCACGCGACGAAGCTGATGCTGCAGGTGCACAACGAAGGCAAGGCGGTGGTCTCGGCGGGCAGCCGGGAATCCATGGAAGTCGACGTGTCCAAGCTGCATGCCGCCGGTTTGTGGGCGACGTTGCAGCAGGACCGCTGAGATTCGAGGCAGTCCGGGACTCCTTGTGCGCAAATGGAAGCGCGTCGATACCGCCAACGGCCCCCGTTTTCGGTCCGCCTTGGCGTCCCACGAGGCTGCCCTGCTCAAGAACCTCGTCAGCGCGATGATCGGCCTGCTCGACGAGCGCGAATCTTCTTCACCCACAGACGAACTCGAGGAGATCACCGGCATCAAGACCGGGCACGCCGAACCGCCACGCGATCCGACGCTGCGTCGGCTGCTGCCGGATTTCCACAATCCCGACGACGCCGCCGGACCCGATGACGCGGACGACAAAGCTTCCGGCGACGCGCCCGACAGCCTCAACGCCGCGCTGCGCAGTCTGCACGAACCGGAGATCATTGCGGCCAAACGCGCTGCCGCACAACGGCTTCTGGACACCGTTCCGGACAACGGCGGCCGTTTCGAGCTGACCGAGGGCGACGCGAACTGCTGGATCGCGGCGGTCAACGACATCCGGCTGACGCTGGGGGTGATGCTCGAGATCGGCCCGGAAGGCCCGGAACGCCTTCCCGCCGACCACCCGCTGGCCGTGCATTTCGACGTCTACCAGTGGCTGACCGTCCTGCAGGAGTATCTGGTCCTGGCGCTGATGGGGGGACCGGCCGGATGAACTCGATCACCGACGTCGCGGGCATCCGCGTCGGTCACCACCAGAGGCTCGACCCCGACGCGTCGATGGGCGCCGGCTGGGCCAGCGGCGTGACGGTCGTGCTGACCCCGCCCGGGACGGTCTGCGGCGTCGATTGCCGCGGCGGTGCGCCCGGCACCCGCGAGACCGACCTGCTGGATCCGGCGAACACCGTGCGGTTCGTCGACGCGGTGCTGCTCGCCGGCGGCAGCGCCTATGGACTGGCGGCCGCCGACGGGGTCATGCGCTGGCTGGAAGAGAACGGGCGCGGCCTGGCCATGGAAGGCGGCGTGGTGCCCATCGTGCCGGGCGCGGTGATCTTCGACCTGCCGGTCGGCGGCTGGGACCGCCGCCCGACCACGGAGTTCGGCTATGCGGCCTGCGCGGCCGCCGAAGCCGGCGCGGTGGCCGTCGGGACCGTTGGCGCCGGGGTCGGCGCTCGCGCCGGGGTGCTCAAGGGCGGCGTCGGGTCGGCGTCGACGACGTTGACGTCCGGGGTCACCGTCGGCGCCGTCGTCGTCGTGAACTCCGCGGGCGAGGTCGCGGACCGCGCGACCGGCCTGCCATGGATGACCGACCTGATCGCCGAGTTCGGGCTGACGCCCCCGCCCGCCGAGCAGATCGACGCGTTCGCGCAGCTGCCGTCGCCCCTGAATCCGCTCAACACCACGATCGCCGTCGTCGCGACCGACGCCGCGCTGAGCGCGGCCGGGTGCCGGCGCATCGCGATCGCCGCCCAGGACGGGCTGGCGCGGACCATCCGGCCGGCGCACACCCCGCTGGACGGCGACACCGTGTTCGCGCTGGCCACGGGGGCCGTCGAGGTGGCCCCGGACGCGGGCTCCAAGCCGCCGCCCGCCGCGTTCTCGCCGGAGACGGGCCTTGTCACCGAGGTCGGTGTGGCCGCGGCCGACTGCCTGGCCCGCGCGGTGCTTTCCGCGGTCTTCGCCGCCGAATCGGTCGCCGGAATACCGACCTACCGAGCCGTGTTGCCCGGAGCATTCGCCTGAGGGCCGGCTGGAAGTATCTGTCCACCGGCGCCTATGCCGGTAGCCTGGACGATGCGGAGAACGCTCTAGAAGGGCAGCTATGGGCATGACGCGCCGGCGACGATGCAGAGCGCAGCGATGAGGAGGAGTGGCGCTCAATGAGCGGGCAGGTCGGGCAGCCGCGCACACCAGCAAAGCAATCGAAAAAGCGACCCCAATGGATGGTCGGTGGGGCGACGATCCTCACCTTCGTCGCGCTCCTCTACCTGGTCGAGCTGATCGACCAGCTGATGGGCGGCAGGCTGGATTCCAACGGCATCAGGCCGCTGGAGGCCGACGGCCTGTGGGGGATCATCTTCGCCCCGGTTCTGCACGCCAACTGGCAGCACCTGATGGCCAACACGATCCCGCTGCTGGTGCTGGGATTCCTGATGACGCTGGCCGGGTTGTCGCGGTTCGTCTGGGCCACGGCGATCGTATGGATCCTGGGCGGCTTCGGCACCTGGCTGATCGGCGACGTCGGCAGCAGCTGCGGGCCGACCGACCACATCGGCGCCTCCGGCCTGATCTTCGGCTGGCTGACGTTTTTGCTGGTGTTCGGGGTATTCGTGCGCAGGTTCACCGACATCGTCATTGGGTTGGTGGTGTTGTTCGCATACGGCGGCGTGCTGTTGGGCGCGATGCCGGTGCTCCACCAATGCGGCGGCGTGTCCTGGCAGGGCCACCTGTCCGGTGCGGTCGCCGGCGTCGTCGCGGCGTATCTGCTGTCTGCCCCGGAGCGCAAGGCCCGCGAAAAGAAAGCCGGCGCGCGACGCGCCAAGGCATGAGTTCGCCGTTAGCGCCCGTCGGGGTCTTCGACTCCGGCGTCGGGGGACTGACCGTCGCGCGGGCGATCATCGACCAGCTGCCCGACGAGGACATGATCTACGTCGGTGACACCGCCAACGGTCCCTACGGGCCACTCACCATTCCCGAGGTTCGCGCGCACGCGCTGGCCATCGGCGACGACCTGGTCGACCGCGGCGTCAAGGCGTTGGTGATCGCCTGCAACACGGCGTCGGCGGCGTGCCTGCGCGACGCCCGCGAGCGCTACGACGTCCCCGTCGTCGAGGTGATCTTGCCGGCGGTTCGGCGCGCGGTCGCCACCACCCGCAACGGGCGCATCGGCGTCATCGGCACCCGGGCGACCATCAACTCGCACGCCTACCAGGACGCGTTCGCCGCCGCCCGGGACACGGAGATCACCGCGGCCGCCTGCCCGCGGTTCGTCGACTTCGTCGAGCGCGGCGTGACGAGCGGGCGCCAGGTGCTCGGGCTGGCCGAGGGCTACCTCGAGCCGCTGCAGCGCGCGCAGGTCGACACGCTCGTGCTCGGGTGCACGCACTACCCGCTGCTGTCCGGGCTGATCCAACTGGCGATGGGCGAGAACGTCACGCTGGTCTCGAGCGCCGAGGAGACCGCCAAGGAGGTGCTGCGGGTGCTCACCGAAAAGGACCTGCTGCGCCCGCATGACGCGCCGCCCGCCACGAGGGTCTTCGAGGCCACCGGCGATCCCGAGGCCTTCACCAAGCTTGCCGCGCGGTTTCTCGGGCCCGCGGTGACCGGTGTTCAGCCGGTGCATCAAACCCGCGCCCGCTAGGCGCGCGGGGAGATTCTGATCACACCAAAGCGGCAATGTTTTCTCCATCGCCCCATCGGGCATGGCACAGTAGTGTCCGTGCGAATAACCGTGCTCGGCTGCTCGGGCAGCGTGACCGGTCCGGATTCGCCTGCATCGGGTTATCTGCTTCGGGCACCGGATACCCCGCCGCTGGTACTCGACTTCGGCGGCGGTGTTTTGGGCGCGCTGCAGCGCTACGCCGATCCCGGCTCCGTCCACGTGCTGCTGTCGCACCTGCACGCCGACCACTGCCTGGACGTGCCCGGGCTGTTCGTATGGCGCCGCTACCACCCGTCGAAGCCGCTCGGCAAGGCGCTGTTGTATGGGCCGGGCGACACCTGGTCCCGGCTGGGCGCCGCGTCGTCGCCCTACGGCGGCGAGATCGACGACTGCTCCGACATTTTCGACGTTCGCCATTGGGTCGATGGCGAGCCCGTGACGTTCGGCGCGCTCACGGTGACGCCCCGCGTGGTGGCGCACCCCACCGAGTCGTACGGCATGCGGATCACCGACCCGAGCGGCGCGTCGTTCGTCTACAGCGGCGACACCGGCGTCTGCGATCAGCTGGTCGAGCTGGCCCGAGGCGCCGACGTCTTCCTCTGCGAGGCCTCCTGGACGCACGCGCCCGACCGCCCGCCCGCCCTGCACCTGTCGGGGACCGAGGCCGGCCGGGTCGCCCGGCAGGCCGGCGTGCACGAGCTGCTGCTGACGCACATCCCACCGTGGACTTCGCGCGAGGACGTCATCACCGAGGCCAAGGCCGAGTTCGACGGTCCCGTGCACGCGGTGGTCTGCGGTGAGACGTTCGATGTCCGCCGCTCCGAAAGGGTCTGAGCACCCGGCGTTGGCTAGGGTTACTGGGTGTCCAAACGAGAAGACGGCCGCCTCGACGACGAGCTTCGCCCCGTCGTCATCACCCGCGGATTCACAGACCACCCGGCGGGCTCGGTACTGATCGAATTCGGCCACACCAAGGTCATGTGCACCGCCAGCGTGACCGAGGGCGTGCCGCGCTGGCGCAAGGGTTCCGGGCTGGGATGGCTGACCGCCGAATACGCGATGCTGCCGTCGGCCACCCACACGCGCTCCGACCGCGAATCCGTGAAGGGCCGGCCGAGCGGACGCACCCAGGAGATCAGCCGGCTGATCGGCCGGTCGCTGCGGGCGTGCATCGACCTGCGGGCGTTGGGGGAGAACACGATCGCCGTCGACTGCGACGTGTTGCAGGCCGACGGCGGCACCCGCACCGCGGCCATCACGGGCGCCTACGTCGCCCTGGCCGACGCGGTCACCTACCTGTCGGCGGCGGGCAAGCTTTCCGACCCGCGGCCGCTGTCGTGTGCCATCGCGGCGGTCAGCGTCGGCGTGGTGGACGGCCGGATCCGGGTCGACTTGCCCTATGACGAGGACTCCCGCGCCGAGGTCGACATGAACGTCGTGGCCACCGACACCGGAACCCTGGTGGAGATCCAGGGGACCGGCGAGGGTGCGACGTTCCCGCGCTCGACCCTGGACAAGCTGCTCGACGTCGCGCTCGCGGCGTGCGACCAGTTGTTCGCCGCCCAGCGTTCGGCGCTGGAGCAGCCGTACCCCGGTGTGCTGCCCGAGGGGCCGGCGCCGTCGAAGGCGTTCGGCAGCTGACCCACCTTCAAATAGACTCGACCGATTACCCGTTTAGCCTTGACCGGTCTATCAATTAGCCCTCGGTCTGGGATTTTGATATCACCAGTTAATGCTCCAAGGGCCGAAATAGGCCCCATAGTTTGTGACCGTACTATTGGCGGCCCTGTCCGCAAAGAACGCGGTAGATCCCAGTGGAGTGTTGATCTGCCAAATTAGATCGGCGCCGGTATTGAGATTGTTGTGCACCTGCGCGGTTGCCGACAACCCTAGGACTGGCAAGTTCGTAGGCGGGGCCGAGGGAACAAGGGCGTGAATGGTTCTATTCGGGTTATAGCTCCAGGATGCGGTGGCATGTCCTTCGACACCGAAGCCGGTGCCATCCGGACCCAAAGAGTAGCTGCTCGACGTATCCCAGCCGATGTACGAAAGATATTTGTCCACCGCCGCATCTTTCAAAGTCCCGACTGGATCTGTCACAAAACTCACGGCAGTCGAGATCTCGCCCAAGAGAGTACTGACAGGAGCGTCTGTCAGCGTTTGCGCGGCGTTTGCGGCCTCTGCGCTCGCATACTGAGCGGCTCCGCCACCCAACAAGCTCGAAAACCGGTCGTGAAATGCTGCCGCGTTGGCGCTGAGGGCTTGAAATTCTTGGGCGTGTGCACCAAAGAGCGCCGTGATTGCCGCCGACACCTCATCAGCAGCCGGTGCCGCGATGGCTGTTGTCGGAGCGGTTGCTGCCGCCGTTGCGGTTCTTAGCGCGGTGCCGACCTCCTGCAAATTCTGCGCCGAGGACGTCACAATGTCCGGCACCACGTTGAGCAACGACATGACCGGCTCCTCCTCGCCAACGCCGGGCGGCGGTCACCGCAGTGTACGAAAGAACGTTCCCACTTGAAAACGATGATTTTCAAATCACTCGCCGATGTTGTAGGGCGAGATCGGCGTCCCGCGAACCGTCGGGACCGCGCTTCGGTGCGGTGCTTTGCACTCATCGTCCGCTTGATGATCTTCTAGCTATTTGTTGTCGCGTGCAGTCGCGCCGTCAATCGAGGTGACGAGACGATGTTTTGGAATGACCGGTGACCCACCTGCTGGTTGCCAGCCGCAACGCCAAGAAGCTCGCGGAACTGCGCCGCGTGCTCGACGGCGCGGGCCTGTCGAGGCTGACGTTGGTTTCGCTCGACGATGTGGCGCCGTTCGAGGAGGCCCCCGAAACCGGCGCGACGTTCGAGGACAACGCGCTGGCCAAGGCGCGGGATGGGTTCGCCGCGACGGGCCTGGCGTGTGTGGCCGACGACTCGGGGTTGGAGGTGGCCGCCCTTAACGGAATGCCCGGCGTGCTCTCGGCGCGGTGGTCGGGCAACCACGGTGACGACTCCGGCAACACCGCGCTGCTGTTGGCGCAGTTGCGTGACGTCCCCGACGAACGGCGCGGCGCGGCGTTCGTGTCCGCCTGCGCGCTGGTGTCGGCGTCGGGCGAGGTCGTCGTGCGGGGCGAGTGGCCCGGCTCGATCGCGCGGGCGCCGCGCGGCGACGGCGGGTTCGGCTACGACCCGGTGTTCCTTCCCGACGGCAGCGACCGCACCGCGGCGCAGTTGAGCCCGGCGGAGAAGGACGCGGTGTCGCATCGCGGTCGCGCGCTGGCGCTTCTCGTGCCCGCGCTGCGCGACTTGGCGTCGCCGCGAACGTGAGGCTGGCCGCACGTTCGGCCTCGAGTGTGCGGCCAGCCGCACGCTCGATCCCCTACTGCCCGAAGCGCGCCTTGACGGCCTTGGTCTGGAAGTGCTCGACGATGATGCCGAGCAGCGGGATGGTGCCGGACAGCAGCACGCCGATGGTCTTGCCGATCGGCCAGCGGACCTTGATCGCGAGGTTGAAGGCCGCCAACACGTACGCGAAATAGACCCAGCCGTGCACGACTTCGATCCAGCGGATCTCGTGGTGGAACGCCAGGTGCGAGACGATCTCGTAGCACAGCGCGATCAGCCACAGACCCGTCGTCCACGCCATCACCCGGTAAGCGAGCAACGCGGTGCGGATCTTCTCGACGGGGAACGCGGGCGCCGGCGCGCCGGGCGTCTCGGGTGTGGTCATGCGGTGGTCCTGTTCTCCTTCTCGGCGTCTTTCTGGGCGAGCTCGGCCAGGTAGGCGTTGTACTCCCGCAAGGCGGGATCATCGGGCGGCGGTTGCGCCGGCTTGGGCCGCTCGGGCAGCAGGCCGGCGGGGATTTCGGTCATCTCGCCGCTGTGCCGCGGTTCCGGTGGCTGCTCCTCATAGCGCACGAATTTGCGGTAGGCGTAGACGCAGAACCAGGCGAACAGCGGCCACTGCAGCGCGTAGCCCAGGTTCTGGAAGGTGCCCGAGACCGACTGGAACCTCGTCCACTGCCACCAGCCCAGGGCGAGGCAGCCGCACGCCGCGACGATCACCAACGCGATCAGCGCGGGCCTGCGACGGCGGGTTGTGGACACCACTTGACCGTACCGCTCACGATTTGGGACCGACGAATTCGTCGAGGCGCGCGGTACGATCGGCACCGCCGCGGGCGTGGCGAAATGGCAGACGCGATGGCTTTAGGTGCCATTGCTCGAAAGAGCGTGTGGGTTCGAATCCCTCCGCCCGCACCGATGTGATGTCGCGAGACATCGAGGACAGACGATGTGTGTTCGTTGAGCGTGCCGCGCCGAGCTATCGCTTCGCGTCACCGTCGCGCTCGTCGTCCCCGTAGGCCCAGTCTGGAAGCGGTGTATTCGGTATGGCGCCGAAAGCCTGCGCTTCGTAACCAGGTTGGCCGCTTGGCCCCTTCCATCTGGGGTCCAATCTGTTGGCGCGTGTGCGCCGAATTCCCCGGATTATCAGGGCGACGGCGCCTCCAACGATGAAGGCGAGCAGCGCGATCTTCAAAATCAGCAACAGCACGGCCATATCCCCTTGGGTTCCTGTGGCTCTGTGGCTTCGTGCGTCATTGAACCCATTCAACCGCAGCTTGGATCGGATGTGGTGGCGTGGCCTGTTAGGTGAGGGAGTTCGTATCACTGCGCCCGCACGTGTTTTGTTGCGCGTTCCGCGGGTAACCGCGATGAACCACATCAAGGAAGGCGCCATGGCCCGGGAGCCGCTTGAGCAAGCCGTCACGGCCGAAGATGTGGACCGCGCGGAAAGCAGAGCGGCCGAGGCCCGCGAACGGGCTGCTCTTGCAGGCCTGTCGGCGGCCCGCAGCTTCGAGGAGTCCGCGCTTCAGCACGAGCGGGTCGCAAAGGTGCAAGACGTGACCGTCGCACAGGGCGCGTCCCACTCGGAGGTGCACCGCGAGTCCGCGTCTCGTCATCGCCAGGCGGCGGCCGAGGATCGGAAACTGGCCCAGCAGAAGCGAAAAGAGTCCGAAGCCGATCTGTCCCTAGACAGCGAGTGATCACCCGGAAAGCTCGTGGTGCCGCCGTGAAATCACCTTTGGTTCAACGGATTTGGAGCTGATCGTTACCCCGCGAGAGGGCTTACGTGTGTTCACAAATTACCCGTGTGTCCAATGGCGTGCAGATCCGTACGCGGTGGCGCGAATGCGCAGCATAGCGCCTTTTTCCACGTACATACGTAGGCGACTCAAAATCAGGTCAGCGAACACGTGTTTATCGAAAGCGCCGGGTGGGAAGCCGATGGGGAAGCGTGAGCCAACCGGCCCATGTGAAACCTCGATCAGACCGCTGGAATGACTTATGGCTTCTCCGTTTCGTAGCCTCACTCGCTGGAGCACCGCGCCCGCCAAAGGCGTGCAGACCGCCAGATCCTGGGTCAATGTGCCGCGTGGGCTGGCGGCCCGCGCGACTACCCCGTTACTGCCCGACGATTACCTCAAGCTGCTCAACCCGCTGTGGTCGGCGCGGGAGTTGCGCGGCCTGATCGTCGACGTGCGCCCCGAAACCGCCGACTCGGCGACCGTCACGATCAAGCCCGGTTGGGGTTTTTCGGGGCGCTACAAGCCGGGCCAGTACGTCGGCATCGGCCTGCGGATCGACGGCCGATGGCACTGGCGCTCCTATTCGTTGACGTCGATCCCGCGCCGCGACAGCAAGAACATCACCATCACCGTCAAGGCCACCCCCGAGGGCTTTCTGTCGACCCACCTCGTCAACGGCGTCAAACCCGGCACCGTCGTGCGGCTCCAGTCCCCCAAGGGAGACTTCGCGCTGCCCGACCCGCCGCCGGCGAAGATCCTGTTTATCACCGCAGGCAGCGGGATCACCCCGGTGATGGCGATGCTGCGCACTCTCAAGTCCCGCGGCCAACAGGCCGACATCGTGCACATCCACTCGGCGCCCAGTGCGGACGACGTGATATTCCACGACGAGCTGCGCGAGCTCGAAAAGGCTCAGCCCGGGTATCGACTTCACTTGCAGCTCACCGAAACTCAGGGGCACCTCGATTTCGCGCACCTGGCCGATATCGTCAACGACTGGCAGGACCGCCCGGCCTGGGTGTGCGGCCCGTCGGCCCTCCTGGACACCGCCGAAGAGATATGGAATAGCGCGGACTGCAGGGATCAGCTGCACATGGAGCGCTTCACCATCGCCGCCACTGACAAGGGCGGCGAAGGCGGAACGGTCACCTTCGCCATATCCGACAAGACCGTCGAAATCGACGGCGCCACATCGATTATGGAGGCCGGCGAACAGGTTGGTATCCAGATGCCGTTCGGGTGCCGGATGGGAATCTGCCAGACGTGCGTGCTGCCGCTGGAGGCGGGGCACGTGCGCGACTTCCGGTCGGGGACCGAACACGGCGCGGGCGACCGCATCCAAACCTGCATCTCCACAGCATCCGGAGACTGCACGATCAAGATCTAGGGGGACCAATGGCAATCACCGATATCAAGGAATACGCGCACCTGACCACCGAGGACATCGAGCAACTCGCGCACGAACTGGACGCCATCCGCGCCGACATCGAGGAGTCCCGCGGTGAGCGCGACGCCCGCTACATTCGCCGGTCCATTCAGCTGCAGCGCGGTTTGGCCGCCGGCGGGCGAATTGCGTTGTTCGCCAGCCACAACAAGCTGGCGTGGGCCTCCGGCACCGCGATGCTCGCAATGGCGAAAATCATCGAGAACATGGAGCTGGGCCACAACATCATTCACGGGCAGTGGGACTGGATGAATGACCCGGAGATCCACTCGACGGAATGGGAGTGGGACACCACCTGCCCGAGCGTGCAGTGGAAGCGCTCCCACAACTTCGTCCACCACAAGTACACGAACGTTGTCGGCCTCGACGCCGATGTGGGCTACGGCATCATGCGTGTCACCCGCGACGAGCCGTGGGAACCCTGGATGCTCGGCAACCCGATCTACAACATGCTGCTGGGCACGTTCTTCCAGTACGGCGTCGCGTTGCACCACATCGAGACGGCGAAGCTGCGCAAGAAGGAAAAGAGCTGGGCCGAGGCGGCCAAGGATCTGCGGGTGATCACGAAGAAGCTCGTCAGGCAGGAGGGCAAGGACTACCTGATCTTCCCCGCGCTGAGCGGGCGCAACTGGAAGCGCACCATCAAGGCCAACATGACCGCCAACCTGATTCGCAACGTGTGGGCGTACATGGTTATCTTCTGCGGCCACTTCCCCGACGGCGCTGAGAAATTCACCGTCGACGAGTTCGAGAACGAGACCCAGGGGGAGTGGTACCTCCGCCAGATGCTCGGATCGGCGAATTTCAACGCCGGGCCGCTGATGGCCTTCGTCAGTGGCAACCTGTGCTACCAGATCGAGCACCACCTGTTCCCGGACCTGCCCAGCAACCGCTACGCGGAGATCGCCGTGCGGGTGCGCGAGCTGTGTGACAAGTACGACCTGCCGTACACCACGGGATCCCTTGGCCGCCAATACCTGCAGACGTTCTGGACGATCCTCAAACTCGCCCTGCCGGACAAACTCCTCCAGGCGACGCCCGACGACGCTCGCGAGACGCGTTCGGAACTGAAATTCCGCGTACGCGAGGGGCTGCGGGAAAGCTTCGTCGATCCCCAGACGGGCAAACGGCGCGGCCTGCGCACCGCCCTGCGTGAGTTGCGGGGGGCCGGGCAGGCGGCCTAGCCGAGGCGACCCGACCAACGGTCGCCCAGATCCACGCCACCGCGAAAAAGTTCGAGTAGGGGTCACGGTTTCGTCGATCTCGACGCGAGCGGGCCGAGCCGAGGCGACCCGGGTTGACCTTTGGTAAGGCAACCCTTAGTTTGTGGGTAACTTACCTACTCGGAGGGTCGCTGAATGCTGTCGGTTGCATCACGTCGGGGCGGGCGGCCGCCGCTGAGCGCTGAGACAAAGGTCGTCAGGGCGAACCGCTGATGGCGCGCGGCTTCCAGGGGGTGATGCTGCGCAGCTTCGGCGCCCGCGACCACATCGCGACGGTCGTCGAAACCGTCCGCATCGCACCGCACTTCGTGCGGGTGCGGATGCAATCACCGACACTGTTCGACGAAGTAGAGGCCGAACCCGCGGCGTGGCTGCGGTTCTGGTTCCCCGACCCCGACGGATCGAGCACCGAGTTCCAGCGCGCGTACACGATCTCGGAGGCGGACCCCGCCGCCGGCCGCTTCGCCGTCGACGTCGTCCTGCACGAGCCGGCGGGACCGGCGTCGTTGTGGGCGCGAACCGTGCAACCCGGCGCGACGATCGCGGTCATGTCGCTGATGGGCTCGTCGCGCTTCGACGCGCCCGCCGAGCAGCCGGCCGGCTACCTGCTGGTCGGGGACTCGGCCTCGATCCCCGGGATCAACGGCATCGTGGGGACCGTCCCCGCCGACGTCCCGATCGAGGTGTACCTCGAGCAGCACGACGACCACGACGCGCTGATCCCGCTCGCGAAACACCCTCGGCTGCGGGTGCACTGGGTGCCGCGCCGCGACGACAAGTCGCTGGCCGCCGCGATCGAGGCCCGGGACTGGTCGAATTGGTACGCGTGGGCCACGCCCGAGGCGACGACGCTCAAGCACGTCCGAACGCGCCTGCGCGACGAGTTCGGGTTTCCCAAGTCCGAGATTCACGCCCAGGCCTACTGGAGCGCCGGGCGGGCGATGGGCACCAGCCGCGGTGACGAACCGGAAGCGGTTGCGCCAGAGCCGGAACCGTTGACACCAACGCCGCATCCGGCGCCCCGCGGCAGCTGGCGCGCCCAGGGCGCGGGCCGGTTGCTCGCGCCGCTGCGCTCGGCGCTGATCGTCTCCGGCGTGCTGCAGGCGGTGATCACGCTGGTGCAGCTGGCGCCGTTCGTGCTCCTGGTCGAGTTGGCGCGGCTGCTGGTGTCCGGCGCCGGGGAGCAGCGGCTGTGGACGCTGGGCGTCGCGGCCGTTTCGCTGCTGGGGCTGGGCACCGTGCTCGGCGCCGCACTCACGCTGTGGCTGCACGTTCTCGACGCACGTTTCGCCAGTGACCTGCGCTCACGGCTGTTGACCAAGTTGTCCCGGCTGCCGCTGGGCTGGTTCACGGCCCGCGGATCGGGGTCCATCAAGCAGCTGGTGCAGGACGACACCCTGGCGCTGCACTATCTGGTCACCCACGCCATCCCGGACGCGGTCGCCGCCGTCGTCGCGCCGGTGGCGGTGCTGATCTATCTGTTCGCCGTCGACTGGCGCGTGGCGCTGGTCCTGTTCGTGCCCGTCCTGGTCTATCTGGTGCTGACGTCGTCGATCACGATCCAGTCCGGCCCCCGCATCCCCCAGTCGCAGCGCTGGGCGGAGCGGATGGGCGGGGAGGCCGGCGCGTATCTCGAAGGGCAGCCGGTGATTCGCGTCTTCGGCGGCGCCGCGGCCTCCAGCTTCCGGCGCCGCCTCGACGAGTACGTCGGGTTCCTGGTGGCTTGGCAGCGTCCGCTCGCCGGCAAGAAGACGCTGATGGACCTGGCCACCCGCCCCGCGACGTTCCTGTGGCTCATCGCGGCGACCGGCACCCTGCTCATCGCGGGCGGGCGGATGGATCCGGTCGACCTGCTGCCGTTCTTGTTGCTGGGCACCACCTTCGGCGCCCGCCTGCTCGGCATCGCTTACGGCCTCGGTGGCATCCGCGCCGGGATGCTGGCCGCCCGGCGCCTGCAGAACACCCTCGACGAACCCGAACTCGCCGTGCGAGAGCCGGAAGCGCCCCGGGGCGACGCGACCGTGGTGTTCGACCGCGTCGGCTTCGGGTATCGGCCCGGCGTTCCGGTGATCCGGGACGTGTCGCTGACGCTGCGCCCCGGCACCGTCACCGCGCTCGTCGGCCCGTCGGGCTCGGGCAAGTCGACGCTGGCCGCGCTGCTGGCCCGATTCCACGACGTCGAGCAGGGCGCGATACGCGTTGGCGGACAAGACATTCGGTCGCTGACCGCCGACGAACTCTACACACGCGTCGGCTTCGTCCTGCAGGAAACCCAGCTCGTGCACGGCACCGTGGCGCAGAACATCGCGCTGGCCGTGCCCGATGCCACCGGCGCGCAGATCGAGGCGGCGGCACGCGAGGCCCAAATCCACGACCGCATCGTGCGCCTGCCGCAGGGCTACGACACCGTGCTCGGCGCGGGCAGCGGCCTGTCGGGCGGGGAACGCCAACGGCTCACCATCGCGCGCGCCATCCTCGCCGACACCCCGGTGCTGATCCTCGACGAGGCCACGGCGTTCGCGGACCCGGAATCGGAATACCTTGTGCAGCAAGCGCTCAACCGGCTCACCCGGGAACGGACGGTGCTGGTGATCGCCCATCGCCTGCACACCATCACCCGGGCCGACCAGATCGTCGTGCTCGACGAGGGCCGGATCGCCGAACGCGGCACGCACGACGAGTTGCTCGCCGCGGACGGACGCTACCGCCGGCTGTGGGCCATGGGCCACGGCGAAGCGGTCCCGGCGGCGGCGGGGGAGGTGACGCGATGATTCGCACCTGGATCGGGCTGGTGCCAAAAGAGCGCCGCGCCAACGTCTTTTCCTACACCGTGCTCGCCCTGATCTCCGTGTTGGTGCGGGCGGTCGCCACGGTGCTGCTGGTCCCATTGGTGGGCGCCCTGTTCGGCGGCGAACCGCACCGCGCCCTGGTGTGGCTGGGCTGGCTGACCGCCGCGACCGTGACCGGTTGGGTGATCGACACCGCGACCGCGCGCGTCGGCCTGGACCTTGGCTTCGCCGTGCTCGACCACAGCCAGCACGACCTGGCCGACCGGCTTCCGGACGTCCGGTTGGAATGGTTCACCGCCGAGAACACCGCGACGGCGCGGCAGGCCATCGCGGCGACGGGACCGGAACTCGTGGGCCTGGTGGTCAACCTGCTGACGCCGCTCGTCACGGCGATCCTGCTGCCGGCGGCGATCGCGCTGGCGTTGCTGCCCGTTTCCTGGCAGCTCGGCCTGGCGGCGCTGGGCGGCGTGCCGTTGTTATTGGGCGCGCTGTGGGGGTCCGCGCGGCTGGCGCGCCGCGCCGACACCGCGGCCGCTGCGGCCAACACCGCGCTCACCGAACGGATCATCGAGTTCGCCCGCACCCAGCAGGCGTTGCGGGCCGCGCGGCGCGCCGAGCCGGCCCGCAGCCTGGTCGGCGACGCGCTGGCCGCACAACGCGGGGCGACGATGCGGCTGCTGTCCATGCAGGTTCCGGGCCAGCTGCTGTTCAGCCTGGCCAGCCAGGCGGCCCTCATCCTGCTGGCCGGCACGACGACGGCGCTGGCGGTCGGCGGGACCCTCAGCGTGCCCGAGGCCATCGCGCTGATCGTGGTGATCGCCCGCTACCTGGAGCCGTTCACCACCATCAGCGAGCTGGCGCCGGCGCTCGAGAGCACCCGCGCCACGCTGGACCGCATCCGGTCCGTGCTCGCCGCGCCGACCACGGCAGCCGGGGCCGCCACACTGCCCGGGCCCATGGCGGCCCCGCGAATCGAGTTCGACGACGTCACCTTCGGCTACGACGGATCGAGCGCGCCGGCGCTCGACGGCCTGAGCTTCTCGTTGCGCCCGGGCACCACGACGGCGATCGTCGGCCCGTCCGGCTCGGGCAAGAGCACGATCCTGGCGCTGATCGCCGGCCTGCACGCGCCGACCCGAGGCCGCGTGCTCATCGACGGCGTGGACGCGGCGACCCTGGACGCCGGGGCCCGGCGCGCGGCCAGCAGCGTCGTGTTCCAGCACCCGTACCTGTTCCACGGCACGATCCGCGAGAACGTCCTGGCCGGAAACCCGTCCGCCGGTGACGAGCAGTTCGCGCGTGCCGTCGCGCTCGCGCGGGTCGACGAACTCACCGCCTGGCTGCCCGACGGCGCCGACACGGTCGTCGGGGAGGCGGGATCGGCGCTCTCCGGCGGCGAACGCCAACGCGTCAGCATCGCGCGCGCCCTGCTCAAGGACGCGCCGTTGCTGCTGGTCGACGAGGCGACCAGCGCCCTGGACACCGAAAACGAGGCCGCGGTGGTGGACGCGCTGAGCGCCGACCGGCACGCGCGCACCCGGGTCATCGTCGCGCACCGCCTGGCGAGCATCCGACACGCCGACCGCGTCCTGTTCGTGGACGACGGCCGAATCATCGAGGACGGCAGCGTCGACGAACTGCTGTCCGCGGGCGGACGTTTCGAGGAATTCTGGCGGCAGCAGCGCGAGGCCGCGGAGTGGCACATCGCCGCCGATTAGGACCCGGCGGCAGACCGCGGCAATTGCCGTATGCCTTACAGTTGATCGGTCAGTTGACGGTCGGAGCGCTGGAGGCCAGCTTATGAGTGCTGTGGTGTCGATTCCGCGGTACCCCGGCGACGTGACCCCCGAATGGTTGTCGGCGGCGCTCACCGAACGCCGCACGCCCGTGGGGGTGTCCGGCGTCGACGTCGTCGCCATCGGCACCGGCCAGACCGGCGCCACCTACCGGGTGACGGCCAGCTATGCGACGGATCCCGGTGACCTGCCGCAGACCTTCGTGATCAAGCTGCCGGCCCAGGACGACACCGTGCGCGACCGCGTCGTCATCGGATATCGCAGCGAGTGCGCGTTCTACTCGTCGGTGGCCGATCGAGTGCAGGTGCCGACGCCGGAGTGCTTCTACTGCGAGATCACCGACGACGCAATGGATTTCGCCCTGCTGCTCGCCGATCAGGCGCCGGCGGTGCAGGGCGATCAGCTCGCCGGCTGCGGCGAAGCCGAAGCGCGGCTTGCGGTTACCGCGCTGGCCGGCCTGCACGCGCCCACCTGGCGCGACCCGGTCTGGCTGGACTTCGAGGGCATCGCGTTCGGGCGGCCGGACGAGGCCGGCGCCAACGGCATGGGCGAGGTGGCGAAGATGAGCGCCGACATCACCCTTGAGAAGCTCGGCGGTCGCATGAGCGCCGACGACCGGGATACCTTCAGTGCGGCAATGGGTTTGGTGGCGCCGTGGCTGCTGGCCGAGTACGACCGGTTCGCCCTGCTACATGGGGACTATCGGCTGGACAACATGCTGTTCGATCCCGACCGGACGCGGGTCAGCGTGGTCGACTGGCAGACGCTCGGCGTGGGCCTGCCGGCCAGGGACCTGGCCTACTTCACCGCGACCAGCCTGAATCCGCAACTGCGGGCCCGCCTCGAGAAAGACCTCGTCGCCGACTATCACCGGGCACTGACGAGCTGCGGGGTCACCGGATACGACCGCGAAACGTGCTGGCGCGATTACCGGCTCGGCGTGCTGCAGGCGCCGCTGATCTCGGCGCTGGGGTTCGCGTTCGCCGCCGCCACCGAGCGCGGCGACGACATGGTGCTCGCCATGCTGACCCGCGGCTGCCAGGCCATCCGCGAGCTTGGGACGCTGGAGTTGCTCGGTTAGAGGTCGCCGGTGAAGTCGGCGGACAGCCACCGGTCCGGGCGGATGGTGTACAGCACCTCCTCGACGCCCTCCATGCTGGCGAGGAATGCTCGCGCGCCCTCCTCGCCGAGGTAGCGGATGGCGATGGCTTCCTGCAGGTCGGTGGGTGCGGGATTGGTGGTCTCGACGACGGTGCCCTCCACCACCACGTACTGGTACGGCAACTCCTCGCGCTGAACCACCAGCGTCACCGCGCCCGCGCGCTCGATGAGGCGAGCCTTGCGTGTCGCAGCGCCGGTCATGATCCGGATGTCGCCGCCGGGCGTGTAGTCATACCAGATCGGGACGCTGGCCGGCGGCCGTCCGTCGGCGGCGACGGACAGGACGCCGACGTGGGTGTCGGCGAGGAACTCCTGACGTTCGGTTTCGCTGAAAGCTTTCATGCCGCCTAGCAACGCCGATCCGTGATGGCTATTCCCCGGGGGCCGATCAGTATTGCGTCGAACCCTGGTCGACCGGGATCTGTGCGGCGGTGATGTTGCGCGATTCGTCGCTGGCCAGCCAGCACACGGCGTCGGCGACGTCTTCCGGCTCGGCGGCCCAGGTCGGCAGGAACGGGGTGAGCATGTTGGCCAGCTGCGGGTTCGTCTCCATCGCCTTGCCCATGGCCGCGACCATGTCGCCGGATCCCATCGCGGTGTTCACCGGACCCGGGTGCACGCTGTTGACCCGGATCGCGTGCTTGCCCAGCTCGGCGGCGAACGCGCGCGCCATCCCGGCGACGGCGTGCTTGCTGGTGGTGTAGTGCACCATGAACGGCTGCAGCTTCATGCCGGCCGCGGAACTAATCAGGATGATCGAGCCGCCGCGGCCGCCTTCGATGATCTTGTCGGCGCCCGCCATCACGGTGTTCCAGGTGCCGGTCACGTTGATCTCCATGACGTCGCGGAACGATTCGGGGGTGATGTCGTTCCAGGCCTGCGGCGCCGAGATGCCGGCGTTGGCGACGATGATGTCCAGGCGCCCGAAGGCGGCGACACCGTCTTCGACCACCCGGCGAAGTTCGTCGACGTCACGAACGTCGGTGGTGGTGGCCAAGATTCGACGATCCGTCTTCTCGACCAGCCGGACGGTTTCGGCGAGGTCGTCGGGGGTGGCGGAATCGTAGGGCACGCAGGGCGGGAGCTTGCCGGCGATGTCGACGGCGATGATGTCGGCACCCTCCCGGGCCATGCGAACGGCGTGGGCGCGGCCCTGGCCGCGCGCCGCCCCGGTGATCAGGGCCACCCGACCCGCCAACCTGCCGCTCATCGCTGCGCCGCCTTGACGAGGTTCGACCCGATGATCAGGCGCTGGATCTCGCTGGTGCCCTCGTAGAGCCGCAGCAGGCGCACGTCGCGATAGATGCGTTCGACGGGAACGCCGTGCATGTAGCCGCTGCCGCCATGCACCTGGACCGCGAGATCGGCCACCTTGCCGGCCATTTCGGTGCAGAACAGCTTGGCCGCCGACGGCGCGATCCGGCGGTCTTCGTTGCTGACCCACAGCCGCGCCGCCTCCCGGACCAGCGCGCGCCCGGCCAGCACCCCGGCCTGCTGGTCGGCGAGCATCGCCTGCACCAGCTGAAAGCTCCCGATCGGCGTCCCGCCCTGCGTCGCCGTAGCCGCATACGTCACGGATTCATCGAGCGCCCGTTGTGCGGCGCCCACCGCGATTGCCGCGATGTGGACGCGGCCGCGCGCCAACGACGTCATCGCGGCCCGATAGCCGATGTCCTCGCTGCCGCCGATCAGCGCGTCGCTGCCCACGCGGACGTCGCTGAAGCTGACGTCGGCGGTCCAGGCGCCCTCCTGGCCCATCTTCGCGTCCTTGGCTCCCACCTGTACGCCGGCGGCGTCCGCCGGGACCAGGAAGACGGCGATCCCGGGGCCCTGGTCGTCGGCCGGCCTGGTGCGCGCGAACACCACGAACAGGTTGGCGACGGGCGCGTTGGTGATGAAGCGCTTGTCACCGGAGATCACCCAGCCGTCGCCGTCGCGGACGGCCTTGGTCCGCAGGCCGGCCGGGTTCGAGCCGGCGCCGGGCTCGGTCAGCGCGAACGACGCGACGACGTCGCCCGCCGCCATCGACTCCAGCCAGCGGCGCTTCTGCTCGTCGGTGCCGAAGCCGACGAGAACCTGTCCCGCGATGCCGTTGTTGGTGCCGAACATCGAGCGCACCGCGAGCGAGGTGTAGCCCAATTCCATTGCCAGCTCGACGTCTTGGACGAGGTTCAGGCCCAGGCCGCCCCACCGCTGGGGGATCGCATACCCGAACAGGCCCATCTTCTTGGCGTGGTCGCGCAGGTCGTCCGGCACCCGGTCGTCGGTCAGGATTTCCTGCTCGCGCGGGACGACGGCGCTTCGGACGAAGTGCCGGGTCTGGGCGAGGATCTCCAGGAAGTCCTCGTCGGGCACTTCCTGGACGTCGGCGTTCGTCATAGGCGGGCGCTCCTCTTTGGAAGTTGTCGCTGGGCCGCGGCGCACCCGGCGCCGAGCGCGATCCTATATGAAATATGATATTCGCCGACGGGTACCCCATGCGGGGGCAAAGCGAGGGAGGCGGGATTCAGGTGTCGTTGCTGGACGGTCGGACTGCAGTCGTCACAGGTGGTGCGCAAGGTTTGGGCTTCGCGATTGCCGAGAGATTTGTCGCCGAGGGCGCGCGGGTGGTGCTGGGAGATGTGAATCTCGAGGCCACCCAGACCGCGGCCAAACAACTGGGCGGCGACGAGGTGGCGCTAGCGGTCCGCTGCGACGTGACCCAGGCCGCCGAGGTCGAGACGTTGATCCAGACCGCCGTCGAGCGCTTCGGGGGCCTGGACATCATGGTCAACAACGCCGGGATCACCCGCGACGCGACGATGCGCAAAATGACCGAGGAGCAGTTCGATCAGGTCATCGACGTGCACCTGAAGGGCACGTGGAACGGCATCCGGCTGGCGGCGGCGATCATGCGCGAAAACAAGCGCGGCGCCATCGTGAACATGTCGTCCGTGTCGGGCAAGGTCGGCATGGTCGGGCAGACAAACTATTCGGCGGCCAAGGCCGGCATCGTGGGGATGACCAAGGCCGCGGCCAAAGAGCTTGCCTACCTGGGGGTGCGGGTCAACGCGATCGCTCCCGGGCTGATCCGCTCGGCCATGACGGAGGCCATGCCGCAACGCATTTGGGACGAGAAGGTCGCCGAGATCCCGATGGGCCGCGCCGGCGAGCCCAGCGAGGTCGCGACCGTCGCTTTGTTCCTGGCCTCCGATCTGTCCTCGTACATGACCGGCACCGTGATGGAAGTCACGGGCGGCCGGCACATCTGAGCGGAGCGAAGAATATGCGCGAGACCGTCATTTGTGAGCCCGTGCGCACCCCCATCGGTCGCTACGGCGGAATGTTCAAGTCGCTGACCGCCGTCGACCTGGGCGTTGCCGCCCTCAAGGGGCTCCTCGAGCGGACCGGAATCGCGCCCGATGCCGTGCAGGACGTCATCCTCGGCCACTGCTATCCCAGCAGCGAAGCGCCGGCGATCGGGCGGGTGGTCGCGCTGGATTCCGGCCTGCCGGTGACGGTTCCGGGGATGCAGGTCGACCGCCGCTGCGGGTCGGGACTGCAGGCGGTGATCCAGGCGTGCCTGCAGGTGGGCAACGGCGACCAGGATCTCGTCATCGCCG
The DNA here is from genome assembly GCF_059812845.1 of Mycobacterium sp. NGS34. NCBI lineage: Bacteria > Bacillati > Actinomycetota > Actinomycetes > Mycobacteriales > Mycobacteriaceae > Mycobacterium > Mycobacterium sp. NGS34. The sequence continues at coordinate 129,619 of NZ_JCALDM010000005.1, forward strand.
GCGGCTGCGAAAGCATGAGCAACGTCGCCTTCTACTCGACCGACATGCGCTGGGGCGGCGCCCGCGGGGGGATCCGGGTGCACGACGCGCTGGCGCGGGGACGCACCACCGCCGGCGGCAAGCACTACCCGGTGCCGGGCGGGATGCTGGAGACCGCCGAGAACCTGCGCCGCCAGTACGGCATTTCGCGCCAGGAGCAAGACGAGCTCGCGGTGCGATCCCACCAGCGCGCGGTCGCCGCGCAGAAGGACGGCATCATGGCCGAGGAGATCATCCCGGTCGCCGTCCGCACGCGCCACGGCGAGGAAACGATCGACACCGACGAGCATCCGCGCGCGGACACCTCGGTGGAATCGCTGAGCAAGCTCAAACCCGTTCTGCTGGGCGAGGATCCGGAAGCGACGGTGACGGCCGGCAACGCCAGTGGGCAGAACGACGCCGCGTCGATGTGCGTGGTGACCACCCCGGAGAAGGCGGCCGAGTGCGGCCTGACGCCGTTGGTCCGCCTGGTGTCGTGGGGGTCGGCGGGCGTGGCGCCCAACGTCATGGGGATCGGCCCGGTCCCGGCCACCGAGGCCGCCCTGGCCAAGGCGGGCTTGCGGCTGTCCGACATCGACGTCATCGAGCTCAACGAGGCCTTCGCCGCGCAGGCGCTTGCGGTGATGCGCGAATGGAATTTCGGCGCCGCCGACCACGACCGGACCAACGTGCACGGCTCGGGAATCTCGCTGGGCCATCCCGTCGGTGCGACGGGCGGCCGGATGCTGGCGACGCTGGCGCGCGAACTGGGCCGCCGCCAGGCCCGGTACGGGCTGGAGACCATGTGCATCGGTGGTGGCCAGGGCCTGGCGGCGATCTTCGAGCGGGTCGCCCCGTCGTGAGCGCCCCGCTGAGCGGCCTCACCGTCGTGGAGGTGTCCAGCTTCGTCGCCGCCCCGCTGTGCGGGATGACGCTGGGACAGCTTGGCGCACAGGTGATCCGCGTCGACCCGATCGGCGGCGCCTCCGACGTCCAGCGCTGGCCGCTGTCCGCCGGCGGCACGTCGATCTACTGGACCGGCCTGAACAAGGGCAAGCGTTCGGCCACCATCGATCTGCGCTCGGCCGAGGGCCAGGAGCTGGTCCAGCGGCTGATCGTCGAGGGCGACGGCATCGTGGTCACCAACGCCGCCGGGCTGTCCTGGCTCGGCCACGATGTGTTGGCCGCCAAGCGTTCCGACGTCATCCACGTCCAGCTGCTCGGCCGCGGCGACGGGTCCACCGGGGTGGACTACACCGTCAACGCGGGCATCGGGTTTCCCCTCGTCACCGGGCCGGCCGAGCACGCCGGTCCGATCAACCACGTGCTGCCGGCCTGGGACGTGTGCTGCGGCCTGTACGCCGCCCTGGCCGTCGTCACCGCAGTCCGGCGCCGCGAGCGTGCCGGGAAGGGGGCGCGCATCAGCATGGCGCTGGAGGACGTCGCGCTGGCCACGGCCGGCAACCTCGGGTTGCTGACCGAACCACAGGTCAACGGGACGCAGCGCCAACGGCTCGGCAACGCCATCTACGGCCAGTACGGGCAGGACTTCACCAGCCGTGACGGCGGTCGGTTCATGGTGGTCGCCTTGACGCGCCGGCACTTTCGCGACCTCGTCGAGGTGACCGGCACGGGTGCCGCCGTGTCAGCGCTGGAGGAGGCGCTGGGCGTGGACTTCGGCGCGGAGGGTGACCGCTATCGCTACCGCGACGCCCTGTCCGGGCTGTTCGCCGCCTGGTTCGACGATCACACGGCCGAAGAGGTCGCCGCCGCGCTGTCGGCCACCACGGTGTTGTTCGAGCGGTACCGCACGTTCGCCGAGGCCGCCGCCGACCCCATGGTGACCGCCAACCCGCTGTTTTCCCGACTGCACCAACCGGGCGTCGGGGACTATCTCGCCGCCGGCCTGCCGGCCGCGTTCGACGGCACGCATCCCGCGAGCGCGCCGGCCCCCGCGCTGGGACAGGACACCGCCGAGGTGCTCGCCGAGCGCCTGGGGTTGACGACCGCGGACATCGCGCGCCTGACGAGCGCCAAAACGATAGGGACGGACAGCGCATGACCAGACTCGCGCAGACCCTCGGCCTCACCGAGTTCCAGACCGAGATCGTTGCCACCGTACGCCAATTCGTCGAGAAGGAAGTCATTCCCAACGCGCCGCAACTCGAGCACGACGACGCCTACCCCCAGGCCATCGTCGATCAGATGCGCGAGATGGGCCTGTTCGGCATGATGATTCCCGAGGAGTACGGCGGGCTGGGGGAATCGCTTTTGACCTACGCGCTGTGCGTGGAGGAACTTGCCCGCGGCTGGATGAGCGTGTCCGGGGTGCTCAACACGCACTTCATCGTCGCCTACATGCTCCGCCAGCACGGCACCGCCGCCCAGAAGCAGCGGTTCCTGCCGCGCATGGCGACCGGCGAGACGCGCGGCGCGTTTTCGATGTCGGAGCCGGAGCTGGGCTCCGACGTCGCCGCGATCCGCACCCGCGCCCAGCGTGACGCCGGCGGTGGCTACACCATCAACGGCCAGAAGATGTGGCTGACCAACGGCGGCAGCTCGACGCTGATCGCGGTGCTGGTGCGCACCGACGAGGGCGCGGACAAGCCGCACCGCAACCTCACCGCGTTTCTCGTCGAAAAGCCAACTGGCTTCGGCGAGGTCGTGCCGGGCCTGGTGATTCCCGGCAAGATCGACAAGCTGGGCTACAAGGGCATCGACACAACGGAGCTGATCTTCGACGGCTACCGGGCCAGCGCCGACGACATCCTCGGTGGCACCCCCGGGCAGGGGTTCTTCCAGATGATGGACGGCATCGAGGTCGGGCGGGTCAACGTGTCGGCGCGCGCGTGCGGCGTGGGCATCCGCGCCTTCGAACTCGCGGTGCGCTACGCGCAGCAGCGGCACACCTTCGGCAAGCCGATCGCCGAACACCAGGCCATCGCGTTCCAGCTGGCCGAGATGGCCACCAAAGTGGAAGCCGCACACCTGATGATGGTCAACGCGGCGCGGCTCAAGGATTCCGGCGAGCGCAACGACGTCGCCGCCGGCATGGCCAAATACCTTGCCAGCGAATTCTGTTCGGAGGTCACCCAGCAGAGCTTCCGGATCCACGGCGGCTACGGCTATTCCAAGGAATACGAGATCGAGCGGCTGATGCGCGACGCCCCGTTCCTGCTCATCGGCGAGGGAACCAGCGAAATCCAGAAGTCCATCATCAGCAAGCGGCTGCTCGCCGAGTACCAGGTGTGAGGCGATGACCACCCCGGATTTCGCTGCGCGTCCGCAACTTTCCGACGACGTCGCGCGCTTCGTCCGCGGAAGGATATTCGACGGCACCTACGCGGCCGGGTCGTATGTGCGCCTGGACCAATTGGCCGCGGAGCTTGGGATAAGCGTGACACCGGTGCGGGAGGCACTGTTCGCGCTGCGGGCGGAGGGGCTGATCGACCAACAGCCCCGTCGCGGTTTCGTGGTGCTGCCGGTGACCGGGCGCGACGTCGCCGATGTCGCCAACGTCCAGGGCTACGTCGGGGGGGAGCTGGCCGCGCGGGCCGCGATCAACATCACGGACGAACAGGTCCGCGAGCTCAAACAGATCCAGGCCGAGCTCGAAGAGGCCTATGCGGGTGACGACACCGAGCGAACCGTGCGTCTCAACCACGAGTTTCACCGCGCCATCAACGTCGCGGCGGACTCGCCCAAGCTCGCCCAGCTGATGTCGCAGATCACCCGGTACGCACCCGAATCGGTGTTCCCGGCCATCGAGGGGTGGCCGCAGCAGTCGATCAAGGATCATCGCCGGATCTTGTCGGCCCTGAAAAAGCACGACCAGGAGCTCGCGCGCGCGGCGATGTCGGAACACCTTGCCGCGGGCGCCATCCCGCTGATCGATCACCTCACCGCGCGGGGCGTGGTGGCGAATGGGAGTCACCCGACGTCTAGGTGAGCCGAACCGGCGGCTGTTGTTCGGGCGTTCCGGCGCCTAGGCTGCCAGTGGGGGTGGCGACAATTGGAGAGAACAATGCCCCGAACGCTTCGCGCATCGGCCGTAGTCGTGGCATGCGTTGCCGCGATCCCGCTCGCGGCGCCGGCCGCCGCGGATCCGATGGACCCCATTCCCGGCAACGGGGTCTTCGTCGTCGGGCCCGACATCGCGCCGGGTCTGTACCGAACGGCCGGCTCGGCGTCCACCTGGGGGGTTTGGATCAACAACGTGCCGACCCAGGACTCGATGTGCGCGTGGTTCACCTACAGCACGCCGGACGCGAATAAGGACCACGTGCTGCAGACGAACATGTCCGTCGGCCCGATGTTCGCGAACATCAACACGTCGGTCAAGGCCTTCGAGTCGCAGAACTGCCAACCCTGGACGCGGGTGCCCTAGGAGCGCTTCGCCGTCATCAGCATCTCCCGCAGCCGACGGACGTCGACCTTGCCGGTGGCCCCGCGTGGGACGTCATCGTCGGATTCCAGCAGTAGCCACACCGTGGGGACTTTGAACGCGCTCAACAGCTTTCGGGCCGACCCGCGCAGCTGCTCGGCGGACAGCGGCCTCGTGCACACCACCACCGCGCCGACACTTTCACCGGCGTCGCCGGCCACGTTGGTGACGTACGCGTTCTGGACGCCGTCGATCGCCCGCAGCGCGCGCTCCACCTCGCCAGGATAAACGGTCGCGCCGCTGACCTTGAACATGTCGTCGGACCGGCCGTGGTAGAACAGGAACCCGTCCTCGTTGAGGCGGCCGCGGTCACCGGTGGGGTAGAAACCGTCGCGGGTGAACAGCTCCTCTCGGCTGCGACGGCAGATGCCACGCAACGTGTTTGGCCCCCGGATCTGGATCTCACCAACCGATCCCGTTACCACCGGCTCGCCGCTGTCGGTGTCGACGATGCGGACCTCCATGCCGGGGAACGGCTTGCCGCAGCTGCCCCACGCCGAAGGCGGCAGGTCGGTGTCGGCGGCGTAGCCGCAATACGGCCCGAACGCCTCCGTCATGCCGAACAGTGTGGCCCGCGCGCCCGGTTGGGCGCGCTCCTCGGGCGGCAACAGGGCCTCCAGGCTGCCGGGGCGTAGCGCGGACAGATCGGCACGGACCGCGTCGGCGTGGCGCGCCAGCGCCTCGGCCTGATCGGGCCACCCGCGAAACAGCGTGACCCGTTCGGATTCCAGCAGCCGCAGCGTGGTTTCGGGCCGCGGGATTTCCTCGGTTGCCAGGGTCGCGCCGGCCAACAGTGTGGACAGGATGCCGCTGCCGAAGCCGCCCACCCAGAAGAACGGCATCGGGAGGTACAGGCGGGTATCCGACGTGATGCAGCGGGCCGCGAGGCCCGACCGCACGGCGGCCAGCGCGTTGCCGTGGGAGTGGATGACCCCCTTGGGTGTTCCGCTGCTGCCCGAGGTGAACATGATGACCATCGGGTCGGCCGCCGTGACCGTCCCGGTCATGGCGTCCACGATGCGGCGGGCCGGTTCGCTCGGAGCGGTGTCGCTTAGCCGGTCGGCTGGCCAAACCCGGCTCAGGGCGGGAAGTTCCAGCCGCGGCACCGCCGCCAGGTTCTCCAGGTACCGGTGGCCGCGGAACTCCTCCACGCCCACCAGGAATTGAACGGACGCGGCCCGCAGCTGCGCGACCAATTCGCCGGGCTGTAGCAGGGTGCTGAGCGGGACCAGCACCGCGCCGATTCGGGTCACGGCGATCGCCACCTGTACCCAGCGGGCGCTGTTGGGCATGATCAGCCCGACGCGGGTGCCCTTGCCGACGCCGGCGTCAACGAAAGCCGCGGCCAGATCGCCTGTGGTGGAATCGAGTTCGTGGTAGCTCAGTCGAGCCGCCGGGTCGATCACCGCCGGCTTGGGGCCGTACTGCGCGGCGCGGGACCGCACGAGTTCGTCGACGGTGTTTTCAGGCATCGAACAGCTTACGCAACCGTTGGGTGTCGACCTTCCCGCTGGACAGCCGCGGAATCTCGTTGTGCGGCAGGGCGATGAACCGTTTCGGGATCTTGTACGCCGACAATTCCGTCTTGAGCCGCTCGCGCAGCGCGGCCTCGTCGAGACCCGGCTGGGCGACGACGGCGGCAACCAGCTCGCCGCGCTGCGGGTCGGGTATTCCCACGACGTGCGCCTCGGCGCCGGTTACCTTGGTGATGGCCTTCTCGACCTCGGCCGCCGAAACGTTGGCCCCCGCCGTCTTGATCATCGCGCTGAGCCGGCCCTCGAAATAGAAGAACCCCTCGGCGTCGACGCGCACCAAATCGCCCGTGTGGAACCAGCCGTCGGCGTCGAAGCACTCCTCGCGACTCCGTTTGTGATACCCGTGCATCACGTAGGGCCCGCGGATGCACAGCTCCCCGACTCCCGAGGCGTCCGGTTCGATGATCTTGGTGTCGAATCCGGGCGCCGCCTTGCCGAAGGATCCGCGGCGGTGTTCGGGTTGGTCGGATTCGTCGCCGCTGATGAGCACGACGCTGCCGGCCTCGGTCAGCCCCAGCATGTTGTGCCGCAATTCCGGGTCGGCCGGTCGGGCGTCGGGCGCCATGATGGGGTATAGGTTGCCCCGGCGCATCGACGACAGGTCGCGTCCGGAAAAGCTCGGGTGATCCGCGAGGTGCGCGATCCCGGCGACGAAACCATTGGTGACGGTGGGCCTTTGGGCCTCCAGCAAGTCGAGGGTCGCGCCAGCTCCGTTCGCGTCAGAGGTGGCGTTCGAGCACACCAGGGTCGACCCGGCAACCAAGGTGGCCAGTAGGCCGAACGCGAACCCGCCGATCCAGAAGAACGGCGAGTTGCAGAACAGCCGGTCCGCCGCAGTCAGGCCGCGGATCTCGTTGAGGTTCCGTTGATGGCCGATCAACCCGGCATGGGTGTGGACCACGCCTTTAGGGGCGCTGGTGGAACCCGACGTGTACACGATGGCCAGCGGATCGCAGCCGTCGACGTCGTCCTCCATCGCCCCGAGCAGCGCGGGGGGCACGGTCCGCGCGGCCGAGCACACCCTGCAGGAATCGACGACGACACGACGCAATTGCGGCACGGCGCTGGCGAACAGCCGCGCATCGCTGTCGAGCCCGGCGCGTCCGATCACCTCGGCAAGCCTTTGCGCGTAGTCGTGCGAACGAAACGATCTGGTGGCCAACAGGATTTCGGTGTCGCTGTCGACCAGCTGTTCGCGTAGCTCGCGCGCGGTGGCGAAGGTGGAGAACGGGATCACCACCGCGCCGATTCGCGCCGCCGCGAGCATCCCTACGACGAAGTCCGTGCCGTTCGGGTAGAGCAGCCCCACGTGCGTGCCCTTGCCCGCCCCGTACGCGATCAGCCCGCGAGCGAGTTCCGCCGAGCGTTCGTCGGCCTCGCCATAGCTGATCCGGTCGCCGTCGCAGACGAGAAGCGGGTGCTGCGCGCGGGAGTGCGCCTGGCGCCGAAGGATTTCGGCGATGGTGGGGGAGTCACCGGGCATGGTCGCGGTGAGAGTCGCCGAAGAAGTGCCTGATCGCGCCGAGATCGGCCTTACCCGATGCGGTTCGCGGGATCGCGTCGACGATCGCGATCTCGGTGGGGATTTCGTAGCGCGCCAACCGCGTTCGCAGGTATTCCATCAGCGTGTCGGTGTCGGTGTCGGCGGAGGCGGACCGGCGCAGTTGCACCATCGCGACCGGCGTCTCCCCGAGGCGTTCGTCGGCTCGCGCGACCACCGCGGCGCCCGCCACCGCGGGATGGCCTTCCAGCGCCATGCGCACCTCGTCCGGCATCACCTTGAACCCGCCTCGGATGATCGCCTGGTCGGCCCGCCCGACGATCCAGACGAAGCCGTCCGCGTCGATGCGGGCCAGATCGGTGGTTCGCATCCAATTCGCCGATGGACCGAGCTGGCCGGGCCTGACCTCCAGCAGGCCGACCTGGTCCGGCCCGAGCGTCGTGCCCTCGTCGTCGACGACGCGTAGGTGCGCGCCCGGGTTGGCCCGGCCGACGCTGCCGCGCTTGGCGCGCCAGTGCTTTTGGTGGTCGGCGAGGGTCCAGCCGGCGACGCCACCGCCGAATTCCGTTGCCGCATAAGACGTCAGGACCGGGATGCCGTATTTCTCGGTGAAGGCGTCCGCGTCGTCGGCCGACAGCGGGGCGGTGCCGCAGGTGACGGCCCGGATGCTCGCCAGATCGGCCCGCGTCAGGTCCGAGTGCAGCACCGTGCGCAGCGCCGCCGGCACCAGCGACACGGTGCGCGGCCGGTGGGTGCGCACCGCCTCGGCCCAGGCCTGCAGTTCGAAGCGTTCCAGCAGCACAAAGGGTCTGGCCTCCGCGACGCACTGCAGCACCCGAAACACACCGCCGATGTGCACCAGCGGCGAGTTGACGATTGCGACGCCGTCTCGCAGCCGCGTCGGCGCGGGGGCTTTTTCCGGGTCGGGACCCATCACGCTGCGCGCCAGCATGTCGTAGCTGAGGTCGATTCGTTTGGGTGGCCCGGTCGTTCCGCTGGTCAGCATCCGCACGGCCACGCCGGGCCGTGCCGCCGAACCCTCGGGGTCGCATGCCCGCTCACCGGTGTCGACGGACGTACCCCTGATCGCCACCGTCGCGGTCCCCGTCGGGACCAGCGCGGCCAGGTCGTCGGGTTCGCCGATGATCAGCGGCAGCCGCAGCGCGGCGATGTCGGCGCGGGTGCGGTCGTCGCCGCGGGCGGGATTGATGGTGACCACGGTTCCACCGCCCAGCAGCACCCCCAGGAAGGCCGCGACGTGACCGGGTCGGTTGCGCAGCAGCATGCCGACGCCCGCGTGGTCGGCGGCCTGGGATACGACGCGCCGTGCCGTGTCGCCGACCTCGCGCCACGAGATCCATTGACCCGCATACTCGATCGCGCGCGAGTCGGGCTGCAGGTCGAGCACGTCGGCGATGCGCCGGCGAAGCGGGTGACGGGGCATCAGCGGGTCTTCGGTTCGCGCGGGGCGACCTCACCTTGCCGGGCGGCCAATTCCGCGGTGCCGAGCGGATTGCCCAGCCGCGTGTAGATGAGCCCCTGCTCCAAGGCGGCGCGGTAGGGCCGGTCCAGCGACTCCCAGATCGCCCTCACCGTGCCCTGGGTCGCCGACGGCGGCTTGGCGGCGATGGTCGCGGCGATCTCATGGGCGCGCTCCCACAAGGTCTCGCGGGAGACCACCTCCGAAACCAATCCGATGCGCAAAGCGCTGTCGGCCCCGACCCGCTCGTCGTTGCCCATCAGCGCCATGCGCAGGGTCTCGCCCAGGCCGATGCGCCGCATCAGGCCGATCGGTTCCAGCGCGCACACCAGGCCCGCCGAGACGTGGGAGTCGAAAAACGTTGCGTCGTCCGAGCAGATGACGACGTCGGACTCGTTGATGAAATAAAATGCGCCCGCGGTGCACATGCCCTGGACGGCGCACACCACCGGCTTCCACATCTTCTGCCACTTGGGGCTGAGCGCCTCGCCCGGATCCTCGTGGTTCCACACGTTTTCCGGCTGGCCGTACGGCGCCTTGATGTCCAGGCCCGCGCTGAACGCCCGGCTGCCGGCCGCCCGCAGCACGACCGCGTGCACCGAATCGTCAAGCTTGACCGTCCGCCAGGCCTGGGCCATCTCCTCGCACATGGTGCGGTTGAACGCGTTTAGCTGCTCGGGTCGGTTCAGCGTGATGGTGGCGACATGGTCGTCGGCATCGACCTCGATCAGGATGGTTTCGAAGCCGGCGCTCATCAGCGGCACTGCCAATTCGGTTTCCGCTTCTCCACGAAGGCCTTCGGGCCTTCCTGGGCGTCCTGGGTTCGCAGCACGCGCTCGCGGAAGGTCTCGGCGAGTATCTCGGCCTCGTGCAGCGGCACGTTGAGGCCCTTGAGGATGGCCAGCCGGGTTCCCCGCACCGCCAGGGGTGCGTTCGAGTTGACGATGTCGGCGATCTCATGGGCCCGCTCCAGTAGGCGGCCGTGCTCGACGATTTCGCTGATCAATCCGAGCTCGTACGCGCGTTGCGCGCTCATCCGCTCGTGCTTGCCCATCAGGGCCATCCGCAGGGCGATCGAGCGCGGCAGCACCCTGGACACCCGCACCAACTCGCGGCCGGCGACCAGCCCGATGCTGACGTGCGGATCGAAAAACGTTGCCTGCTCGGATGCGATGACGATGTCCGTCGTGGTGACCCAGTCCATGCCGGCGCCGCAGCACAGTCCGTTGACGGCGGTCAACACCGGCTTGGCCATGGTGCGAAACGGTGGTGTGCCCTCCTGCGGGGCCTCCCACTGGTCATAGGTGGACAGGTACGGCCGTTCGTAGATCACCTTGCCGTCGGCGGGAATCGCTTTGACGTCGGCGCCCGTGCAGAACGCGCGGCCGGTGCCGGTGACGACGAGCAGCCACACGTTGTCGTCGTTCTCGGCTTCGTCGTAGGCGGCGCGGAGTTCGGTGATCATGTGCGGACTCAGCGCGTTGAGCGCCTCCGGGCGGTTCAGCGTGATGGTGGCCGTGTGCCCGTCGACGTTGTAGTTGATGGTGTCGAACGAGTCGGTAGGCATTCGCGCTCCCTCATCTGCCCTGGAACTTGGGCGCACGCCGTTGCCGAAACGCCTCCAGCCCCTCTTTGAAATCGCCCGTGCGACAGGAGAGTTCCAGATTGAACAGTTCCTGTGTCAGGGATTGGCCCAGCGTCGCGTGCTGACCGAAGTTCAGGGCCTGCTTGGCCAGCCCGATCGCGGCCGTCGGCCCGGCGGCCAGCCGCTCCAGCAGCTTCTCGGCGGTTGCGTCGAGTTCGGGCCCGCTCACCGCCTGGTGGATCAGCCCCCAGTCGGCCGCGTCGGTCGCGCTGACCTGTTCGCCCAGCAGCAGCATCCGCCGGGCCCGCGCCAGCCCGACCAGCCGGGGCAGCAGCCAGGTGGAGCCCGAGTCGGGGCTGAAGCCACGATCCACGAACGGTTCCCAGAACACCGCGTCCTCGGCGGCGACGGTGAAGTCGGCGGCCAGCGCGAGGTTGCAGCCGAACCCCACCGCCCATCCCCGCACGCTGCAGACCACCGGCAGCTGAACGCTCGCGACGAGTTCGATCACCCGGTGCGCGGCGTGCGGGATCCGCCGCACCAGATCGCCCGCGCGGGGACGTTGCCCGGCGGGATCATTGGCGGCCACCCAGTCGGCGCCCGCACAGAAGTCGTCTCCCGCGCCGCGGATGTGGATCGCGCGCAGCGAGTCGTCGGCGGCGGAATCGGTCAGCGCGGCGACCATTTCACCGATCATCAAGTGAGTCAAGGCGTTACGCCGCGCCGGACGGTTCAGGGTGAGCCGTAGGACCGCGCCATCCCGGCACGCGGTGACCGAACCCTCGGCCTCGGCCGCGTCGGCACCGTGACTCACCGTCCACCCGGCCTTTCTCCGCCGATACGGTTACCCATACAGTAGGCAATACGATTGATACGAGGTATAAGTTAGCAAGGAAACCCTGACGACGGAACATAGCGGGGCGAAACCCGTGGATAAGGGCAGCATGGCCGAGGGCACAACCGCTTCCCCCCGCACCGGCGACGCCAAATTCGGCGAGGCGCCCCTCGCGCAGACGGTCGCGGCGGCCGGCGCGATGCGGCGCCTGAGCTCGCTGCTGTTGTCCCTCGAGCATCCCCACCCCACCGTCGACGCGATGCTCGCGAAGTTCCCCGAGTGGGAGGACGAGTTGGCGGCCGCGGCCCCGACCGACAGCGCGCCGCGAATCGGCGAAATCGCCGACGACCCCCGGCGCGTCTACCTCAACCACGCCACCGACATCGGTGCCTACAACCCCTGCTTTCCCGAGTACGAGTTCGATCAGTTGGACGCCGAGAAGGCGGACGGCTCGGTGTGCTTCCCACTGGTGTACGAGGGGCCGCCGGGACTGGTGCACGGTGGCTTTCTCGGCGTCTTCTTCGACAGCGTGATCCAGCACCACAACTGCGTCACCGGGCTGTCGGGCAAGACCCGGTCCCTGCTCGTCACCTTCCGCCGGCCGACGCCCGTGCTGACCGGCCTGCGTTTCGACATCATTCGCTCCGAAGTCGAGCGGGGCATCGCGTCGACGGCGCGGCTACTGCTCGATGGCGAAGTGCTGTGTAAGGGCGAGGTCACCACGTTGGCGTCACGGCCGGAAGACCTGACCGCATTCAAATTCGGCAGGCGGCGAAAGGAGTCCGACAGATGAGCGCCACCAGCGCTTCGGACGATCGCGTGCTCTTCGACGTCGACCCCGAGCGGCGCATCGCGACCATCACGCTGAACAACCCCAAGCAGCGCAACTCCTATGACGCCACGATGCGCGAGGCGATCGCCCGCTGCCTGGACCGGGTGGCCGACGACGACGACCTCACCGTGGTGCTGTTGCGCGGAGCCGAGGGAGTGTTTTCCACCGGGGCCGACATGAACAACGCGTACGGCTGGTACGGCGACAAGGCCACGGCATCCGATGACACCGCCAAGCGTCGTCCCAGTCAACGTCGGCGACTCACCGTGGACCGCAAGTCTTTTGGCTTCTACCACAACTTCATGGGCTTCCCGAAGGTGACGGTGGGGGAGATCGCCGGCTACGCACTCGGCGGCGGCTTCGAGATGGCGTTGATGACCGACATCTCCGTCATCGCGCGCGACACGAAGATCGGCATGCCGGCGACCCGTTTCCTCGGCCCGGCCCTCGGCAGCCTGCACATGTTCTTCCACCGGCTGGGGCCGGTGCTGGCCCGCCGGCTGCTGCTGACCGGCGACATCATCGAGGCGGGGGAGCTCGAGCACCTCGGAATCTTCACCGACACATGCGATCCCGGCGCGGTTACGGCGCGGGCTCGTTATTGGGCGGAGAAGGCGGCGAAGATGCCCGCCGACGGAGTCGTCATCGCCAAGGAGGCGTTCCGCCTCGTCGAGCAGAGCCAGGCGTACCAGGGCGAGGAAGTCGCGAGCTACCTGTTTCACGCCTACGGCACCAATTTGCAATTCGCGCCGGGCGAGTTCAACTTCGTCAAAACGCGTGCACAGCACGGCGCGAAGGAAGCCTTCCGGCTGCGCGACGAGCATTTCCACGTGCCGGAGCCGGAGGCTTAAGGGCCTACACGACACCGAGCGCGAAGGAAGCCTTCGGCCTACCGCGTCGCGGTCGCCTTGGTCCGTCCCCGCTGTGCGGGCGACTTGGTCGCCTTGCGTTGCCGTGACGGCGCGGATTTGCCGCCTTTGCCGCCCTTCTCGATCAGGCTGGCCGCGTGATCGAGGATGCAGTCCAGGCCGAACTCGAAGTTCGCCTCGTCGGGAGCCGCGATGCGGTGTCCTTGCCCGGTCACCTGAGCGATCAGCGGCGTAGTGGCCGGATCGATGGCCACCGCGTCCTCGATGGCTCGCGGTCCGCTGTCCGGCGTCTGGTTCTTCTCGTAGAGCCGTTGCAGCACCACCGATCCGCGGACATGCAGCGAGACTGCGGAGTAGGTGTCGAACGCGTCCTCGGGGGAGAGGCCGGCCTCCACCAGGTTGGCGATCGCGCGCTCCATCTCCTGAGCGCCCACCCGCGCCGCCTTCGGACTCAGGGCAGCGCGAATCAGGATCAGGTCGCACAGAATTGGGTTGCCCATGAACGTTTTACGCATCAGGCGGGCATGGTTGCGCAGCGTCTCGCGCCAGTCGCTGGCCTCGACATAGGGAGTGGCGAAGACGTACTTGCCGAGGGCGCGGTCGGTCATGGCGTTGAGCAGATCGTCCTTCTTGCGGAAGTACCAGTAGATGCTGGTGACGCCCACGCCGAGATGTTTGCCCAGCAGCGGCATGCTCAGGTTGTCTATCGACACTTGCTCCGCGAGTTCGAATGCGCCGCTGATGATGTCGTCGGGATTGATTGACCCGCGCTCGCGTCGTTGACGCTTATCAGCGGTTGCCTGCTTTGCCACTCCGGGCACCTCCATCACGATCTAGCCGTGCCGCCGGTAGACTGGAATCTACCGGTTGTTCCTCCCTGACCTGCGTATACGCGGGCGTGTCGTCGAGTTTTCCGTCTGCTACTGTAATACCTATCGTAGGCTTTTTGGTAAAACGGCTGGACACATGGATCTAGGGCTGACGAATGCCACCGCGGTGGTGGTCGGAGGCAGTCGCGGCATGGGTCTGGCCACGGCCCGCTGCCTCGCCGACGACGGTGCCCGGGTCGCGGTGATCGGTCGCAGCCGTGACGCGCTCGACTCCGCGGTGGCGGAGTTGACCGGCCGGGGCAGCCCGGATGCGCTCGGGCTCGTCGCCGACGTCGGTGACGCCGGCGCGGTCGACAACGTGTTCGCCGAGCTCGCCGAGCGATGGGGCGGTGAACTCAACGTGCTGATCAACACCGTCGGGCCCGGCGCGGCAGGCGGTTTCGAGGCGCTCAGCGACGACCAGTGGCACCAGGCGGTCGACGAGGGGGTCATGGGCATGGTGCGTTGCGTGCGCTCTGCGCTGCCGCTGCTGCGCAAGGCCCGATGGGCGCGGATCGTCAACTTCTCGGCCCACTCGACCCAGCGGCAAAGCGTGATGCTGCCCGCCTACACCGCGGCCAAGTCGATGCTGACCAGCGTCTCGAAGAACCTCTCGCTGTTGTTGGCCAAGGACGAGATTCTGGTCAACGTGGTATCGCCGGGCAGCATCGCCTCCGAGTCGCTGGTCGGCTGGGCGAAGTCCGTCGGCGTCGACGGCAACGACCCCTATGCGCTGATGGACGCCATCGCCGAGCATTTCGGGCATCCGGCGCAGATGCCCCGCGCCGGCCTGCCGGAGGAGATCGGCCCGGTCACCGCGTTCCTGGCATCGCGGCGCAATTCGTACATGACCGGGGCGAACATCAACGTCGACGGTGGTTCGGACTTCACCTGACCCGAAATCGTTTGGCCGACAGAAGGAGTCGATGGTGGCGACGGCGACGGAGGCGCGCACCTGGGCGCGCGGGGCATTGCGGGGAATCGGCGACTCCCTCTACACGCCGTTCTGCGGCACCGACGGTGATGACATCGACTGGGACGCCTACCGGACGCTGGTCCGCTACTGCGTCGGCGACCTGGGCCACCCGATGTTGTGGTGCACCAGCGGGATCGCCGAGTTCTGGTCCTTGACCATCGACGAGCGCAAGCGGTTGCTGGAGGTCGCGGTCGAGGAGGGGCGCGGTCTGAATCCCCACGTCGTCGTGCAGGCCTGCACCGCGGCGACATCGGCGAAGGACTGTTTGGAATTGACACGGCACGCCCAAGACGTGGGCGCCGATATCGCCTACATCCAAACGCCGATGATGGAGGCCCACGGGGGCGAGGGCGTGCTGAGGTTCTTCAAGTACGTTGCCGCACGCACCGATATCCCGTTGGGCATGTTCAACTCCCCGTCCTCCGGCTACGTGCTCACTCCGGCCGAAAGCGCGCGGATCTACGACGAGGTGCCCGCCGTGTGCGCCACCAAGGAGGGCGCGTTCCGGCCGGAGGCGAGCCGACGACTGCACGAGTTGGCGCCCGGCCTGGCGGTCTGGGAATGCGACCGGACCGTGTACCGCGCCGGCTGGTTGCGTGCCGGCATCGTCTGCCCGGCGCAATTGGGCACGGCCGGTTACCTGTTCGAGACCCCGCAGCGGCGACTGTTCTCCGAGTACTGGGATCTGGTGTACAGCGACAAGCTCCTCGAGGCGATGGACTACGGGCGAGAGTCCGGGATGGATCAGTTCGACCTCGACATCGGATCGTGGTGGACGTGCTACCCGGCCCGGTCGGATTACTTCACCCACTGGGGTGGCGCGTTCAAGTACGCCGCCTCGGTGCTGGGCCTGCCGATAGGCGACTATCCGCACTCGCGCCCCCCGCAGGCGGAGTTACCGGACGAGGCAAAGACCCAGATCCAGAGCGCCTATCGGCGGCTCGGCCTCATCGCGGCGTAGTGACCGCGCCGTTACGGCACAACCGATTACAACGCGAAGCGGGCCCGGTCGGTAACCGGGCCCGCTCCATCGGTGCGCTATTTACTCCTGCTCGGCGCGCTCGCGCGCCTCGGCGGCCTTGGCCTTCGCACGGGCCTTCTCGGCCGCGGCTTCCTTCTTGCCGGCGTTGCGCTGCGCCTCGGCCTTGTCCTGCTGCGCCTCGCCTTCGTTGATCAGGTCGTCCCGGCCCAGGATGGTGCCGATGAGTTCCTTGGCCTTACCGAAGACGTCCTCGATGACGCCGCGGACCAGCTCGATGGGACCGCTCTTGATGTCAACCACTGCATCTCCCTCCCATTGATGGATGGCTTAACTGAAGCCTTCCCGGTTACCCCTGCGACGCAAACCTGCTCGGAACGTGGCGCGCGCCACAGCCTTGGTTGACCAGCGGCGGTGCCGCATCCGACCTCGGGAGTTCGCGTCGCATTCGGCGCTGTCGCGCGCGCAGCGCAAGACCGACGGGAGCGCCGATCAGCACCACCCAGAACAGGATTTGAGCGCCCGTCAGCGCCAGCTGGGCCCGCAGCGCCGCCGCGCGGGCCTGACGGAGGCGATGAACAAGCGCCCTCAACGTTGCTTTCACGAGTCATCGATAACCCGCCGGATCGCCATTTCAAACGCCCGGGGCGGGCATAAGGTGTGGCTACTCCTATCGAAAGGATTGGGGGAATGCTCACTCTGGGTGTGATCGGCTGGATCGTGATCGGTGGCCTGGCCGGTTGGGTCGGCAGCAAAATCATGAGTACCGACGCCCAGATGGGGCTGGTCCTCAACATCGTGGTCGGCATCGTGGGCGGCTTGATCGGCGGGTTTCTGCTGCGCGGCTTCGGCGTCGATGTCGCCGGCGGAGGCCTGATCTTCTCGTTCCTCACGTGCCTGCTCGGCGCGGTGATCTTGCTGGCGATCCTCAAGCTCGTAACCGGGCGCCGGGCGTCCCGCTAGGTGACGGCCCGGTGACCGGAAAGCCAAGATCGCCAAGCACCTTCGGCCATCCGCCGGATGAGGGTTCAACGGCGGGAAAGTCGCTGCTGGATCGGGTTGCGGTCGGCCGCGGAGGCAGTTGTGGAATGCGCTACCGATAGGTATACAGTATGCGTACAAAGTCGGTGGGGATCCGGTAGGCAAGCGTGAGGAGGTGCCGCGGCAGATGTCCGGCAGCGACGGTGCTTCCGACGAAGCGGTGCTCTACGAGGCCACGGCGAGCGGCGTCGCGATCCTGACCTTCAACCGCCCGGATCGCCTGAACGCGTGGGGCCCCGACATCGCCGCCGGCTTCTACGCCGGGATCGACCGAGCCGAACAGGATCCGGACGTCCGGGTGATCGTGGTGACCGGCCGCGGCAAGGGGTTCTGCGCCGGCGCATATCTGGGCGCGCCGAGTTCGGCGCCCAGCTACGGCGAGACGATGGAGAAGGCCCGTCAGACCGATCTGGCGGAGTTGGTCGGTGAGCGGCCACCCCATTTCGTGACCACCCTGCGCAAGCCCGTCGTCGCGGCCATCAACGGAGCCTGCGTCGGCATCGGCCTGACCCATGCGCTCATGTGCGACGTCCGGTTCGCGGCCGCCGGCGCCAAGTTCGCCGCGGTGTTCGCGCGCCGCGGGCTGATCGCCGAATTCGGCATCTCCTGGATACTTCCGCGCCTGACCAGTTGGGGCGTCGCCCTCGACCTGTTGTTGAGCGGGCGCACCTTCCTCGCCGAGGAAGCGGCCGAGCTGGGCCTCGTCAAAGAAGTCGTCGCGCCTGAAGATCTGCTGAGCCGCGCCCTGGAGTACGCGGAGGACATCGCGCGCAACTGCTCGCCGGCTTCGGTGGCGGTGATCAAACGGCAGGTCTACGGCGACGCCACTCGCGACGTCGTGGACGCCACGTCGCGCGCCGAGGTGCTGCTGCACGAGGCGATGCCGCGCCCGGACGTCATCGAAGGGATCACCAGCTTCCTCGAGAAGCGGCCGCCGCAGTTCCCTCCCTTGGTTGGGAAGCTCACTTCAACCGAGGCTTAATTTTTCGCCGGTGGCGCCGGAAAGGATGATCATGACCAACTTGGATTACCAGGCGATCGACGTCGACAACCATTATTACGAGCCGCTGGACGCCTTCACCCGTCACCTGGACAGGGCGTTCAAGTCCCGCGGCGTGCAGATGGTCACTCAAGGCAAGCGCACGTTGGCCGTAATCGGCGGCCGGGTCAACAATTTCGTTCCCAATCCCACCTTCGACCCGATCATCGTGCCGGGCTGCCTGGACCTGTTGTTCCGCGGCGAGATTCCCGAAGGTGTCGATCCCGCCTCGCTGATGAAGGTCGAGCGGCTCGCCGAACACCCGGAGTACCAGAACCGCGATGCGCGGATCGCGGTGATGGACACCCAGGACATCGAGACGGTGTTCATGCTGCCGACGTTCGGGTGCGGCGTCGAGGAGGCACTGAAGCACGACATCGAGGCGACCATGGCGTCGGTGCACGCGTTCAACCTCTGGCTCGACGAGGATTGGGGCTTCGACCGGCCCGATCACCGAATCATTGCGGCGCCGATCATCTCGCTGGCCGATCCGGCCAAGGCTCTCGAAGAGGTCGAGTTCGTGTTGGCGCGCGGCGCCAAGCTTGTTCTGGTGCGGCCGGCGCCGGTGCCCGGCGTGGTCAAGCCGAGGTCGCTGGGCGATCCCAGCCACGACCCGGTGTGGGCCCGGCTGGCCGAAGCGGGCGTACCGGTTGGCTTCCACCTCAGCGACAGCGGATATCTGCACATTGCCGCACAGTGGGGAGGCAAGGCGACCTTCGAGGGCTTCGGCGAAAAGGATCCACTGGATACCGTGCTCCTCGACGATCGCGCCATCCACGACACGATGGCGTCGATGATCGTGCACGGCGTATTCACCCGACACCCCAAGCTGCGGGCGGTCAGCATCGAGAACGGGTCCTACTTCGTCCACCGGCTGGTCAAGCGCCTGAAGAAGGCGGCCAACAGTTACCCGCGCAATTTCCCCGAGGATCCGGTGCAGCAGCTGCGCAACAACGTGTGGATCGCGCCGTACTACGAGGACGACCTGACGGAGCTGGCCCAGGTTATCGGCGTCGACAAGATCCTGTTCGGTTCCGACTGGCCGCACGGTGAGGGCCTCGAGTCGCCGCTGTCGTTCGCCGAGGAGCTCACGGGATTCAGTGACCCCGATGTCCGAAAGATCATGCGTGACAACGCTCTAGACCTCCTCGGTGTCCAAGTGGGGTCGGCTGCTTGATTATTCGAGGCTGGTTACCCTAGTGAGCGAATGGACCGTAGGCGCGGTTCTTGACGCCATCGCCGACGTCATCCCCGACCGTCTGATGACCGTCTGCGGAGACCGCCGGAGCACGTTTGCCGAATCTGCCCGGCGCACCGACGAGCTGGCAAATTACCTCAGCGGCAAGGGGTTCGGGGCCCACGCCGAGCGCGAGACGCTCGAACCCTGGGAATGCGGTCAGGACCGGGTCGCGCTCATCATGTACAACGACCTGTACCCCGACATGGTGATCGGATGCCTCAAGGCGCGCACCGTCCCGGTCAACGTGAACCACCACTACTCGCCGCGCGAAATCGCCGACCTGCTCGCCTACGTCCGGCCCCGGGGAATCATCTATCACCGCTCCCTCGGCGCGCGGTTCGCCGACGTGCTGCCCCCGGGCGGGACGGAGCTGCTGGTGTCCATCGACGACGGAAGCGACGCTCCGGAATTGCCGGGCGCCGTGTCGCTGGACGACGCGTTGGCGGCCGGCGGCACGGACTCTCGCCCGGCCGGGTCGCCCGACGACCTGATCATGATGTGCACCGGTGGAACGACCGGCCGCCCCAAGGGGGTCCTGTGGCGGCAGAGCGACATGTACGTGTCGTCTATGGTGGGGGCCGACCACGCCAGCGTCACCGAGATCCACGACAAGGTGCGCGGCGGTGGCCCGCCATGGTTCGCCGTTTCGCCGCTGATGCATGCGGCCGGCATGTGGACCGCGTTCGCCGCGCTGTGCGCGGGCCTGACGGTCGTGCTGTATGACGACCGCAACAAGCTCGACGTCCGGTCGGTGTGGGAAACGGCCGAGCGCGAAGAGGTGGGCATGATGACGATGGTCGGCGATGCATACGCCGGGCCGCTGATCGCCGAACTGCGCGCCCATCGCTACGAGTTGTCCGCGCTGAACGCCATCGGCACCGGCGGGGCCGCCACCAACGCGAAATACAAACGGGCGCTGATGGAATGCCTGCCCCACATCACCATCATCGAAGGCTACGGATCCTCGGAAAGCGGCAACATGGCCTTCGGGCACAGCCGCGAGGGCACCGCGAGCGAAACCTTCGAACCCCGGGAGGGCGCCACCGTCGTCTCCGCCGACCGGACCCGGTTCCTCCGGCCCGGCGACCAAGAGATCGGGTGGGCCGCCAGGACGGGCCGGATTCCGCTCGGGTACTTCAACGACGCCGACGCCACCCGGCGCACCTTCCCCCAGATCGATGGCCGGCGAGTGGTGATACCGGGCGACCGGGCATCCATTGAAAAAGACGGCACCATACGCCTTTTCGGCCGTGACTCGCTGGTGATCAACACCGGTGGTGAGAAGGTCTTCGTCGAGGAGGTCGAGGAAGTGCTGCGGGCGCATCCGGGGATCGCCGACGCCCTGGTGGTGGGACGGCCCAGCGAGCGATGGGGCCAGGAAGTCGTCGCGCTCGTCGCGCCACACCCGGGAACCGACCTCGCCGCCACCGAGCTGTACACCTTCTGCACCTCGCAGCTGGCGCATTTCAAGGCGCCCAAGGCGTTCATCTTCGTCGAGCAGATTCAGCGCCTGGGCAACGGAAAACCCAATTACCGCTGGGCGCGGGAACAAGCCGAAGAGAAGGTGTCATGAACACCAAAGCGATTGACTGCCTCGTCAACGTGCACTTCGGTGAGACTGACTCCCAGCCCACCTGGATGCTCAAGGTTCGGGACGACTACTTCAAGGGCCCGGAATCGATGTTCGCGCCGGTCGACCTGTCCGAGTTGCTCGACGAGATGGACTCCCAGGGTGTGCAGCGGGCGATCCTGATGGACTCGATGGCGAGCCCGTCGACCACCGCGCGCAAGTTCATCGAAGCCAAGCCGGACCGGTTCGCCCTGGCGATGGGCGGGGTCAACCTACTGCGTCCGGTCCGGTCGCTGCGCGAATTGACCGCACTCGTGGGCGACCTACCGGTGGCTTATGCCGTTGTGGGACCCAGCTTTTGGGGCGACGGGCAGTATCCGCCCAGTGACGCCGTCTACTACCCGCTCTACGCCAAATGCGCCGACCTGGACCTGCCGCTGTGCGTCAACACCGGCATCCCGGGCCCGCCGATTCCCGGCGAGGTGCAGCACCCGATGCACCTGGACCGGGTGTGCGTGCGTTTTCCCGAGCTCAAGCTGTGCATGATCCACGGCGCGGACCCGTGGTGGGACGTCGCGATTCGGTTGCTCCTCAAGTACGCCAACCTGCGCCTGATGACGTCGGCGTGGTCGCCCAAGCGGCTGCCGGAAACGCTGCTGCACTACATGCGGACACGCGGCCCCAACAAAGTGATCTACGCGTCGGACTGGCCGGTGCTGCGCATGCGCCGGGTGATACCCGAGGCCCGTGCGCTGGACCTGCCCCCCGAGGTGCTGGACAACTACCTCTACAACAACGCGCAGGAGTTTTTCTTCGGGAAGGAACGTTGACCATGGACCGCTTCGAACTGCGCAGGCTCGACTACAGCCTGTCCGAGGATCACGTCGCCCTGCAAGACGCGTACAAGCAATTCTTCAAGACGCACTGCTCGATCGAAACGGTGCGCGCCGCAGAGCCATCCGGGCTCGACAAGGACCTGTGGGAGCGGCTGTGCGCGATGGGCGCGACGACGATGGCGCTGCCGGAGTCCGCCGGCGGCGACGGTGCCACGCTGGTCGATCTCACCCTGGTGGCGGAGGAGATCGGCCGGTCGCTGGCGCCGGTCCCGTGGATCGACCACGTGTGCGCCACGCGGTTGCTCGCGCGCCTGGGTGGATTGAACGCCGACACCGCGGGGGTGGCCGGCGGTGAACGGCTCGCCGGGCTAGACGCCCGCCTCGACGGTCCGTCGGGCGCCCGGCTGATCCCGACGGGCTCCATCGCCGACCACATCGTGATCCGGGACGGCGATCAGGTCGTGCGCCTCACGTTCGGCGCCCGGCCGGCCAAGGTCGACAACATCGGCCGGTTGCCGATGGCGTGGGTGGACCCGGCTGCAGCGGACACCCGCACGGTCGTCGGCGAAGGGCCCGACGCGGTGGCGAGTTACCAACGGGCGCTGGATGAATGGCGGCTGCTGACCGCCGCGGCCCTGGTGGGCCTGGTCGAGGAGACGATGACCATCGCGGCGGAATTCGCCAAGACCCGCTACACGCTGGGCGTGCCGATCTCGACGCTGCAGGCCATCTCGCACCCGCTCGCCAACATGGCCATCACCGTTCAGGGCGGCCGTAACCTGGCCCGCCGGGCCGCCTGGTTCCTGGACAACGAACCCGACGAGCGACCCGACCTCGCGCCGTCGGCCTTCGTCTTCATGGCCGAGGAGGCATCGAAGGCCGCGACGATGGCTGTGCACATCCAAGGCGGCCTTGGGGTTTCCTCCGAAGCCGCGGCCACGGCGTATCTGGTGCGAGCCCGCGGATGGCCGCTGGCCGGAGGCGATCCCGGCGCCACCGCCCTGCGCGTCGCCGAGATCGTCGCGGCCCGCGAGAGCACCCCACAGACGGCTTAGACAGGAGCGAAAAACAATGGACTTCTCCCGAGTCGAGCTGTCGCCCGAAGACCGCGCCTTCCTCGAGGAGGCGCGAAACTTCCTGAGCACCCACATGACCGAGGAGGTCAGGCGCCGCGACCGCGAGACTGGCGACAACTTTGACGAGGGCCTGCACCTGAAGCTGGGCGCCGCAGGGTATTTGGCCGCCGAGTGGAAGTCGGAATCCGAGGGCGGCTTCACCCGGGTTCGGCGCCGCATCTGGGAGCAGGAGAAGCGGCGCGCGCACGTGCCCTGGGTGACGTGGGGGACCACCGCGATGGTGGCCCGTTCGGTGGCGAAGTTCGGAACACCGGAGTTGCGCGACGAGGTGCTGCCCAAGGTCTTCAGCGGCGAGGTCCGGCTCTGCCTCGGCTACACCGAGCCCGAGGGCGGCTCGGACGTCGCCACCTGCAAGACTCGCGCGGTGCGCGACGGTGACGCGTGGATTATCAACGGCTCCAAGATGTTCACCACCGGGGCGCACAACTGCCAATACGTCTTCTTGATCACCAACACCGACCCCGATGCCCGGAAGCACAAGAGCCTGACCATGTTTCTGGTCCCGCTGGATTCGCCGGGCATCGAGATCCAGGGCCTCCGCACGGTGGACGGCGACCGGACCAACATCGTCTACTACAGCGACGTTCGCGTCGACGACAAGTACCGGCTGGGCGACGTGAACGCCGGCTGGACCGTGCTGCGCGAGCCGCTCAACGTCGAGCACGGTGCCGTCGCGGCGGCGCCCGACGGGCTGCAGGACACCTCGATCATGATGCACCAGGCCGGATCCCTGGCCGAGGCCGTGGACAACGCCGCCGCGTGCGTGACCCGGCCGGGCCCGGACGGGCGCCGGCTGATCGACGACAAGTCGGTCGCCTACCGGCTGGGCCGCAGCGCCGCCAGGTTGGAAGTCGCGCTGTCGTCGCCGAGCATCTACGGCCGGGTCGCCATCGCGCAGACGATGCGAGACATCTCCCCGGACCTGATGGACATCCTCGGGGCCGCGTCGACGCTGCCGTATGGCACCGACGGCGCCGCGGACGACGGCAGCGCCGAGTATGCCTTCCGGTTCGCGCCGTTGGTGGGCATCTATGGCGGCACGCTCGAGGTGTTCCGCAACATGATCGGCCAGTACACGCTTGGGCTGGGGAAGCCCAATTACTCACCGCCGCTTCAGAAAACGTCGTGAGCTCGCGGGTCGACTTCGCTACCCAAGCTAGATCTCAGGCGGCGGACCGCATGGTCTCGACGCTAGCGACCCAGTCCTGTGATTGCGGATCCGACAGATCCGAACGGACAGCAAGGTGCCTCGGACGCGGCTCTTGGTAAGACGCAGCGCGGTGCGTGTGCGCCAAAACGCAAGAGCCTGAACACGTTTCCGGTTCCGGGGCTTTTCCGCAGCTATCTGACCCAAATGGTTTCGGTCGTCAAGAAACCAAGATAGTCTCAAGGCGTTGTTGTATTCACACAACCGGTGGTGGTGGTGGCGCCGGTTGCTGGCGTCCCAGCAGTTGCAGGAATTCCTGGCGTAGCTGAGTCAGGAAGTTCTGGTCCGCCCCAAACAACGCGCCAAATTCCCCTCCGATGGCTTGGAACTCGCCGGCAGCAGTTTGCTCCCCCTGAGCGACTGCTTGCTGCCCAGCTGCTGCAATCCTCGAAGCACCACTTTCGACTTCCTGTATCGCCTGTGTAACCGAAGGAAATTGGGGTTTGGGGAGCGGGGGCGCTTTGAAATCCAACTGCAGCCAAGGCGGTAGCTGGGCCACCGCCGCCGAGGCCCCGCCGTGATAGGCCGACATCGCCCCCACGTCGGTGGCCCACATCTCCTCATAGGCGGACTCGGTCGCCGCGATCGCCGGAGCGGCGAACCCGAACAGGTTCGAGCGCACCAGCGCCGCCAGCTGGTCGCGGTTGGCCGCCACCGCCAGCGGATGCACCATCACCGCCCGGGCGGTGTCCTGCAGCGTGGCCACCGCGTTGGCCTGGGTCGCCGCACCGGCGGCTTGGGACGCCGTCGCGCCCAGCCAGCTCGCATACGGGCCTGCCGCAGCGGCCATCGCCGCCGCCGCCGGGCCCTGCCATGCCGAACTTGTCAATTGAGAGGTTATCGAGGAAAACCCGGCCGCCGCCGAACTCAGCTCGTCGGCCAATCCCGCCCACGATGTTGCGGCGGCCAGCAGTGGTGCGGGCCCGGGACCCGAATGGATCTGCCTGGAAAGAATCTCCGGTGGTAATACCGAGTAATTCATTACACCCGTCCCTTCCCAACTTTCTAACCAACCACCTCAAAGCTGGCACACGACTGATTCAAAGAAACTGTATGCCAATCGCCGAAGAATATCTGCGCTTTATCGATGGCGCTGACCAGCTCGCAAATGCTTGGCCGCGGCGAACCCGATTACAACGTGGCTAATGCGTGATAACGGCCTGTTCGGCGCCGATGCCGGTAAGGGATCGGACCTCCATCTCGGCGTTGCGCACCGGATCGCCGCGATCGGGCGAAGACAGCGTGCCGACGATGCCGAGGACGAACGCCAGCGGGATCGACACGATTCCCGGGTTGGAAAGGGGGAACCACGCGAAGTCCGCGCCGGGGATCATCGCTGTCTTCGTGCCCGAGACCGCGGGCGAGAAGACGATCAACACGATGGTCGAGATCAGCCCGCCGTACATGCTCCACAGCGCGCCGCGGGTGTTAAATCGCCGCCAATAAAGCGAATACAGGATCGTCGGCAGGTTGGCCGACGCCGCGACCGCGAACGCGAGCGCCACCAGGAACGCGACGTTCTGGCCGTTGGCCAGGATCCCGAGCGCAATGCCGAAGATGCCGAGCACGACGGCGGTGATGCGGGACACCCGGACCTGTTCGCTCTCGGTGACCTTGTGCCGCTTGATCAGGCTGGCGTAGATGTCGTGGGCGAACGACGTCGACGCGGTGATCGTCAGACCCGCGACCACGGCGAGGATCGTCGCGAACGCCACCGCGGAGATGACGCCGAGCAGGACCACACCGCCGAGATGGAACGCCAGCAACGGCGCCGCCGAATTCTGCCCACCGGCGGCCTTGAGGATCCGGTCCGGTCCGACGATGGCGGCGGCGCCGTAGCCCAACGCCAGCGTGAACAGATAGAAGGCGCCGATGAGCCCGATCGCCCAGACCACCGACCGGCGCGCCTCTTTCGCCGTCGGCACCGTGTAGAACCGCATCAATACGTGGGGCAGGCCCGCGGTGCCCAGCACCAGAGCAAGGCCGAGCGAGAGCAGGTTGATCTTGGACGTCGTCGACCCGCCGTATTGCGCGCCGGGGGCCAACACGTTGCGGCTGGAGACACCCTTGGTGGTGGCGTGCGACACCGCCGTCTGCGCCGACCCCAGGATGTCGGAGAAGTTCATGCCGAACTTCGCCAGCACCATCACCGTCATCGTCGCCGCGCCGAGGATCAACAACACGGCCTTGATGATCTGCACCCAGGTGGTGCCCTTCATCCCGCCGACCAGGACGTAGACGATCATCAGGACACCGACGACCGCGATGACGATCGACTCGCCAAGGCGGCCTTTGACATTCAGCAGCAGCGCGACCAAACCCCCCGCGCCGGCCATCTGGGCGAGGAGGTAGAACAGGGAGACCGTCAGCGTCGAGATCGCCGCGACCAGCCGCACCGGGCGCTGCCTGAGCCGGAAGCTCAGGACGTCCGCCATGGTGAATTTCCCTGTGTTGCGGATCAGTTCGGCGACCAAGAGCAGGGCAACCAACCACGCCACCAGGAATCCGATCGAATACAGGAACCCGTCATAGCCGTAAACCGCGATCGCGCCGGCGATGCCGAGGAAGCTGGCCGCCGACAGGTAGTCGCCGGCGATGGCGATGCCGTTCTGCGGTCCCGAGAACGCCCGATCGGCGGTGAAGAACTCGGTCGCGGTGGCGTTGCGCTGGCTGGCCCGGATCACCACGTACAGGGTGATGAGGACGAAGACGGCGAAGATCGCGATGTTGGCGGCGGGGTTCCCGATCGTCTGCTGACCGGCGGCCAGCAGCGTCACGACGCCTGGCCTTCGGCGCGAATGGCGGCGGCCCTCGGATCAAGCTCCCGGTCGGCGAACCGCACGTAGAGCCCGGTGATGACGAACGTCGTCAGGAATTGGCCCAGTCCGATCAGCAGTCCGACGTTGACGTTGCCGAAGACCTTGGTGGCCATGAAGTCGTGTGCGAAGGCTCCCAACAGGACGTAGGCGGCGTACCAGGCGAGGAAGATCGCGGTCATCGGAAACACGAAACGGCGTAGCCTGCGCCGAAGTTCGGCGAACTCGGGGCTCGCCTGAATGTCGACGAACCTATCACCGGTGGCTAGTGGAACATCCTCGGATGGAAATTCGGTAGTGGACAACGCGACTCCTGACCTCGAGTTCGAGCAGGCATTTCGGCGTTAGCCTACGAGCAAACTCAATGACAACAGCAGTGCGATTTCTGCCTCGGTTCTAAATTAACCGTGGCGTCGCCGCCCGGGCACCTGGCGGCAACCCAATCAATGGCGTTTGTTAAGCCGAGACCTCGTGCGGCGTTTCGCTCTTGAATGCCTCCCGCCGAACCATTTCCCACACCGTCGGCGTGTGCTCGGTCGTCGAGACCACGACCGTCTTCCGGCTTGCCGTCGCGACCCGGGCGAGCGTGACGAGGTAGTCCGCCAGGTCGATGCGAGCCGTGAAGGCCCCCACCGGAGCAACCTCTCCCGCAACGTAATTCGTGACCTGCGGCAGATCGAACAACCCCGATGGGCGCACGATCGTCCAGTCCAGGCCGCTGGCCCGGACCAGCGCCTCCATCCGCCGGATGTCGTCGTACACGGTCTTGCCGATGGTGCGGGCAATGATCGGCTCGAACAGCCGTAGCGCGAATGGCGTGTGGTGCCGGCCGCGCGCGGGGCGGGCGCCGGTGGAGCTCACCACGACGAGCCGGTTGACGTCCGCCTCCCGCATGGCGTTCAAGACGTTGCGGGTGCCGACGGAATACGTGTCGACGGGTTGGCGCGTGAACGGCACCCCGAGCGTTGACACGACGGCGTCGGCACCAGTAACGATCCCGGCGAGGTGATCGCGCCGCACGTCCGCGCCCGCGATCGTCAGCCGCGCATCGGCGATGGGAAACTCGTCGGGCCGCCGGGTCACCGCCACCACCGAGTGACCGGCGTCGAGCGCGCGACGCGTCAGCAGCCGCCCGGTCGCTCCATTGGCGCCAAAGATGACGATTCGCATGAGAACTCCTCCCGTTCGCCACTACGACGAAGCGGGCCGGCCGAAAGTTACAGCCGCTCCGAAGCTCAGGTTGTCAGGATGGTCGCCGCCGCGGTGCCGGGGGCGCCGTATAACTGGGTGAATCCGACCTTGGGATCACCGGGGACCTGACGATCGCCGGCCTCGCCGCGGAGTTGGCGGACGATTTCGTGGATCTGGCGCAGCCCGGATGCGCCGATCGGTTCGCCGTTGGCGATCAGCCCGCCGTCGGTGTTGACCGGCATCGGGCCGCCGATCTCGGTGGCGCCGTCGGCCAGCAGCTTCTCCTGATCGCCGTGCGCACAGAACCCGCACTCGGCCATGTGGATGATTTCGGCGCCCGCGTCGGTGTCCTGCAGCTGAATCACGTCGACGTCGGCGGGCTCCACGCCCGCCTTTTCGAACGCGCTGCGCGCGGCGTAGACGGTTGGTGCCACGTCCTCGTCAACCGGCGCGAAGGTCGTGTTGACCTCGTAGGCGCCGTACCGGCGGGTGCGCACCTCCACCGCCCGCAGGTAAACGGGCTTGGACGTGTAGCGATGCGCGATGTCGGCCCGGCACATCACCGCGGCCGCGGCGCCCTCGTCGGGCGCGCAGAACATGTATTGCGTCAGCGGGTAATTGAGCACCGGCGAACTCAGGATCTGCTCCTCGGAAATCGGCTTGCGGCGAAACGCGTTGGGGTTGAGGGCTCCGTTGCGGAAATTCTTGGCGGCCACCCTGGCGAGCGTCTGCGCGGAGATGTTGTGCTTGTGCAGATACCGGTTCGCCTTCATACCGAAGAACTGGGTGGTCAGGTACTGCCCGTTCTCGGCGTACCACCGCGGCATGCCCACCAGCGCCGGATCCTCGGTGAACGCCCCGCGGGGGTGCTTGTCCAGGCCGATGGCGATGCCGATGTCGTAGTCGCCCAACCGGATCCCGTCGGCGCAGGCCTTGACCGCGCTGGCCGCCGTCGCGCAGGCGTTGAACACGTTGGTGAACGGGATGCCGGTGAGGCCGACCATGCCGACGATGGCGTCCGGGTTTGCCACCGTCCAGCTGCCGCCCGTGGCGAACTGGACGTCATTCCATTCGATGCCCGCATCGGCGACCGCGGCGAAGATCGCATCGACGCCCATCTGCATCGCCGACTTGCCCTCGAAGCGGCCGAATGGGTGCAAACCCACCCCGATGATGGCTACGTCGTTGGTCACCAGTGTCTCCTTGTTTGGGGGCGGCTCTAACGGCGGCGCACCAGCTGGGCCTGCTGCAGGGCGGCCACCGCGCCGTGTTCGTCGAAGAGCGTGGCAATGGAGACACCCACTCCGTCTCGGCCGTAATGGTTTTCGGCGCGCACGCCGACCCATTCGCCCTCCGGCACGC
Organism: Mycobacterium sp. NGS34; assembly: GCF_059812845.1. Lineage (NCBI taxonomy): Bacteria > Bacillati > Actinomycetota > Actinomycetes > Mycobacteriales > Mycobacteriaceae > Mycobacterium > Mycobacterium sp. NGS34. The sequence goes on from NZ_JCALDM010000005.1 coordinate 158,980, forward strand.
GGTGGATGTGCACGGTGAGATCGGTGTTGAGAAACGTCCATTCGGCGACGCTGAGCCGGCTACCCATCCCGTTGGCGATGTCGGCCACCGCGAACAGGCGCTGCGCCGGGGTCATCTCTTCGCCCTTGACGAGGTCGACGACCGGTCGGGCCCAGCACTCCCCGGGCACGTCGTTGAGGATGTCGTTCAGCCAGCGCCAATCCAGGCTCTGGATATAGGTCTGGTTCGCGTCGCTGTCGGGCCGACCGGGGCGTCCGTCACCGACCGGACGCAGCGGGGGAGCGGGCGTGAAGAACAACTCCGCCGCGTCACCCTCTTGAAAGCGCCAGGCGACCGCCTTGGCGACCGGGCGCGGCCGCTCGTCGGGCCCCGGCGCCAGCATTTGGGCGTTGAGCAACTCGATCTTGGTTCCCGGGCGCTCGACGTGCGCGCGAACCCAGAGCGGCCCATCGACCGGGACCGGCCCGAGCAGGTCGACGACGACGCGGCTCAACCGGGCGTCGTCGCGCGGCGAGCAGCGTTCCAGGGCGCGCACCAGCAGCGCCGAGACGGGCGCCGCGTTCTGCATCGTCGGCGACCACGTGCTGATGACGTGATCCGACGCGCTGAACCTCTCACCGACTGGATCGTGTGGATCGGCCAGCTCGTAGTAGGCGTCGGTCAAGCGATGGCCCCCGCGTCCTTGAGTTGCTCGATGCGGTCCCAGTCCATGCCGAGCTCCATCAGGACGATCTCGGTGTGCTCGGAGGCTTGCGGCGCGCGAGTCGTCACCAGCGGCTCATGGTTGAACTGGACCGGGCCGCGCACGACGCGGAACGGCTTTCCGCCGCTTGCCAGTTCGACCTCGGAGATCATGTCGTTGGCGAGGGCCTGCTCGTCGTCGGCGAGGTCGAGCAGGCTCTGGAACGGGGCCCATTGGCCCTTCATCGTCTTCAGGTGCTGGCGCCAGTAGGCGAAAGGCTTGGCGGCGAACGCCTTCGCGATCAGCTCGGCTGCCGCGTCGGCGTTTTGGATCAGCGGGAGCACGTCGGAGAAACGGGGATCGTCGGCGGCCTCGGGGATGCCGAGGTGCTCGAAGGTGTCCCGGATGATGCCGGTCGGGCTGATGATGCACAGGTTGATCGTGCCGCCGTCGGAGGTTTCGTAGTTGCCCATGAACGGATTCACCGACGGCGCAAGGGAACCCGGCATGGACGTCCGCATGACCTCTCCGGTCTCCATGCCCTGCGTCACGCTGGCACCCGCCGCCCACCAAGCCGTGCTCAGCAGCGACACGTCCATTTCGACGGCCTCGCCCGTCCGTTCGCGATGCAGCAACGCGGCCGAGATGCCGCCGGCGATGAACATGCCGCCGATCGAGTCGCCAAACGCCGGAATGCCCTGTCCCAGCGCGCCACCCAGCTCCTCGGGAGTCAGCGCGTATCCCACACCGCTGCGCGTCCAGAATGCCGTCCCGTCGTAGCCGCCGACGTCGCGCTCGGGTCCCTTGTCGCCGTAAGCCGATCCGCGGGCATAGACGATGTTCGGGTTCACCGCGCGGATGTGCTCGACGTCGAACTTGTGCTTCTGCCGCTGCGCCGGCATGTAATTGGTCAGGAACACGTCGGACGTCCTGGCCAGTTCGTAGATCACTTCCTGGCCGCCCGGCGTCGAAACGTCGATCCCGACGCTGCGCTTGCCCCGGTTGGGATGCTCCATCAGCGGGTGCCGATTCGGGTCGACCTGGATGCCGCCCATGTTGAGGAAGCCACGCTGGGTGTCGCCGCGCGCCGGGTGCTCGACCTTGATGACGTCCGCGCCCCAGTCGGCGAGGATCGCTCCCGCCGCCGGAACGAACGTGAACTGCGCAAGCTCCAGGACCCGAAAGCCCTCCATCACCTTGATCATTGTCGGGACCTTACTTCGCCTCGAACGTCACCGGAAGCGCCGTCGGCGACCGGAAGGGCTGGCCGTGGATGTGGGGGTCGCCGTCGGTCAGCAGGCTGAAGTTGGTCAACCGATCCAGCAGGCAGCCGACCGCGACCCGGGTCTCCAGCCGCGCCAGGTGCAGACCAAGGCAGGTGTGCTCGCCCGCCGCGAAGGAGATGTGCGGCAACTGCTTGCGGAAAATATCGAATTCCTCCGAACGTTCCCAGCGCCGCTCGTCGCGGTTCGCCGAACCCATGCACACGCCGACCACCGCACGCGCCGGGATCTCGACGCCCTCGAGCTCGGTGTCCTGCGTCGTGAACCGCTGCACCGTGGTGAGTGGCGTCTCGTAGCGCAGCCCCTCCTCGATCGCATGGGGCAGCAGCTCGCGGTCGGCCTGCACGGCCGCGAACTGGTCCGGATGGGTGAGCAACAGGTACAGCAGGTTTCCCGACGACCGGTACGTGGTCTCCAGCCCGGCGGGCAGCAGCAGACGCAGGAAGGAGTAAATCGCCTCGTCGCTGAGCTTTTCGCCGTCGATATCCGCGGTGACCAGGTCGCCGATGATGTCCTCGGTGGGCTTGGACTTGCGCTGCTCGATCTGCTCGACGAAGTAATCCTTCAGCGCCGCCGACGCCTCGAACGCGCGCTCGTAGTTGACGTGGTAGCTGATCAACGCGACGGCGTGCCTGCGAAACATCGGCAGGTCCTCGGCCGGCAGGCCCAGCAGTTCGGCGATGACGCGGGTGGGGAATTCGAAGGTGAATTGCCGGACGAGGTCGGCTTCGCCGGTGTCGATGAACTCGTCGATCAGCGCGTCGCAGATCGGCCGCACGATGCTGGGCTCCCACCGGGCAAGGGCTTTGGACTTGAACGCGGCGGACACCAGGTTGCGGTGATCGCGATGCTTCTTTCCCTCCATCGCCAGAATGGTCGGCCCCATGAAGAGGCCGATCGTCTTGTCGTACGGTGCCGAGCTGAACACCCGGCCGTCGCGGAACACGGTGTTCACCGCGTCGAACGACACCGCGGAATATTCGCGCTTGGGCCGCAGCGACTCGGGTGTCTTGGAGTAGTCCATGACGCTCCCGCGGAACACGCCGGCCTGCCGCCGCTGATGAGCGAAAAACGGGTAGGGGTCACGCAGGCTGACGGTCTCGTCACTCGTTTGAACGTTGGTCGTCACCTAGATCTCCAGCATCTTCGGCAGGAACAGGCTGTCCTTGCGTAAGATCGTACTGTAATTATTACAGTAGACAATATGGGGGCTCGCCTCGTTCCGTATCCCATACGCGACCAGCGGGATCTATGGCGGCATCGCCGACGTCTTCCGTAACATGATCCCCACGGCTTCTTGGGTCTCGGCCGCCCTCGCTGTTCACCGCCGAAGAAGGTGACCTGATGACGATCGAAATGATCGCCGACGGTTTGGGATTCACGGAAGGGCCCGTCTGCCTGCCCGACGGCAGGGTCGCGGTGGCCTCGGTCAGCCACGGCTGCGTGTACATCATGGACCCGGACGGGGGAGCACGGGAAAGGATCGACACCGGCGGCGGCCCGAACGGTCTGTGCAGCGGATCCGACGGGTCCATCTATGTCGCCCAGAACGGCGGTAATTTCGGTTCCGACGAGGCGGCCCGGGCCGGGGTGCAGGTGATCCGCGATGGCGGGGTCGACTACCTCGCCGAAGGCATGGACGCGCCGAACGATCTCATGTTCGGGCCCGACGGAAAACTTTGGGTCACCGACACCCGCGCCGAGATGGAACTCTTCAATCCCGACGAAAGCAAGCGGGGGTGGGTGTGGGCCGTCGATACCGCCTCCGGCGCAACGGAGTTGATCCTGGAATCCGGGCCGGTGTGGATCAACGGCCTTGGTTTCAGCCCGGATTCGACGCGGCTGCTGGTGACCGCGACGTCCCCCGCGCAGATCGTGCGTTATCCGATCGCAGCGGGGGGTTCGCTCGATGGTCATGCGGGCGAGGTGGTGTGCACCTTCGAGTGGGCATGGCCGGCGGGAATGGTGGTCCGGGACGACGGAGCGTCCTGGGTGGCGCTGACGGGCGCGGACCGGCTCGAGCTCATCGGCGAGACGGGCGAGACCTTGGATGCGGTGGTGTTGCCCGAGGGCGCGCTGCCGACCAACGTGTGCCTGGGACCGGACTCCGCGGACGAATTGCTCGTGACCGCCTCGTACCAGCAGGCACTGTTGCGAATCCGGCCGTCGGCGTAGCCGTCAGCCGTTCTCCGCCTGCTCGCGCGCCCATCGGTAGTCCGCCTTGCCCGACGGGCTGCGTTCGATCACCGGGCGGAACACGATCGCCTTGGGAAGCTTGTAGCGGGCCAGGGACTCGCCGGCGTGTTTGATCAGCTCGTCGGTGTCGGCGCTTGCGCCTTCGGCCAGGGCGACGACGGCAACGACCTCCTGTCCCCAACGCTCGCTCGGCCGCCCGGCGACCACCACGTCGGCCACCGCCGGGTGCGACGCGAGCGCCGTTTCGACCTCCTCGACGAAGATCTTCTCGCCGCCGGAGTTGATCGTCACCGAATCGCGGCCCAGCAGTTCGATGGCGCCGTCGGCGCGGTGGCGGGCGCGGTCGCCGGGAACCGCGTACCGCACCCCGTCGATCACCGGAAACGTCTTGGCGGTCTTGGCCGCATCGCCCTTGTAGCCCAACGGAACGTAGCCCCGCTGCGCGAGCCAGCCCATGCCCTCGTGGCCCGGCGGCAGGATCGAGGTGAGGTCTTCGGCCGCCACGAAGGTGTCGGGCCCGGCGTTGAAGGTGCCGGTCGACACCGCCCCCGACATCGACATGTGGTGCATCTGCGCGCCGGTCTCCGAGGACCCGACGCCATCGATGACCAGCGCGTTGGGCAGCGCTTCGATGAGTCGTTGCTTGACGTACGGGGTGAGCAGGGCGCCGCCGTTGGCGACCACCGCCAACGACGACACGTCGGCGATCCCCTTCTCGATGGCCGCGACCAAGGGCCGCGCCATCGCGTCACCGACCACCGTCACCGTCATGACCCGCTCACGCTCGATGGTGCGGACGACGTCTTCGGCGTCGAAATGGTCGACGACGGAAGGGAATACGACGGTCTGCCCGGTGGTGATCGCGGTCATCACGCTCCACTGGGCCGCACCGTGGATCAGCGGTGGCAGGATCATCAACTTGGTGCCCGAACCCGCGGTGGCCCCCGCGACGATCTCGTCGACCGAGCCGAACGGCTCGCCCGTCACCAGGTTTCGTCCGCCGAAGGACGTCATGAAGATGTCGTGCTGGCGCCACAGCACCCCCTTCGGCATCCCCGTCGTCCCGCCCGTGTACAGGACGTACAGGTCATCGGGGGAGTGCTGCAGCGGCGGAGGTTCCGGGGAACTCGACGCCAGGGCCGTCTCGTAATCCACCGCGCCGTAGATCAAGTCGTTGCCCGAGTCGTCGGCGATCTGGATCAGCACCCGCAGCTGCGGCAGGTCCGGCAGGATTTCGGCCACCCGCGGCGCGAACGCGGCATGGTAGATCAGGGCGGTCGCGCCGGCGTCCTTCAGCAGATACTGCAGCTCGCTCTTGACGTAGCGGTAGTTGACGTTGAAGGGGGCGACCCGCGCCTGAAACGCGCCCAGCAGCGCCTCGACGAATTCGTTGCCGTTGTAGGCGTACAGGCCGAGCAGGTCCTGGCCCGCCTCGTGTCCGGCCAGCGCGCGGCGGTCGGTGTGGCACCCCAGGCCCCGCGAGCGCAGGTAGGTGGCGAGCCGGTTGGCCCGGTCGAGAAGCTGCGCGTAGCTGTAGCGCCGTTCGCCCCGGATCACCAGGTCGCGGTCGGGGATGGCCCCGGCCACGGCCGTCGCGACGGCGGGAACGGTGAATTGTGTTGCGGTGTCCACTATTTCCTTTCCGCCGAGCAGACGCAGAATCGCACCAGCGAGAGTCGCCCAGTGCGATTCTGCGTCTGCTCGCCCGACTGTGTCTCTCTCACGGCTGGTGGGGTAGCAGGCGAACCATCAGGCCGTTGGCTTCGCTGAGCAGTGTGCCGTCGGCTGCCGTCATGCTAGCGGCCACGAAGAATTTTCTGCGGTCGACGTTCGAGATCCGGCCCTGGGCGCTCAGCGGCTCGTCGATCGGGGTGATGTTGCGGTAGTCGACGTGCAGGTATGCCGTTCGGGTGGGGGGAACGCCGGCGGTCGAAACGACCATGCCGAACAGCCAGTCGTAGAAGAGCGGGATCATGCCGCCGTGCACGGCGTTGTTGCCGCCGACATGGGAGCGGGTGAAGTGTCCGTGCATGATGACGCCGTCCGGCCCCGATTCGGTGACCAGCCATGGCGGCAGCAGCGGGTGTCCTAGCCCGGGCAGCTCGAGGACCCGCCCGCCCGGTGCCACACCCTCGGGCACCTGGTGCCCGTCCAGCAGCGCGCAGGCGCATTCGACGTGCTCGGCCGCGGTGGCCCACATCGAACTGTTGGTGGACACGGTCAGGTCCTGCAGGCGGCGCATCGCGGCGACGAACCGCCCCAGCCCGGGCGGCGCGTGCTCGGCCGGTTTGATCTCGGGGAATCCGCCTTGAACCCCGGGCGCGGTGTCGGTCATGGCCTGCTCCATGCCTGCAGCAGGTCGTCGGTCGTGGTGATGGTCGCGAGCAGCGACAGGGTGTTGGCGATGACGGCCTCGCCGTACTCGGCGGGCATGCCCGCCACGGCGTCCTTCGGCACGACGACGCGGTAGGCGGCGTTGACCGCGTCCATCACGACGTTGGGGATCGCGATGTTCAGCGAGACGCCCACCACGACGATGGTGGACACCCCGAGGTTGCGCAGCACCGCGTCGAGGTCGGTGCCGCCCATCGGCCCGACGCCGTGCCAGCGGCTGAGCACCAGATCGGTTGGCTCGGGACCCAATTCGGGCAGCAGGGCCGCCCCGGGGGTGCCCGGCGTGATGCCGACGTCTCCGCCGCCGATGGCGAAGATCTTTGCGTTGTGGTTGGAGCCGAGCCCGTCGGGCCGGCGCCGCACCAGGCAGTGCACCACGCGCACCCCGGCCGCCCGCGCGCCCGGCAACAGCCGCACGATGTTCGGCAGGGCGACGCGGCGCGCCTCCTCGGCCAGCACCGCCAGCCCGGCGTTCGGGCCGATGACCGCGCCCTGGCATTCCTGGGTGACGATCGCGGTGTGCCCGGGCGCCACCAGGTCGTCGAGTGCAATCATGCCGGCACTTCGTAGAACTGCGTGGCCCACTTGCGCAGCGCCATATAGCCTTTCGCGTCCACCTTGGACAGCGGCGGGTGCTCCACGTACCGCTGGTAGCGCCAGATCTGTAGGTCGTCGAAAACGGTTGACAGGAACTGCCTTTCGATCACCTCGCGCAGCTTGCCCTCCGGCACGTCGGAGTCATCGCCCGGGACGCGCGGCCACCAGATCGAGTAGAACAGGTCCGAGCACTCGTCGTCGACCGGCGTGCAGGTGAAGATCAGCCGATGATTCTGGGCCCCCTCGAAGACGCTGATCGCGCCGCCCAGGCCGAACAGGTGGCTGTGGAAGCGCAGCGCGAGATCCTCGGGGTCGTCGCTGCCGGCGTCCGGCCAACCGGCGATGAATTGCCACTCGTGCTCGACGATCTTCCAGTCCAGCACCCGGGGCGTCACCGTGGCGTGGTGGACGTATTCGAAGTGCGCGCTGTCGGGCGCGTTCTCGGCCACGATCTGCGGGTGCACCGGTTCGCGCTCGGCGCGCCGGGAGAATTCTGGGTACGCCCGGTAATAGGCCGCCGGGTCGGTCTCGAACTGTGGGAACTTGTGAAAGATGTCGGGCATCTCCCACTGCGGCTCCTTGCCGTCCGGCTGATGCCAGATGAAGACGCAGTCGTGCTGCTCGCGGACCGGATACACCCGAAGCCGCAGTGCACGGTTGGGCCGGTCCGGCTGATAGGGGATGTAGCGGTTGGTGCCGTCGGGGCCCCAGCGCCAACCGTGGAACGGGCACTCGACGCAGTCGCCGACCACCTTGCCGCCGTGGCCGATGTGGGCGCCGAGGTGTTTGCAGTGCGCTTCCAGGACGTGCAGCTCGCCCTGCTCGTCGCGATAGGCGACCAGATCCTCGCCGAAGTAGTGCAGCGGCCGCACCTCGCCGACCGGGAATTCGGGTGACCAGCCGACCATGAACCAGCCGGTTACTTTCCAGGTGAAAGGCACTTTCACGCCGGCGTCTCCCATGATCGTTGATACTAAGTCCGTTACAGTATAGATTTCAGCAGTTCGGCCGGTAAGCCACAAGGAGACAGATGAACCAAGCGGCTGACGAGCTGGAATCGATCCGGCAGCTCAAGGCCCGCTACTGCCGGTTCCTGGACACCAAGGACGTCGAGTCCTGGCGCGCCGTGTTCGCCCCCGACCTAGTGGTGACCCTGGACATGGCGGTATCCGCGGGCGGTGCCGACCCCAAGACGGCGCCGCCGCTTCAGGGCGTCGACAACTTCGTGCCCATGGTGATGGGCGGCCTGGAGAACGTGGCCACCATGCATCACTGCCACACCCCGGAGATCAGCCTCACCTCGGCGACCACCGCAACCGGCATCTGGGCCATGGAAGACTTGCTTGTCTTCAGCGACGGTCGCGAGCTGCACGGCGCCGGTCACTACCACGAGACCTACGAGAAGCGGGACGGCACGTGGCGGATCAAGACGCTGCACCTCACCCGAACCATCCTGAAGGTGAGCGGCGGCGATGGCGGATAACGCGCGCCTGGACGCCCTCGTGATCGGCGCCGGATTCTCCGGGCTATACATGCTGCACCGGCTGCGGCAGCTCGGACTGCGGGCCCGCGTGCTGGAGCAGGCCGAAAACGTCGGCGGCACCTGGCTGTTCAACCGATATCCGGGCGCGCGCTGTGACATCGAGAGCATCGAGTACTCCTACAGCTTCTCCGACGAGATTCAGCAGGAATGGGTATGGACGGAGTCGATGCCGGCCCAGGCCGAGATCGAGGCCTACCTGAACTTCGTCGCCGACCGGCTCGACCTGCGCCGCGACATCCAGTTCGACACCGAGGTCGTCGCGATGACGTTCGACGACGACGACGGCACCTGGGTGGTGCGAACGGCGGCAGGGGAGTGCTTGATCGCCCCGTTTGTCATCGCCGCAACCGGAATCCTGTCGGTGCCACTGGAGCCCGACATCCCGGGGATGGACACCTTCACCGGAACGTCGCTGTTCACCAGCCGCTGGCCGAAGGAGGGCATCGACCTCGCCGGAAAGCGCGTCGGCGTCATCGGCACCGGTTCGACCGGCGTCCAACTCATCCCGGTCGTGGCACGGGAGGCGTTGCAGCTCTGCGTGTTCCAGCGGTCTCCGGCATACACCCTGCCCTGGGAGGTGCGGCGGTTCGAGCCCGGTGAGCTCGACGAGATGAAGGCCCGCTACGGCGAGATCCGGGCGGCCCAGCGGGCCCACCCGATCGGCGCGGCGCGGCTGAGCGCCTTCTCGGTGCTGCTGGGGATGCTCGGCAAGCCGCCACTGAAGTCGGCGACGCGCGAGGAGCGGTTGCGGGCCATCGAGGAGAACGGCGTGATGGGCGCACTGAATTGGGGCGACATCTTCTTCGACATCGACGCCAACCGGATGGCGGCCGAGCTGTACGGCGAGGCGGTCGCCCGGATCGTCAAGGACCCGCAGACCGCGGCCGCCCTGGTGCCGGGTCACCCCTTCGCCTGCAAGCGCCCGATCATCGACTTCGGCTACTACGAGACGTTCAACCGGGACAACGTCACCCTGGTCGACCTGCGCAAGGCGCCAATCCGTGAGGTGACACCGACCGGCATCCGCACCGAACGGGGTGAACACGAACTCGACGTGATCGTCTACGCCACCGGGTTCGACGCCATGACCGGCGCGCTCAGCCGCATCGACATCCGGGGCCGTGGCGGCATGTCGCTCGGCGAATTCTGGGCCGGCCAGGGACCGCTGTCCTATCTCGGTTTGGCGGTTGCCGGCTTTCCGAACCTGTTCACGGTGCAGGGCCCCGGCAGCCCGAGCGCGGCAACGAATTTCGTGCCCGCGCTCGAACAGCACGTGGAATGGATCGGCGACTGCATCACATACCTACGCGCCAACGGCATCCGCACCATCGAGGCCCTGCCCACCGCCCAGCAGGAGTGGATCGACCACACCACCGCGCTGGTGGCTCCGACGGTTTTGGTGCACCCGTCGTGCAATTCCTGGTACAACGGTGGCAACGTGCCCGGCAAGAAACGGATGTACATGGGCTATACCGGCGGAATCCCCGAATACCGGCGCCGCTGCGACGAGACCGCGGCGGCCGGATACACCGGTTTCAAGCTGACCTAGCCGTGGCGAGGTGATCGGTATGTCATGGGCGACGCGCGGACTCGGCCTCTCCAAGGAGCTGGCCCGCGAGATGGGCATGCTGCTGCCCCGCACGGTCACCGGCCTGCGTGAATCCACCGGGTGGGCGCCGGCGTCCCCGCGGGGCGTACGTCAGTTCGGTGAAGTCATGCTGGACGAGCTTGTGCTGAGCGGCTTTTCGCTGCTGGCCGGCGGCCCGGCGGAGATGCGTCCGGTGGACGCGTGCAGCGCGGCGGCCGAGGAACTGTCGGCACTGGGCATCAACGGGGCGCACGCCGCGCCGAAGCCGTTGCGGGCCACGTCGATACGGCCGCGGCGGATCGGCGGACTGCAATACGAGCGGATGATGTTCGAACACGATCCGGGGCTGCCGCCGACGCTGGAGGCCGAGGGCTTCGGCGGGCCGGCCCGCGCGGTGGTGCACCTGTGCCGGCATCGCGACGGCCCGAGGCCCTGGCTGGTCTGGGTGCACGGCGCCGGCCAGGGCGGCACGGAGGACCTGTTGCTGTCCCGGATCGGCCGGATACATCACACGCTGGGATTCAATGTCGCGATGCCGGTGCAGCCCGGCCACGGCAGCCGCCGCCGGGAATGGCCGGCCTACCCGGACGTCGATCCCCTGGGCAACGTCGCGGGCATGATGCGGTCGGTCTCGGAGGTCCGCGCCGTGGTGCGCTGGGTGCAGCCGCAGGCCACCGCCGTTGTGGTGGCAGGGATTTCGATGGGCACCCCGGTGGCCGCGCTGGTTTCCCACCTGGAGAGGCAGATCGACGCGGTCGCGCTGTACACCCCGATCCTGGGGCTCAACGCGATGATCGCGCGGCACCTGGGACGCTGGGGGCAGTCGCGTGCGGGGTTCCGCGAGGTGCTGGGTTCGCCGGAGGTCGCCAAGCTGACCTCGGTGATCGACCCGTTGCGGGCCGACCCGGCGCCGCCACCACACCGTCGACTGATCGTCGGGGCCTGGCACGACCGGATGGCGATGCGCGAGCCGGCGGTCGCGCTGCAGGAGCGTTGGGGCGGCCAGTTGTACTGGTATGACGGCGGCCACGTCGGCCACGTGTTCTCCCGCCGCGTGCTCGGGGTGACCGAACGCTTCCTGGCAGAGGTGGCCGGGTGATGGCGGGCGCCCGGACGGCCCGCGAAGTTGTTGAGCTCTACAACCTGGTGGTGTGGAACGAGCGCAATCTCGACCTGGCCGAGGAGTTGCTGGGCGACAAAGTCATTCGGCACGAGGTCAACGAGGCGCATACGCTGACCCACGCTCAGGCGGTGCAGCGAGTGGCAGACATGTTGGCGCTGTTCGACTCGCTGCGCTTCGACCTCAAGATCGTCGTCGAGGGGGGCGACGGCGAGCACGTGGCGATCGTCTACGACTCGTCGATGACCACCAAGGACGGCACCGAAACCAACGTCGGCAGCATCGAGGTGTTCCGCGTCGTCGGCGGCAGGATCACCGAGGTCTGGAATTGCGGCTACCAGCAAGGGGTTTGGAATTGACCGAGCGCGCGCTTGACGAATTGGGGTACTACCTGCTGGCCGGGGCCGGCGGCGAGGGGCCGGCGACCCTGATGGACGAGGCCCGCCGCGGTGAGGAGTTGGGCTTCGGCACCGCGTTCATCTCCGAGCGCTGGAACGTCAAGGAGGCGTCGTCGCTCGTCGGCGCGGCGTGCGCGGTGACCACCCGGATGCAGATCGCCACCGCCGCAACCAATCACAACACCCGTCATCCGCTGATAACCGGATCGTGGGCGACCACCATGCATCGGCTCTCCGGCGGGCGATTCACCCTGGGCATCGGCCGCGGCATCGCCGCGATCTACGGGGCGTTCGGCATCCCGGCCGTGACCACCGCCCAGATGGAGGACTGGGCCCAGGTCATGCGCCGGCTGTGGCACGGCGAGTTGATCTTCAACCACGACGGCCCGATGGGGAAGTATCCGATCCTGTTTCTGGACCCGGACTTCGACGAGGACATTCGCCTGGCGCTGGTGGCGTTCGGGCCGAACACCCTCGCGCTCGGCGGCCGGGTGTTCGACGACGTCATCCTGCACACCTACTTCACCCCGGAGACGTTGCAGCGCTGCGTGGCGACGGTGAAGTCGGCCGCGGAGAAGGCGGGCCGCGACCCGGACACCGTGCGGGTGTGGTCGTGCTTCGCCACGGTCGGCGACCACCTGCCCGAAGCGTTGCGGCTCAAGAAGACGGTGGCGCGCCTGGCCACCTATCTGCAGGGGTATGGCGACCTGCTAGTGCAGACCAACGAGTGGAATCCCGCTGTGCTGAAGCGTTTTCGGGAGGACCCGGTGGTGACGTCGATCGCGGGCGGGATCGATCACAAGGCCACTCCCGAGCAGATCGAACACATCGCGACGCTCATCCCCGATGAGTGGCTGGAACCGTCGGCCACGGGTTCGGCCCACCAGTGCGTGGACCGCATCCGCAAGGAGTTCGACTACGGGGCTGACGCGGTGATCATGCACGGCGCGACGCCGGACGAACTCGAGCCCGTGGTCACGGCCTATCGGGCCGGGGGCTAGGTCCGCGAGGGTGCGCAGAATGTCACGTTAGAAGGGCGTGTCGCGTACAAACACGCTCGCTCGCGAAGAGCGCTACGGCAGGATGACGGTCCGGCTGACCGGCTCGGCCGCGGCCTGACGGCTGGACAGCGCACGACGCAGCGAAGCCAGCAGGGCGTCACGGGTTTCGCGGGGATCGATGAGCTCGTCGAACCCCAGGTGCTCGGCCGAGCGATAGGACGCCTGCAACTCGGCGTCGCGCAGCTTGACGGTGATGTCCTCATCGGCGTGCGTCGCCCGGCCCAGCGCCGCAGCGCTCATGGCGCCCATGGTCGCGCCCGGGTAGGCGAACGTCGCGCTCTGGTGGTCGAAACCCAGCAGCGACATCACCATTGAGCCGAATCCGTACGCCTTGCGCAGCGTCACGTGCAGCTTGATCGTGGTGGCTGCCGTCTGCGCGGCGAACATCCGCGCACCGGCGCGCAGCACGCCGCTGCGTTCGGACCGGCTGCCGGGCAGCATGCCGGGGTTGTCGGCAAGGAACACGATGGGCAGGTGGAACGAGTCGGCCACCAGGATGAAATGCGCGGCCTTGTCCGCGGCGGCCGCGTCGATGGAGCCCGCGAGCACGTTCGGCTGATTCGCGACCACCGCGACCGGGTGGCCCCCGAGATGGGCCAGCGCGCAGATGATCGCCTTGCCGTACTGCGGCTGGACTTCGAACCAGTCGGGCCGGTCGAAGACCACGTCCAGCACGGCGCGCATGTCATAGACGCGGCGGTTGTCGCGGGAGACGATGTCGAGCAGTTCGGGCGTCGGGCGTGGCGCGGTGTCCTCGTCGGGCGGCAGCGGGGCCGGGTACGACCACGCGCTCGGCGGGAAATACGACAGGTAGCGGCGGATCTCGGCGATCACGGCCTCGTCGTCCTCGGCGACGTTGTGGATCACCCCGCTCGGCAGGGCGGTGCCGGGCCCGCCGAGGTCCTCCTTCGAGATCTCTTCTCCGGTCGACTCTTTGACGACCGGCGGCCCGGCCGTGAAGATCGCGCCCTGTCGGCTCATGATCCGGAAGTCGCAGACCGGGGCGACGAGGGCGCCGTGTCCGGCCGAGGGGCCGAGTACGGCGGCGACGGTCGGTACCCGGCCCGAGCACTGCGCCTGGGACAGCAGGTCGGTCGGGGTGCGACCGTAATGTCCACCGCCGGGACGAAAGCCGGCGCCTTCGAGCAGCATCACCAGGGGAGTCTTGTCGCGCAGCGCCAGTTCGGCGATGCGGTAGCGCTTCGCGTTGCCGCCGGGTCCGATGCTGCCGGCCATGGTGGTGAAGTCCTCGGCGCCCAACATCGCCGGCGAACCGTTGATCAAACCCGAGCCGACGACCAGCCCGTCGGCCGCGATCTCGCCGCCGACCAGCGTGCCGATTTCGCGGAACGTCCCCGGGTCGACGAGCCGCTCGATGCGCGCGCGGGCGTCGAGCTTGCCCTTGCCGCGGTGCTTGTCGAGGCGTTCGGGCCCGCCCATGCCCCACGCGCGCTGCCGGCGACGGTCGAGGTCCTCGAGCGTCTCCTGCCAATCCGGGGGTTTCGTCATGCCTATGTCCTACCTCATGGGAGATCTCTCGATCGCCGCTACACGTGCAGGGTCACATACTGGATTGCTTACTGTAAAGTTACCCGCATGCCTGACGGCCCTCGCCTCAAGATCGACGGGGGCATCCCCAATCAGCTGGCGCGGGCCGCCGGCGCCGCCCGAGCCCTGGAAGAGCAGGGGTACGACGGGGGATGGACCGCCGAAACCAGTCACGACCCTTTTCTGCCGCTGCTGTTGGCCGCCGAGCACACGTCGCGGCTCGAAGTCGGCACCAACATCGCCGTGGCGTTCGCCCGCAATCCGATGATCGTCGCGAACATCGGCTGGGACCTGCAGGCGTACTCGGGGGGCCGGTTCGTCCTCGGTCTGGGCACCCAGATCCAGCCCCACATCGAGAAGCGGTTCAGCATGCCCTGGAGCCATCCGGCGCGCCGGATGCGGGAATTCGTCTCGGCGCTCCACGCGATCTGGGCCGCGTGGCGCGACGGCACCAAGCTTGCGTTCGAGGGCGACTTCTACACGCACAAGATCATGACCCCGATGTTCACGCCCGAGCCCGCGCCCTACCCACCGCCGAAAGTGTTCCTCGCCGCGGTCGGTGAAGCGATGACGGAGATGTGCGGCGAGGTCGCGGACGGCCACCTGGGCCACCCGATGGTGTCGAAGCGGTACATCACCGAGGTCACCACCCCGGCGCTGCTGCGCGGCCTGCAGCGAGCGGGCCGCGCCCGCACGGACGTCGAGCTGTCGGCCGAGGTGCTGGTGGCCACCGGGGAGACCGACGCCGAGCTGCGGACGGCCACGGCCGCCGTGCGCAAGCAGATCGCCTTCTACGGATCGACTCCGGCCTACCGCAAGGTGCTGGAGCTGCACGGCTGGGGCGAGTTGCACGAGGAGCTGAACCGGCTGTCCAAGCAGGGGGAGTGGGACGCCATGGGGTCGCTGATCGACGACGAGATGCTGGCGACCTTCGCCGTCGTCGGCCCGGTCGCCGAGGTCGGTGCCGCCCTGAAAAACCGCTGCACGGACGTGGTCGATCGCGTCCTGCCGATCTTCATGACCGCCTCGCAAGACTGTGTCAGCGCCGCAATGAAGGAGTTCCGCCAGTGAGCACGCCGACGATGGATGACGCCGCCAAGCTGTTGACAGATCCATTGGCCTACACCGACGAACCGCGATTGCATGCGGCGCTGACCCACCTGCGGGCGAACGCCCCGGTGTCGTGGGTCGAGGTGCCGAACTACAAGCCGTTCTGGGCGATCACCAAGCACGCCGACATCATGGACATCGAGCGCGAGAACATGCTGTTCACCAACTGGCCGCGCCCGGTCCTGACCACGCTGGAGGGTGACGAGCAGGCGATCGCCGCCGGCGTGCGGACCCTGATCCACCTCGACGACCCTCAGCACCGGGTGGTGCGTGCGATCGGATCCGACTGGTTTCGGCCAAAGGCGATGCGGGCGTTGAAGGTTCGAGTCGACGAGCTGGCCAAGATCTACGTCGACAAGATGATGGCCGCCGGCCCCGAATGCGACTTCGTTCAGCACGTCGCGGTCAATTACCCGCTCTACGTCATCATGTCGCTGCTGGGGCTGCCGGAGGACGACTTTCCCCGCATGCTCAAACTGACCCAGGAGCTGTTCGGAAGCGAAGACTCCGAATTCAAGCGCGGCACCACCAACGAGGACCAGCTGCCCGCGTTGTTCGACATGTTCGAGTACTTCAACGCGGTGACCGCGGCGCGCCGCGAGCACCCGACCGAGGACCTCTCGTCGGCGATCGCGAACGCCCGCGTCGACGGCGAACCGCTGTCCGACGTCGACACGGTGTCTTACTACCTGATCGTCGCCACCGCGGGTCACGACACCACCAGCGCGACCATCTCCGGCGGCATGCAGGCGCTCATCGAGAACCCCGACCAGCGTCAGCGCCTGCGCGACAACCTCGACCTGATGCCGTTGGCCACCGAGGAGATGATCCGCTGGGTCACCCCGGTCAAGGAGTTCATGCGGACCGCCGCCAGCGACACGACCGTGCGCGGAATCCCCATCGCCGCAGGGGATTCGCTGCTGCTGTCCTACGTGTCGGCCAACCGCGACGAGGACGTCTTCGACGACCCCTTCCGCTTCGACGTCGGGCGCGATCCCAACAAGCACCTGGCCTTCGGCTACGGCGTGCACTTCTGCATGGGCGCGGCGCTGGCCCGCATGGAGGTCAACAGCTTCTTCTCCGAGCTGCTGCCCCGGCTGAAGTCCATTGAGCTGACCGGCGACCCGGAATTGACCGCCACCACCTTCGTCGGGGGCCTCAAACACCTGCCGGTGCGCTACTCGCTGACCTGATTCCCTAGCCTCGAGGCTGTGGCGCGCAGGACGATCGTCATCACCGGTGCCAGCGACGGCATCGGCGCTGCGGCGGCCCGCCGGTTGCGGCAGCGCGGCGACAATGTCGTCGTGGTCGGCCGGTCGCCCCGCAAGACCGCGGCGGTGGCCGCCGAGTTGGGCGCGGACCATTTCGTGGCCGATTTCGCCGACCTGTCGCAGGTGCGGGCGTTGGCGGACAAGATCCGCTCGGCGTATCCGCGCATCGACGTGCTGGCCAATAACGCCGGCGGCATGTTCACCACGATCCAGACGACCGGCGACGGTTACGAGATGACCTTCCAGGTCAACTACCTCGCGCCGTTCCTGCTGACCACGCGGCTGATGGACGTGCTTGTCGAGTCCCGCGCCGCCGTCGTCAACACGACCAGCTCGTCACACAAGCTGCTTCGCCGCGCGACCGTCACCGACTTGGAGAACACGGCCCGACGCAGGCCCAGCACCGCCTATGCCCTCACCAAACTGGCAATCGTCTTGTTCACCAGGGAATTACATCGCCGATATCATGACCGCGGGCTGTCGGCCGCGACGTTTCACCCGGGATTTGTCAACTCGAACTTCGGTGAGGCATCGGGTTCACGGTTCCTCGTGTTCATGAAGTACCACGTGCCGTTGATGGTCCGGCTCACCGCCACCGCCGACGAGGCGGCCGACCAGCTGGTCTGGTTGGCGTCGAGCACCCCCGGGGTCGATTGGACGTCCGGCGAGTACTACTCGAAGGGCAAAATCGGGAGAGCCGGCCGCGTTGCCTACGACGCCGACCTCGCCCGCGAGCTGTGGGATCGCACGACGGCGAAGATCTCCTAGGCACCGCGAAGTGCCATTCGCAGTCGCGGGCGGGACCAAAGTCACCAGTATGCGGCGCGCCGGTCGATGAACGTGAAAGTGGCTCTGTCCCGCAGCATGATTCGCATATGTACCACGCCAGTCGCACGAATTCTGCAACGCACCCGATGATCACGCTAGCGATCGACGAGCACCACGGAAGGACGTGTGCGAAGGTCGAGCTGGAGTGGGGTAATTCGCACATGTCCGGGGTTGGCGTCGCTTACCGTCATCCGGCCGACCGTTTGGCGCGGGAAGCCCGACACGAACTGGCGACCGCCCGGGCGCTGTCGGACCTGGCGGACCAGGTTGCCGCGCTCTCCCGCGCCACCAACTGAGCGCCGGTAGATCCCGGGAATAAATTCGGACTACAGTCCGCTTAGCTCCTGCGAAGGGCGTCGGGCAGGCCGTCGCCCCGAACAGGAAAGACGGAAAACATGACTGCAACCGCAACGACTCAGGTCACCTCCGGCACGTGGGCGATCGACCCGGTGCACTCGTCGATCAACTTCTCGGTACGTCACCTGATGGTCAGCAAGGTACGAGGCAGCTTCGACAACTTCAGCGGCGCGATCGTGATCGCCGACGACGGCACGCCGTCGGTCCGGGCTGAGATCGCGGTGGATTCCGTCAACACCGGCAACGGCCAACGCGACGCCCACCTCAAGTCGTCCGACTTCTTCGACGTCGACAAGTTCCCCGTCGCGACATTTACTTCCAGCTCGGTGGAGTCGAACGGCGACAGCTACGTGCTCCGCGGCGACCTCACCATCAAGGGCGTGACCAAACCGGTCGACTTGGACCTCGATTTCTACGGTGTGAATCCGGGCATGGGCCACGGCGAAGTCGCCGGCTTCGAGGCCTCGGTCATATTGAACCGCAAGGACTTCGGCATCGACATCGACCTGCCGCTGGAAACCGGAGGCGCGGTCGTAGGCGACAAGGTGACCGTCACACTCGAGATCGAGGCGCTCAAGCAGGCCTGACACCGCGCTGCGGAGGACGCCGGGCCGGGAATTCACGTCGAATGATCGGCCCGGCGGCTGCAGAAAAGCCTAGTGTGGGCGCATGCCGGGTATTCACCACACCGCGATCTGCACGGCGGACGTCGAACGCTCGACGAAGTTCTGGCGCGACGGCCTGGGCTTCGCGGAACTGTTCGACCACACCTTCAGCGGGGACTGGCCGGAACTGTTCGGCGCCAAGACCGATCGCCTGCGCTCGATATTCCTCGGGGACCCGCAGACGCCCGACACCGGGATCGTCGAACTGGTCGTCTTCGAGGGCGGCCCGGACGCCGACGACGCCCCCGGCGCTCCCCAAGGGCCGCGGCACGGCTTCTTCCTGCTCTCCCTGCAGCGCGAGGTCGAAGAGACGCTCACCACCTTGGCGGCATTGGGTTTCGCCGACGGCGTCCGTCGCATCAGCGTGCCGGCCCCGGGCGGCAAGACGGTCCCGATGGCGGTGATCACGGCGCCCGACGGGGTGCTCGTCGAGCTGATCGGGCCCCCGCGATGACGGCGCTGGTGACCGGCGGCGCGTCGGGGATCGGGTGTGCGGTCGCCGCGCGTTTGCGCGAGGCGGGTCACGCAGTCGTGGTGTGGGACCTGTCCGGCGGCGACATCGCCTGCGACGTCAGCGATCCCGACGCGGTGTCGGCGGCGATGGAGCAAACCGTGCGCGACCACGGGGTGCCCACCCGGATAGTCACCTGCGCCGGAGTCGGAGCGTCGGGCATGCTGCTCGAGCAGCAACCCTCGGACTGGGAACGGGTGCTGGCCGTCAACCTCACCGGCACCTGGCTGACCATCCGCGCCGGGGCGCGGGCCATGATCGACGCCGGCGTGGGCGGCTCCATCGTCGCGGTCTCGAGCATCAGCGGCACCCTCGCCGACCGCGACATGGGCGCCTACTGCGTGTCCAAGGCCGGCGTGGACATGCTGGTGAAGGTCGCCGCGGTGGAATGGGGCGTGCACGGCGTCCGGGTGAACGCCGTGGGGCCGGGCGTCACGCGGACACCGATGCTGGCGAAACCGGAGCAACTCCCGGGCTGGGTCGAAGGCCTGTCCGAGCGGACGGCGTTCGGGCGCCTCGGCGAGGCCGCCGACGTCGCCGGGGCGATCGTCGGAGTCCTGGAATTGCCTTGGGTGACCGGCCAAGTCGTGCACGCCGACGGCGGCTTGGCGCTGCACAGCCCGATCGACGCGTACGGTCAGATGCAGCGGGTGATGGGCCGCAAGGACTAACTGATCCCGTAGTCGATGATGCCGCGGACGATCTTGCCGTTGAGGAGGTCGTCGTAGGCGTCGTTGATCTCGTCGAGGTCGTAGCGCCTGGTGATCATCTCGTCGAGGTGCAGCTGCCCGGTCTCGTAGAGCCTGGCCAGCCTCGCGACGTCGGCCTTGGGGTTGCAGGAGCCGAATATGGTGCCCGCCAGGGTCTTGTTCATCAGGATGAAGTCCTGCAGGTCGATCTTGACCGACCGGGTCAACTGCGAGGTCATGCCGGTGAGCACGCAGGTCCCGCCCTTGCGGGTGAGCTGCACCGCGTCGCGCACGTCCTCCGGGGTGATCAGCGACGGCGACACCACCACGGCGTCGGCCATCACCCCGTAGGTGAGGCCGCGCACCAGGTCCAAAGCCTCGGCCACGTTTGCGGCGCTGTGCGTCGCGCCGAACTGCAACGCCGATTTCTGTTTGAACTCAACGGGATCCACGGCGACGATCTGTGCGGCGCCGTTGATCCGGGCGCCCTGGATCGCGCCGGTGCCGATGCCGCCGACGCCGATCACGACGACGGTGTCGCCCGCGCGCATGTTGGAGCGGTTCGCGACGGAACCGTAGCCGGTCGGGATGGCGCACGACAGCAGCGCGCTGGGCGCCAGCGGCAGGTGCGGCTCGATCTTCACGAGCGAATTCGTCGACACCACCGTGTGTTGCGCGAACGCACCGACCTTGGCGATGTGGCCCAGGTTTCGACCGTCGGCGGTGTGGTGGCGAAAGGTGCCGTCGGTGGGCATCCCCGGGATCATGGTGCCGATGCCGACGTCGCAGAGGTACTCGACGCCCGTCGCGCACCAGCGGCACTGCCCGCACACCGCGACGAACGACATCACCACGTGGTCGCCCGGCTCGAAATCGGTTACGCCCGGCCCGACTTCACGCACGATGCCCGACCCCTCATGGCCACCGATCATCGGGAACATGGTCGGCAGGCCGAGGGATCGCATCACCTCGTTGGGCGCCGACATGTCGCCCTTGAGGATGTGGTCGTCGGAGTGGCACAACCCGGCCGCGGCCAGCTGAACCAGCACCTCGCCGGCGCGCGGCGGGTCCAACTCGAATTCCTCGACGGACCACGGCCCGCCGACGTCGTGCAGGATCGCGGCCCGGCTTCTCATGCGGCCGGGGCGAAGGTGACCGGAAGCTTGTTGGGCGACCGGAAGGTGAGCCCGACGATACGGGACTCCTCGCCGCTTCCGTCGTCGGGCAGCAACGCCAGATCCTTGACCCGGTCGAAAAGGCTGTTCAGCATGACCCTCGTTTCCAGCCGCGCCAGGTGCATGCCGAGGCACATGTGGATGCCGGCCGCGAAGGCGATGTGGGCGTGACGCGGCCGGTGGATGTCGAAGGTGTTGGGGTCGGGCCAACGGCTTTCGTCCCGGTTGGCCGAGCCCATACACATGTCGACCTGGGCGTCGGCCGGGATTGCCTTGCCGCCTATCTCGATTTCCCGGGTGGTGGTCCGCATGACCATCGTCAGCGGAGTTTCCACCCGCAGGCCCTCCTCGATCGCGGCCGGGATCAGGGACCGGTCCCGCTGGACCATCGCCAGCTGTTCGGGGTGGGTCAGCAGCAGGTACAGCAGGTTGCCCGACGAGCGATACGTGGTTTCCAGGCCGGCCGGCAGCAGCAGGCGCAGGAACGCGATGATCGCCTCGTCGCTGAGCTTCTCGCCGTCGATCTCCGCGGCCACCAGGTCGCCGATGATGTCGTCGGTGGTCTTGCGGCGCCGCTGCTCCACCTGATCGAGGAAGTAGCCGTGCAGCTCCGCCGCCGCGTTGAGCCCCGCCACGATGTCGGTCGGAATCGAGATCAGGTCGAGCGACAAACGCCGGAACATGTCGAGATCCTCAGGGGGCAGCCCGAGCAGCACGGAGATGATCCGGGTGGGAAATTCGAACGTGAGCGCCTTGACGAGGTCGGCGTGGCCTTCATTCTTGATCTCGTCGATCAGCCGGTCGCACACCGGCCCGATGACCGACGGCTCCCACCGTTCCAGCGCGGTGGCCCGAAAGGCCTTGGCCACCAGGCTGCGATGGTCGTGGTGTTCCTTGCCGCCCATCGCAAGGATGGTGTGGCCCATCACCAATCCAATGGTCTTGTCGTAGCTCGCCGAGGTGAAGACGCGGTCGTCGCGAAACGCCTGAAACAGGCCGTCGTAGCCGAACAGGACCCATTCGTCGTTCGGCCGCAGCTCCTCCGGCATCTGCGAGTGGTCCGCCAGGGAACCGTGCCAGACCGGATCCGTGCGCCTCATGTATTCGAAGAACGGGTAGGGGCTGGTTTCCCCGGTGAGGTCGAGGGTGACGGGCTGGCCGTCCGGGTCCGTGCCGAGCGTCATTCGCGCTCCTCCTGAGCCACCGGTAAGGGCGGATACGTGTGCCGAGGGAATATCGCTATCATAATATAAATAGCAACGAAGCCCAACGGCTTGTGGTCTTTACCGTAATGCGCACAGTATTGACCCGAGGAGGCGGTGATTCCCAAGTGCCCAACCGGCGATTCGTGTGCACGCTCGACGAGCTGCCGCCCGGCGGTATGAAACTGGTCGACGTCGGAAAGTTCGGCGTGGGCGTCTACAACGTGCGCGGTGAGCTCTACGCGATCGTCAACTACTGCTCACACGAGGGCGCCCCGTTGTGCCTCGGCCTGATCGGCGGCACCAACGAACCGGCCCCCGAATCGCCGGACGGGATGCGCCGGGTTCGTGACGGCCAGATCGTTCGATGCCCTTGGCACAATTGGGAATTCGACATCACCACCGGTCAAAACGTCGCCGATCCGCGGCGTCGCGTCCGCACCTACCCGGTCGACGTCGCCGACGGGGAGGTGTATCTGACCGCATGATCATCGACGCATGCGTGCAACCGCACTTCCGCTCCAACGCCGAGATACGCCGCTATCTCCCGGCCGCGCACCAGCTGCGGTCGATCCCCGACGTCGAGCAGCAGTGGTATCAGGCTCCCGGCGGCGACTACCGGGAGGACCTCTACGGCGAGCACTACCCGGGTTCGGATCCGCAGACCGTGAGCCGGCACCTGTTCGATGACATGGGTGTCAATTACGCGATCCTCAACCCGCTGACGCGGGGCAACATCGCCGATTACCTGCTCAACAGCCGGATCTGCGCCGCGGTCAACGACTGGCTGCTCGACCGTTGGCTCGAGCCCGACCGCAGCGACCGATTCCGGGGCACCATCCGGGTCAACCCCGAGGACGTCCGGGGTGCGGTCGCCGAGATCGAGCGCCTCGCCCGTCACCCGAAGCTGGTGCAGGTCGGCGTCCCGATGCAGTCGCGCGAGCCGTACGGCAAACCGATGTTCGAGCCCATCTGGGAGGCCGCCGCCGCGCACGGGCTCCCGGTCGCGGTGCACATCAACGGCGGCAACGGGGTCGACCACCCGCCCACCTTCGCCGGGCACGCGCACACCTACCCGGGATACGCGGCGTTCATGCCGCTGAACTACTTCGTGCACCTGGCCACGCTCATCATCGAGGGCGTGTTCGGCCGGCACCCCGGTCTGAAATTCGTGTTCGCCGACGGCGGCTATGACATCCTCACCCCGCTGATGTGGCGGCTGGACACGTTCTGGCTGTCGATGCGCGATCAGACGCCCTGGGTGGACCGCTATCCCAGCGAGTACCTGCCCGGCCACGTCCGGTTCTGCTCGTCGGCCTTCGACGGGCCGACGGAGGCCGATGCGGTGCGGCGCTGGATGGACTTCACCGGCAAGTCCGACCTGCTGATGTACGGATCGAGCTACCCGCACTGGTCCACCTCGGCGCCGGACGCGATCGCCGAGGGGCTGGATGCCGGCCAGCGTGACAAGGTGTTGTGGCGCAACGCCAGTGAGCTCTACGGGCTGAAGGAGCGTGTCTGATGACGACGATCGAGCGACTTGACTCGCCAACCGGTCAAGAGGACGAGATAGCGGTCACCATCGTCGACACCGATGTGCACCCATTGCCGGTCTCGGCCGATGTGCTCAAGTCCTACGCGCCCGCCGAATGGGTGGACAAGATCTGGCCGACGGGCAACGCCGTCAGCCCCGTCCCGCATTTCTATGACACCCCCGATTCGTACAAGACGTCGTCGTTGCGCATGGACGCGTGGCCGCCCAATGGCGGAGTCGCCGGCAGCGACCCGGATTTCGCCGCCAAGCAGTTGCTGCTCGATGCCGGGGTCAGCATCGCGACGCTGGAGCCGATGTGCGACGCGCAACTGCCGCAGGCCGAACACGTGCTCAAGTCGACCTACAACGACTGGCTCGCCGACGTCTGGCTGGACAAGTACAACTGGCACGGCCGCTGGCGCGGGTCGATCAGCGTCAGCGCGCAGACCCCGGAGCGGGCCGCCCGCGAAGTGGAACGGTGGGCGGGACACCCGTACATGGCCCAGGTGCTGATGACGCCGCAGACTCGTGGAATCCCTTTCGGCAACCCGCATTTCGATCCGCTCTACGAGGCGGCCGCGCGCAACGGGTTCCCCATCGCCACCCATTTGATGGGTCAGACGCCTTTCGAATTGATCCCGCTGTATCCGGTCGGCAACCCCGCGCACTGGCACGACTTCTTCGCCTCCTGGCCGCTGCTGTACGTCTCGCACCTGATGAGCCTGGTGTTCGACGGCGCGTTCGATCGGCACCCGGACTTGCGGGTGGTCTTCGTCGAAGGTGGCTTCACCTGGGCGATGCCGGTGATGTCGCGGATGGACCGGATCTGGGAGGCGCGCCGCGGTGACCTGCCCCACGTGCGTCGGCGCCCGTCGGAATATGTGCGCGAACACGTCCGGTTCACCACCCAGCCGCTGGAAGACGTCGACACCGTGCAGTTCCGCGAGTACCTGGAGATGATGGACCTCGGCGACAACCTGATGTTCTCGACGGACTATCCGCACTGGAGCTACGACGCGCCGACCTATGCGATCAACCGATTCCCCGCCGACCAACGCGAGCGAATCATGCGCGGCAACGCGACGGCTCTCTACGGGCTACCGGCGACCGTGAAGGCGCTTCCCGGAGAACGGTGACGCGGTGGCCGATCTGACGCAGACCAACACGATGCGGCCGCAAGGTCTTAACCGGCTCGACCCGGTGCTGCGGGACGCGGCGATCGAGCTGGGCGTCGTCGAGTTCCGTGCCGAGACGCTGGCGGCCGAGCGGAAAGAGGCCAATGCGCGGGCGGCCGAGCGGGCCGCGGCCGCCGAAACCGACGGTGTCACCGTGGAATCGCGATCCATCGCCGGCCCGGACGGCCAACAGCTGGGTATTCGTCTGTATCGCGGGGGCACGGGATCTCGGGCGCCCCTGGTGGTCTACGCCCACGGCGGTGGCTTCGTGACGGGAAACCTCGACACCGATCACGCCCATTGCGTGGAGCTGGCCCGTGCCGCCGACTGCCTTCTGGTTTCAGTCGACTACCGGCTCGCACCCGAAAACCCATGTCCGGCCGCGCTGGACGACGTGGATGCGGCCATGCGCTACGCCGTCGACAACAGCGCCGGCCTGGACGTCGACCCCGGCCGCATCGCGGTGATGGGCCGGGACGCGGGTGCGGCGCTGGTCGCGAGCCTGACCCAGCGCATGTTCGACGAGGAAGGGCCGCCGGTGCTGGTGCAGATCCTGCATCAGCCAATGCTCGATTCCGATGCCACCCCGTCGCGGCGGGAGTTCCAGCGCACGCCGGGTCTCAACGGTCCGGCCGTGAGCCGGGCCTGGGGCCATTACCTCGGCCACACGACCGCGAGCGGTCAACACGTTCCCGCGCACCGGGCCAACCTCGAGGGGCTGCCGCCCACGTTCGTCAGTTGCTCCGAGATCGACCCGTGCCGCGACGAAGCCATCGACTATGCCAACCGGCTATTGCATGCCTACGTCCACACCGAATTGCACGTTATCGCAGCGACATTCAACGGCTTCGATTCGCTGGTCCCCGATTGGATTGTGTCCGAGGAGAACCGGGCGCTGCACGCTCAGTCGCTGCGCCGCGTGTTCGCCATGTAGTGGCCGGGCCTAGACCGGAGTGAACTTGGTGATCAGCCATTTGCCGTTGATCCGGGACATCCGCACCAGGATGCTGCTGACTGCCACGGACGGTTGGGCGCTGTCCTTGGTCGTGGTGACCTGATCGACGAAAACCAGGACGGCGGCCGAATCGGGCTGCAGTTCGGATACCGCGGCGCCGGTCACCTTGGCCTTGGTTTTCATCGACTTCTGCCTGGCCAGCGGGGCGACGGTCTGCTGGCTGAATTGGTCGAAATACGAAAGGAATTCCCCGCCGAGGTGTGACTTGGCGGCGGCGAAGTCCTGGTCGAGCGAGTCGGACGAATAGGACAGCACCGCGGTCGTGGCATCCGAGGCGGCGCTGGCCACCGAGCGGGCGACGGTCGCATCGGTCTGCTGGTCGGGCCGGTACCAGTCGAAGTACAGCCACGTCGCCACGCCGCCCGAGATCAGCAGGAGCACCACCAGTACCGCCGCAATGACCTTGCGCGTCCTGGGCGAGAGCGTTCGGCGCCGGCGCTCGACGGGCGCGGCGTCGACCTCGTCGTCGGCTTCGGCCTCGGCGGCCTCGTCGTCGACCCCGTCGGCGGTGGGCTCCTCGGTCACGGAGTCTTCTTCGGCCGGGTCGGAGCTGGGTTCCGTTCCGGCCGAATCGATGTCGCGCACGTCTTCGGTCACGGCACGTACTCAACTTTCGACATCTTGTACTTCCCGCCGACGTCGGCAACCGTTACCCTGAGGCGCCACATTCGCGGTGGTTCGTCCTTTCCGGCCGGGGAATTGGTGACTTGCGATGTCGCCGAGACCAATACCACCGCCGAGTTGCCGTTGAGGGCCTCGAGGGCGGCGGCGTGCACCGTTCCTTCCGTGACCGCCTTCGATGCGATGACCACCGAAATGAAGTCGTTGGCCCGCTGCTGGAAATCGGCCTGGAATTCGCCGGTCGACCCGTCGATCACGCGCTGAACATCGGCTTTGGCCTTGTTGAAGTCCAGCGAGATCATATTGAGGACACCCTGCTTGGCCCCGGCGACGAACGCCGCTTCCCGCTGTTGCTGCCGGGTGGTGTCGCGATGTTGAACGACCATGTACGCGCTGGAGCCGGCGAAAGCGATGATGCCGATGACGGCGGCAATGGCGGCGAGCATCGGCATCCGTCGTCGCCATCGGGCTTGCTCGGCTACGGACTCCTCGTCCTCTTCCCAAGCCTCGCCGTATTCTTCGTCGTCCTCGTAGTCGTCTTCGCCGTCCGCGTCGTCCTCGTCTTCGGCGTAATCCTCGTCCGCGTCGTCGTAGTCGTCGGGGTCCGGCAGGCCGAGGGCCTCGCGTCGCAGCCGGGCGGCGCGGGCGCGGGCCCGGGCCGCTGCGGCAAGGGCTTCGGCCGCGGCGGCCTCCGCTTCGGCCTCGTCGAGCAACGCCTGGGCGTCGGCCTCCGATGCGATCGAATGATCGGGCGTTTCGTGCGCCTCAGCCACCGCGATTACCGCTCGTCATGGTCATTATCGATTGGACTCCGGTATCTCTTACCGTACTGCTCATTGCTAACATCAGAATCCCCAGCGAACTCCGACGAGAACCGACCAGGCGGATGATCAACCACCCACACTTCCTCCCGAATCTTCCGGCATCATGACCGCTGTCGACTCTCCCGAAAAGATACTCTTCGCTTCCACAACCCAGGCCTTTCTGCAAAAAGAAGCGCCGCTGAGCCGCGTCCGCGAACTGCACGCCGCGGGACTGTCCTTCGACCCGGCGTGGTGGCGGCGCGCCGCCGAACTCGGCTGGACGGCCCTCCTCGTTCCGGAGGAATTGGGCGGCGGCAGCGTCTCGGACAGCGGCGTGGTGGACCTGGCCATGGTCGCCGAGCAGCTCGGCAAGACGGTGGCGCCCGGACCGCTGTATCCGGTCAGCGTCGTGCTCGCGGCGCTCGCCGAGTGCCCGGATCCGCAGGCGCACGCCGAGACCATCGAATCGCTGATGTCCGGTGAAACCGTCGCGTCGTGGGCGGTTTGCGAGCCGGGCCGGGGCTGGGCACCGCTGGATCCGTCGGTGACGGCCACCCTGACCGAGGCGGGCTTCCGCATCGACGGCGCCAAGGACCGCGTGGAGGCGGGCGCGCAAAGTGGGGTGTTGTTGGTCGTGGCGCGGTGCGACGACGGCATTCGCCAGTTCCTGGTGCCAACCGACGCCCCGGGTGTTCGGATCGCGGCGCAGCAGTCGGTCGACCTGGTCAAGCAATACGCCAGGGTGGATTTCGCCGGGGTGGTCGTCGAACGGTCCGCCGCGGTCGGTGGTCCGACCGAGGCCGCCGCCATGATCGGGCGGCAGAGCCAGCTCGCCCAGGTGCTGCAGTGCGCCGAGGTGGTCGGCATCCTGCAAACGGTGTTCGACCTCACCGTCCAATGGGCGCTGGACAGGCACACATTCGGCCGCCCGCTGGCGTCCTACCAGGTCCTCAAACACGGGTTCGCCGACATGAAGTTGTGGCTGGAAGCGTGCCGTGCCACCACCTCGGCGGCGGTCACCGACGTTGCCGCGCGCTCGCCGAAAGCGGGCCTGTCGGCGAGCATCGCCAAGTCGTATGTCGGCGAGATGGCGGGCCGGATCGTTCAGGCCTGCGTGCAGATGCACGGCGGCATCGGCGTCACCTGGGAACACGACCTGCACCTGTACCTGAGGCGGGTCACGTTGTACCGCTCCATGTTTGGCACACCCGAGGAGCACAACCTGAGGGTATACGAGGCGGAGCGAGCGGCCCGATCGGTGACGAACTCCCGATGACGACGCCCTCTGAGTCGGTTGCCGAATTCGCCGCGCGCGCCCGAGTGTGGTTGGCGGACAACCTGCCCGCCATCGACCCCGAGGCGCCGCCGCCCGCGCCGCGCGACGACGAGAGATCCTGGAGCCGGGCCCGCGAACTGCAAAAGCGGCTCTACGAAGGGGGATTCGCCGGTATCTGCTTTCCCCGTGAGTACGGTGGCCTGGGCCTGGACTACGAATACCAGAAGGCGTTCGACGCCGAATCCCTCGGCTACGAGATGCCGCTGATCCTCAACACCCCGACGTTCACCATCTGCTGCGCCACCCTGCTCGACACCGGTACCGAGGACCAGAAGAAGCGCCACATCGCCGCCGCCCTGCGCGGCGACGAGGTCCTGGTGCAACTACTGTCGGAACCCAGCGGCGGGTCGGACCTGGCCGGTGTCATCACCCGGGCCGAGCGCCAGGGTGACCGTTGGATCATCAACGGCGCAAAGACCTGGAGCACAAGCGCTTTCGCCGCCGACTACGGATTGTGCCTGGCGCGCACCGACTGGGACGCGCCCAAGCACGAAGGCCTGACCATGTTCCTGGTGCCCATCGGCCACCCGGGAATCACGTTGCGGCGCATCACCATGCTGAGCGGGTCCACCGAGTTTTGCGAGGAGTTCCTCGACGGGGTGGACGTCGGCGACGACGCCGTCGTCGGCGAGGTCAACGGGGGCTGGGCGGTCGCCTCGCGCCAGCTGTACCACGAGCGCCGGGCGGTTGGGCAAGGTTCGGAGTTCGCCAGCGGCGCCGGCCACGAAGGCGGCCACACCACGCCGGTCGACTATGTCGCCCTCGCCGAGAAGATGGGGCAGGCCGACAACGAACGAGTCCACGAGATGGCCGGCCGGGTGCTCGTGCAGCGCGCGGTGGGCGAGCAGCTGATCGATCACGTGTACCGCAATGTTCGCGATGGCGTGCTGCCCCCGGCCGCGGGAACCCTCATCAGGCTCTTTCACTCCGAGACGGTGACCATCGACATGGACACGGCGTTGGCGATCACCGGAAGCGCCGGTGTGGTTGGGGAAGTCGGTGATGGCCTGGAGGCCGGACTGCGGTACCTGTCCCGGCAGAATGTCGCCATCGGCGGTGGCACCACCGAGATGGCCCGCAACGTGATCGGGGAACGGGTGCTCGGATTCCCCCGGGAGTA
Organism: Mycobacterium sp. NGS34; assembly: GCF_059812845.1. Lineage (NCBI taxonomy): Bacteria > Bacillati > Actinomycetota > Actinomycetes > Mycobacteriales > Mycobacteriaceae > Mycobacterium > Mycobacterium sp. NGS34. The sequence goes on from NZ_JCALDM010000005.1 coordinate 188,802, forward strand.
CGCCGCCGACCGCGGGGTGCCGTTCAACCAGGTTCGGCACGGCCAGGGGCGCTGACCGACCTACGGATCGTTGTTGGCCACCGGCATTTGGACCAGCGACAACACGTGATGCGCCGGGGTTCCGGGCGCGGCCACCAGCACGAGGCCACCACCCTGCGTTTGGGCCCGGTCGCGGGCGGCCGCCAGGGCGCTGACGCCCGCCGACCCGAGATGGGTCACCCCGCTGAGGTCAACCGTCAACGACGCTATGCCGGAACGGCTTTCGACCGCGATCTGGCGGTCCAGGGTGGATGCGGTGGTCGAGTCGACATCCCCGCTGACCACGATGCGGCCGGCCTCGCCGACCATCGAGACGAATTCGGAACTGGCGGGGCGTTGGCGGGTTGACCGGCTGACGGTCGTCTCGGTGATGAAGTTCGCCGGCCGCGACAGTCGATGCGTCAGGCTGGCCGTCGTCCCATCGTCACCATGGGTGACCTGAGCCTTGTCAACCAGTGCTTCGGCCATCGCCAGTCCGCGCCCGCGGCCCCCCTCGCCCTCGCGGTAGTCCTTCCACCGACCCTGGTCGACAACCGAGGCGTGCAAGTTGCCGTCGCCGGCCAGCGCGGCCTCGACCACGATCCATTTCGAAAGCCGGTCGGAAGCCGTTGTCGCGTACCCGTGCTCGATCGCGTTCTCGACGAACTCCGAGACCGCGTGGACGATGTCACAGATGTCGTCGAGGTCGGCACCGACTTCGGACAGCCACTCACGAAGCTCGGCGCGGACGGCTCGCGCGGCATGAATCGTCGCGTCCAGCGTGATCCGCAGCGGTTCGGGCGGTGTGCGCCGTTGCGCCGCCAGCAATGTGACGTCATCCTTGTAGCCCGTCGACCGGAGCAGCAATTCCAGTGTCTCCGAACAGATGCGGTCGATCGGCCGGCCCGGCGCGCCGATGACGAAACCACGGCTGCCGGCGGCAATGTTAGCGGTGAGCTCGGCGAATTCCGCGGTGCTGGCGCCCAGCGGACGGCCGGGACGTTCGATCAGGCCGTCGGAATACAGCAGGACCGCGTCGCCCACCTCGAGCACTTCGGTGCACACCGGAAATCCGGTGCCGCTGCCGAGGGGACCCGCACCCGTCGGCGCCGCGTACCGGGAGCTCGCGCCGGCGCTCACCAACAGCGGCGGAGGGTGTCCCGCTGTGCAGTACTGGAATTCGCCGGTGGCGAAATCGAGCGAACCGACGCACACGGTGGCCGACTTCGACCCCGGGACCTGTTCGTGAAAACGGTCGACCGCCTCGAGCGCTTCAACGATGCTGTGGCCCAAAAAAATCTGCATGCGCAGCGCGGTGCGCAATTGCGACATCACCGCCGCGGCTTCGACGCCGTGGCCCACGACATCGCCCACGACAAGAACCAGCCGATCACCAAGGGCCATCGCGTCAAACCAGTCGCCACCGGCCGCGGTGTCCTCCGCGGCGACGAGGTACTCCGCGGCGACGTCGGCGCCGGGAACGATCGGCACCGACGGGGCCAGTAACGCCTGCTGCATAACGGTGGCCGAATCGCGGACGCTGCGGTAGCGCTCGGACAGCTCCTCGATTCGCTCCTCGGCCGCCAGCCGTGCACGCACCCGGTCGGTGACGTCGTCGAAGATGATCTGCACACCCTCGATCGATCCGTCGTCCCCACGCCGAGGTGTGACGCCGAAGTCGAAAAACCTTTCCTGGATTCCCGATCCGTCATAGTCGGCTTGCAGCCGCCATTCCGTGCCGGTTTGCGGTTCGCCGGTTGCGTAGACCCGGTCGAACATTTGGTAGATCTGCTGGCTCTCGAGCTCGGGGAAGACCTCGCGCGCAAGCTTTCCCACGGGATTGCCCGTCGGGTTGAAGCTCCGATAGGCCGCGTTGACCGCGACAAACCGGTGGTCTGGCCCCTGCAGGCCGACCAGCATTGTCGGGACATGCTCGAAGATGCGCCGAACCTCGTCGGCCGCACCAACGGTTCTGTCCCAGTCCTTTTCGGCGACCACCCGGTCGTCCCCTCTCCGGGAATCCGTCTGCGGAGCCATAACCAGAGTCATATAACCCGTCGAAATACCTGACGTCCGCACAGTTCTATACCCAGATTATCAACGCGCGTCAGGCGCCGGCGGCAACAGTTTGCTAACGGCTGCCGCTCGCGGCGTCATCACAGGCCGGGAACGGGCCCCACGCTCAGGCTGAAACGGGCTTCTTCGAGGAGACCTTCATCAGCTTCATCAGGTTGCCGCCCATGATCTTGGCGACGTCTTCCTCGTCGAAGTCGGTCAGCTCGTCGACGAAACTGATGGGGTCTTTCAGGCCCTCGGGATGCGGCCAGTCCGACCCGAACAGCACCCGGTCGGTGCCCACCATCTTGACGATCTCGGTGAAGCGGTCCTCCCAGAACGGGGTGATGTAGACGCAGCGCTTGAACGCCTCGATCGGGTCCTCGCTGAACGACTGCGGCATCTTCTTGTAGACGCCCTTGAGGCCTTTGAAGAGGTCCGGCACCCAATCCGCGCCGTTTTCGATGGAAAGGATCCGCAACTCCGGGTTGCGCGACAGCGCACCGTGGCACACCAGCGCGCCCATCGCGTCCAGGATGGGACGATGGCCCATCGCGAAGCTGCGGAACGCGGTCGGCTTGAACGGCAGGAACTCGTCGCCCGGCTCCCACACGTTGGCGAACTCGGAGTAGCCACTGTCGGAGGCGTGCATCGAGACCGGGATCTCGGCCTTGATGCACGCCTGCCAGAACGGGTCGAACTCCTCGAGGCCGAACGAGCGGCTGCCCTTGTAACCGGGCACCGGCGCCGGGCGCACCAGCACGGTGCGGGCGCCGCGCTCCAGGCACCACTGGAGCTCTTCCAGCGCGCGGTCGACGATCGGCAGGGTGATCACCGGAGTGGCGAAGATGCGTCCCTCGTAGTTGAACGTCCACTGCTCGTGCATCCACTGGTTGAGCGCGTGGATGACGTCGTGGGTCATCTCGGGGTCGTCCTTCATGCGCTCCTCGACCAGGCTGGCCAGGGTCGGGAACATCAGCGCGTAGTCGATGCCGAGTTCGTCCATGACCTCCAGCCGAGCGCCCGGCTCACGGAAGGCGGGGATGGCCTTCATTGGCTCGCCAAGGATCTCGCGGTAACTCTTGCCCTGCGCGCCGTGGCGGAAGTAATCCTCCTGGGCGCCGGGGCGGGCGACCTTCTCGAACGTCGGGTTGGGGATGTACTCGCTGATGTGGCCGCGCACCACGATCTTGGTGCGGCCGCGAACCTGGACGTAGTCGATCACGTTCTTGCGCTTGTCCGGGAGGTACTTGGTCAGCGCCTCCTGCGGCTCGTACATGTGGTTGTCGGCGTCGAACACGGGGAAGGGAAGTTCGCGAGACGGCATTGCGATCTCCTAGGGAGAAGTCTGGGGTTCTCGATATATGGTAATGACGTTACCACTTCCGCGCGGCAAGGAGTACCGCGACCTAGATGTCGGGCTGGAGGCCGGTCGGCGTCGTTCCGTTGATGATCGCGAAATTCACGGTCGCGGTGGCGGCGAGCTCGTCGCCGTCGCCGTAGATGTCGACCTGCATGACCATCGCGCGGCGACCGGACCGCAGCATCCGGGGGACCGCGCGCGCCATGCCCTGCCGAATCGGGCGCAGGTAGCGGACGAAGAGGTCGGCGGTGGTCATGGTGGTGCCCTGCTGCAGGAAATCCAGGCCGTATTGGCCGCCCGCCACGTCGACCAGCGTGGCGATCAAGCCGCCCTGCAGCGCGCCGGAGGTGTTGACCACGTTGGGGCTGACCGGCATCGTCATCGCGAACTCGCCGTTGTGGGTGCCCGGCCGCAGGCCGATTTGCGCGAACAGCTCGGCCAGCGACGGGGTGGCCGACTCCTCGTCGGTCTCCCGGATGCCGAGCGCGCGGCTGCAGTAGTCATACAGCTGGCCGGCGTCGATCGGTTTGCCGATCAACTCGGTGCCGAGCCAGTGCAACCGCTGGGCGCCCATGATGGTCTGCATGACGATCGCGGCCGCGGCCCCGACGTCGAGTCCGGGGTTGAAGACCCCTTCCGTGATGCCCTGCCCCACGATGTCGCGAATCAATTGATGCATGGGGGACAGGACGCGGGTGTATTCGCGGGGGCGGGTTTCGGCCAGATGCTGGTTGTACAGGCTCAACGCCCTGTTGAGGCTGTCCTGTGTGCTCGACTCCGGTTGTTGGCTGACGCGGTCGATCATCAGCTTCAGCGCGGCGGTGCTGTCCAGCCCATTGATCTCGGCGCGCCAGCCCTGCACCGATTGCGCGATGGTCCTGTCGAACAGCGCGAGCAGAAGCTCGTCCTTGCTGCTGAAGTGCTGGTAGAAGGCCCGAAGCGAGGTTTTGGAGCGCGCGACGACCTCCTGCACGGTGAAGTCGGTGCGTCCGGTTTCGCCAAGAATCGCGACGGCCGTCTTGATAAAGCGGTCGCCGCGCGTGACTTCGGCATCCTCGGTCGGTTCAGCCATGAGAATGAGGTTACCGCGCATGGCGGGATCCGCGGGAAGGTCAGCCGTTGCAGTCGCGCAGGTCGACCGTCGACCCGGGGCCGGCGCCGTCCAGGGCCGCCGCGTCGGCCGCGTCCTGGGTGAGCGCCTGTCGCCCCGCCAGCACCTTCCCGTCGCTGCTCTCCGCGATCGAGAAACAACCCAGCCCCGACGCGAGCACCTCGCAGTCGTTCGTCTTTCCCTTGACGTCGCACCACAGGACGGCGGCATCCTCCGCCTCGTGCCGGGTCCGGTAGTTGAGCCGGATCGATTCTTCTCCGGTCGACAGGGACCCCGCCGCCGCGCCCCAGCATCCCGGCCTGCAGTAGAAATCGATGTCGGCTCTGGCCGGCGCGGGCGCCAGCGATCCGGCGGCGACTAACACGGCGATTGCCGCGGGCAGGGCAAGGTTCCTCATGGTCACGACCCCGTCTCGCCCCCGATGAACGACGCTCACAATTTCTCAGCCGCGGCTCTGTATGGGCTTTGAGCCGGCTCTGCGCCTCGTTAGAGCGGGCGAAGGATCCGGCTCCGAAATGCCGCAATGGGACTAGCATCAATGGGTTATGAGGGCGGTCGTCGTCGCGGTTTCCTCCGTGATCGTCTCGGTGTTCGTCGGCGTTCCCGCGGTGGCGCACGCGGACCCGTGCGTCAACGGCACGGTCCGCCCCGGTGGCTGGGGTGGGGACTCGTTCCTGTGCCAGGATCGCGGGTGGATGCACGTCGTGCCGAACGGTGTCGGCGGTAATCGCCCGGATCAGCCGCTGCCGCCGGGGTGTGTGAGGTTCCCGGACAAGTACATGTGCCCCGCGGACGGCGCCGGCTAGCGGTCCTGCCAGGACTTAACCGCCGCGGGCCTCGATCATCGCCGAACGATTGACCTTGGTGGCCGCGGTGCGGGGGATCGCATCGACGAACTCGACGGTCTTGGGCGCCTTGTAGTGGGCGAGCCGGCTTTTCGCGTACTCGATCACATCTTCTTCGGTGAGGTGAACCCCGTCGGCGAGCTGGACCACCGCATGCACGCGGCGCCCCCATTGCGCGTCGGAAAGCCCGATGACGACCACGTCCGCGATGCCCGGATGGCCCGCCAGCGCCGACTCCACCTCCGCCGGAAAGACATTGGCGCCGCCGGTGACGATCATGTCGACGCGGCGGTCGACGATGTAGAGGTAGCCGTCCTCGTCGAGATACCCGATGTCGCCGGCGGAGCGGAAGCCGTCCTCGGTCGACGGCAGGGGCGGCGCCCCGCCCAGGTATCGCGATCCCGCGGCCATCGGTGACCGGATATAGATCTCGCCGTGTTCACCGGGGCCCAGCGGTATCCTTCCGGCGTCGAGAATGCGGATCTCGGTGTCCCGGAAGCCGCGGCCGACGCTGCCCGGATGGGCGAGCCACTCGTCGCCGCGCAGCGCGGTGAGTCCCAGGTTCTCGGTCATGCCGTACGCCGACACGATCTGCTCCGGGCTCAGCAGCTCGAACCAGGTGCGCATGAGCGACGGCGGCATCACCGCGGCGCCCTGCAGGACGAAGACGACGCTGGACAGGTCGCGCTGCCGGACGTCGGGCCGCGCGGCGATCCGCGCCAGCATCGTCGGCGTGGCCGTGAAGTTGGTGATCCGGAAGCGCTCGATAACATCCAAAACGAGGGCCGCGTCGAACTTTTCGAGCACCACCAGATGGTCACCGGTCAGCAGGAAGAAGAACGTGGCGAAGCCGTTGGTGTGATACATCGGCGCGGGCACCATGATCGTCTGCGGCTGGGCCACCGGCGTCCAGTTCGACAGGAATGGCTCCCCGTGCTGCGGGGTCCACACCGACGGCGCGAGGCTGAGGATCACCTTCGGCACGCCGGTCGAGCCGCTGCTGCAGATGCCGTTGGCATTGGGAGAAACGACTGGGGGCAGCGGCCTTTCGGACTCGGCGGCCGCCCGGGCATCCAACTCCCACCGGGTCTTTTCGTCGACGACCACCGCGGGTCCGATGACCTCGCGCACCCGGTCCCGTTCCCACTCGGGCAGGTCCCAGTGCATGGGGACGGGAACCGCCCCGATCTTCCAGCAGCCCAGCGCCGCGAGCATCAGGTGCTGCGAATTCGGGATCGCCAGCGCCACAAGGGATCCCACCCCAGCGCCGTCGGCCGCCAGCGCCCGGCCCCACTGGTTGGCGCGGGCGTCGAGTTCACCGAACGTCAGCGTGCTCGCGGTGCCGTCGAGCGCGACAACCGTCACCGCCTTGGCGTCGGGGCGTTCCTCGGCCAGCTGCTGGAGTTTGATCCCGAACGGGATCCCTTCCTCCAGCGGATCGGGGGCCGCCTCGGACGCGACCTGCTCGGTGCTCACGCCGGCACCGGCCCGGAAAACAACGTCTCCAGGTAACCGTCCCGGACGTCGGGTATCAGCCGCAGCGCGAGCGCCTCGGCGCCCAGCGGCAACCGGATCAGCGGTTGGGTGTGGCGGTCAAGCACGCTGACGTCGGACTCGTCGCAGAAGCCCAGCGCCCCGAGAAGTTGGTGCGAGGTCCGCAGCACCTGCCGCGCGGTGTCGGCTGCCTTGTACCGCAGGACGAGCGCGTCGGCCGAATGGACCTGCGCCGGAAGCGATTCCGGCCGACAGATAGTGTACTTCGCGAGCTCGTGAAGGCCACGCACGCCGACCGCGGCGTCGGCGACCGCGAACCTGACGGCCTGGAAGTCGGCCAGCGGCTGGCCGAACTGGACCCGCGCGCGCACGTGTTCGGTGACGATGTGCAGCGATTGCTGCAGAGCTCCCAGAATCCGCCATGATCCCAGCACGAGATGAAGGTTAACGTCGTTGGCCGGAACGGTTCCGTCGGGTGCGCTCAAGGTGGCCGGCACCAGAAACGGCCCCAGCTTGGCGTTGGTCCGCAACCCCGGTTGTGGGCGGTACCGCGTGCCGTCCAGGTCGGCGGCGATCCAATCGCCGGGCAGGTCGCCGTGGTCGATGCGCGGCGCCTCGGGATTGACCAGGCTTAGTCGGGCGCCGTCGATCGCCAGCAGCTCCTCCACGACGGGGTAGGGGAGCGCGTTCGCGCCGGCGGCCAGGCAGAGCACCGCGGCGGCAAGCAGGTCGTCCGACTCCGACCGCACGTCGAGCTCGAACGCGCCGACGTCGCGCAGGGCGGTCCGCGCCGCGTCGCGTACGCCGTCGTCCGTCTCGGCGCGCAGCGCCGCCGGGGGGCCGCCCAGGCGGGCCAGCCGTTTGGTGGCGACGGCGGCGAAGTCGCTGATGTCTTGTGGCAGTTCGGTTTTCACCGACTTCCTCCGAGAACGTCGCGTGCCACCAGCATTCGCTGCACCTCGATGGTGCCCGATGCCACGGTGGCGGCCTGTGCGTAGCGCCAATGGTCTTCGATCGCCCCGTGCAGGGGCGCCGACGCGCCGCTGTCCAGCGCGGACGGGCCCAGCACGTCGAACAGCAGCTCGGCGACCTGCTGATCGCACGTGGTGGTGGCGATGCGGGCCGCGCTGGCCGCCGCACCCGCCGACGGGTCGTCCTGCAGCGAGATCGCCCGGTACGCGAGCAGCCTGGCCACCCGCAGGTCGACCAGCGCCCGGGCCCACCGGGCGCGAATCGATTCGGGCAGCTCGTCCCAGCCGTCGCCGAGTTGCCGTTGCAGCCGGTCGAGCAGGGACTCACACCGCGCGTAGCGCGCGATGCCGACCCGCTCGAATGCCAGCGCCTCCCGCATCACCCGCCAGCCGTCGCCGACCTCGCCGAGGACGTCACCGGGGAATGCCTGCACGCCGTCGAGGAACATCTCGTTGAGGTGATGCGGTCCCAGCATCGACGGGATCGGCCGCACGGTGAACCCGGGCCGGTCCATGGGTATCAGAAAAAGGGTGAGCCGCTTGGCCTTCGGGGCGTCCGGGTCGGTGCATGCCGCCAGCACGCACCAGGATGCCATCTGGGCGTACGACGTCCACACCTTCTGGCCGGTGATGCGCCACCCGTCCCCGTCCGGCACCGCGCGGGTGCGCAGCGAGACGAGGTCGGTCCCGGCCTCCGGCTCGGAAAAGCCTTGGCACCAGATCACGTCGCCGGACGCGATGGCCGACAGGTGCTTGGCCTTCTGCTCGTCCGTGCCGTATCGCATCAGCGCCGGGCCGACCCAGTTGATCCCCATGTACTGCGGACCGCGGGGCTCGTGCTGGGCCCACATCTCCTCGCGCAGCACCGTCTGCTGCCAGACCGAACCGCCGCCCCCGCCATGTTCTTTCGGCCACGCCAGCGCCAGCAGGCCCTCGGTGGCGAGCAGCTTGCAGAATGTCTCGGTGGTGGCGAGGTCCTGCGGGTTTTCGGTGCAGGCGCCGAGGAAACCTTCGGGGATGTGGTTGGCGATCAACTCCCGCAAGTGATTTCGGAGTTGTCCGGCGTCCTCGCCCAGCTCGTAATCCATCCGATTCATCCCTTCGGCAGCCCGAGCAGCCGCTCGGCGATGATGTTCCGCTGCACCTCCGACGTTCCGCCGTAGATGGTGGCGGCCAGCGCGTCCTGGCGTTCGAACAGCAGATCCGGATCGCTGACCCAATCCTGTCCCTTCGCGACGGCTGCCAGTTCCCAAACCCGTTGCAACGTCACCGATCCGAGCAGCTTCATGATGTCGGCCTCGGGGCTCGGCCGACCCGCGAGTTCATTGCCCAGGGCCCGGTATCCGGTGGCGCGCAGCGCTTCGGCATCGGCCAGCAGCGAGCCGAGCTCGGCGCAGATGTCGTCGGTCGGACGCGCCTCGCGCACGGCGTCGAGCCCGCGCTTGATCTCGACCCAGTTCATGATCCAGATCATCTGGCGTTCGTGGTGCAGCGAGGACAACGCGACGTTCCAGCCGCCATTGAGCGGCCCGAGCAGGTTTTCCGCCGGCACCTCGACGTCGTCGAGGAAGACCTCGCAGAACGTCTCGTCTGAGATGGAGGCCATGCGGATCGGCTCGATTCGCACCCCGGGCGATTGCAGGTCGAGGATCAGGCAGGAAATACCGCGGTGTTTCGGCGCATCCGGATCGGTGCGGACGTACAGCGTGCACCAGCGCGACACGTGGGCGTGGGTGGTCCAGATCTTGTGACCGTTGACCCGGAAGACGTCCCCGTCGCGCTCGGCCCGCGTGCGTAGCCCGGCGAAGTCGGACCCGGCTTCGGGCTCCGACATGCCCAAGGCCCACCACTCGTCGCCGCGCAGCAGGGGCACCAGCAGCCGCTCGATCTGGGCGGGCGTGCCGAATTGGCGAATGCCGGGCGCCGCGACTCCGGGCCCCTGGACGTTGGGCAGCTTGGGCGCGGACCGCAGCGCCGCCTCGATCCGGACCTCCATCGCGTCGCGCAGGCCCAACGACCGGCCGCCGTGCTCGCGGGGCCAGGTCGGTTGCAGCCACCCGGCCTCGAACGCGGCCCGCTGGTAGTCGCGCCGCAGCGGCAGGTCCCAGCGGTACTCGCGATACTTCTCGTAGTAGTCCTTCGGCAGGAACTCCGTCAGCCACGCGCCGAATTCGTCAACGACCGCCGTCATCCCGCGCCTCCCGCGAACCGGCGGCCCACCTCGTGGTAGAGCGCGCGACTGTCGCCCAGCATCGTCGCGCCCTGCCAGGCGTGCCGGACATAGAGGTGAATGTCGTGCTCCCAGGTCTGCCCGAGCGCGCCGTGCACCTGAACCGCGGTCCGCGCGCAATTGACCGCCGCCTCGCCGGCCGCCGCCTTGGCCAGCGCGGCGGCGGTCCAGGCATCGCCCACGTCCCTATCGGCGAGCCGGGCCGCGGCCGCGTACATGAGGCTGCGCGCCCGTTCCAGGCCGACGTGGTTGTCGGCCAGCGCGTGTTTGATCCCCTGGAAGGCGCCGATCGGCGTGCCGAACTGCCGCCGCGCCTTCGCGTGCTCGACCGCGCGGTGCAGGGCCGCGCCCGCGACGCCGACCAGGTCGGCGGCGACGGCCACCAGCGGCGCGGCCAGTGCGGATTCCAGTTCCACCGGCGCGGCGGCCACCGGCTCGGCGTCGATCTCGACATCGGCCACCGGTTGCGCGGGGTCGGTCGACTCGCCCGCGAGGACCGTCACCCCGTCACCGCAGCGCACGACAGCCGCCATGACGCCGCCGTCGGCGTGGGCCAGCGTGACGATCAGCTCGGCGCGCGACAGGTTGGGGACCGCGACCGCCCGCCCGCGCAGCCGCCCGCCGCGCAACGTCATCGGTGCGCCCGGCAGCCGGGACCCTTTCGCGTGGACCGCCAGGGTGGCGACGGCGCCGCCGGCGATATCGGCGAGCACCGAGTCGAGGCCGGCTCCCCGCAGGGCGCCCGCCGCCAGTCCGACGCTGCTGAGAAACGGGATCGGCGCCATCGCGGCGCCGCATTCCTCGAGGACGACGGCTAGCTCGACGGGCCCGTAATCGGTCGCTTCAGGTGCCGCGAGCTCCGTCCAGCCGAGGTCGACGACCGTCTTCCACGGGGCGCGCCACCGCTCGGGGTCCGCCATCGCCTGGCGGGCGGCATCGGGCGGACACTCGGTGCGCAGGATGCCGCGCACGGTGTCGCGCAGCGACAGCTGCTCCGAAGTCAGTCCGACATCCATAAGACCCCTAACATAATAAAAATAGTAAACTAGCGCCGCTGTTGCAATCGGCGCGAGCATAGGTGGGCGCATGGTCGAGTGGTATCTGTTCCTGCCGCAGGTACGGCTGTCGGCTGCCGACATCGCGGAGCGGGCGCGTCATGCCGAGGCCAGCGGTTTCGACGGGGTGGCGTTCATCGATCACCTCGAGGCGCCGGGGCTGCCCGACGAAATCATCTGGGAGGCAATGGGCATCGCCGCCTGGGTGGCGGCCAAGACGGAGCGGCTGCGGATCGGCCACCTGGTGCTCTGCGACGCGTTCCGGCACCCCGCCGTGCTGGCCAAACAGGCCGTCACCCTCTCGGACGCGTCGAACGGCAGGTTCGACCTCGGCCTAGGCGCGGGCTCCTGGCCCGCCGAATTCACCAGATTCGATGTGGGGCAGCAGGATCCGAAGGCCAGGGTCGAACAACTCGGGCGCCGCATCGGGCTGATCCGGCAGTACTGGGGCGACGAGCCGGGGGAGGCCACGCAGGTCCCGCGCCGGTCCCATCCGATACCGCTGCTGCTCGGCGGCACCGGACCGCGGATGATGGAACTCGTTCGTAAATACGCGGATTGGTGGAATCTGCCCGCCAACCACCTCGACAAATTGCCCAAGCTGGCCCCCGCCGCGGGCACGGCCCGCGTGTCGATGCAGCAGATGGTGGGATTTGTCCGGACAGGCAGCGACCCGGACAAGGTGCGCGAGGTAAGTACCCGGCGATTCGGCAACCTGGGCTCGGGGTTGGTCTGCGGCGACGCCGACGAGCTGATCGCGCACTTCGGCGGCCTGGCCGCGCAGCGCGTCGAGCGGTTCTACGTGTGGTTCGCCGACTTCGCCGCCCCCGAATCCCTGCACGAGTTCGGCGAGTCGGTGATCAAAGGGTTCGCTGGCGCCGGCGGCGGGCTTCCGTAGGCACCACCGGCGGCCGCGCGAACGGACCGCGCTGCACGGCCGACAGCCGGATCTCCGGCAGATCGACCGACGGGTCGACGGTATCCAGCCAGGCGACCGCGTCGGCGACGTCCGACACCTGGATCGCGTACATCTCGAAGGGAACGTCCTGCAGCATCTCGGTTTCCACCGGGCCGGGCGTCACGATGTGCACGGCGATGCCGTCACGGTCCACCTCGAGCGCCAGGGCGCGGGCGAACGCGTTCATGCCGGCCTTCGACGCGGAGTAGGCGGTGCGGGCCATCATCGGCTCGTGCGCCGCCGACGACGAGATGAACACGAACCGCGATCCCGCGCGCATCCGGGGCAGGGTGGCGGCCGTCACCACGAAGCAGGAATCCAAGTTGGCCGCGATGATGGTCCGCCACTGATCGAAAGTCTGCTTGCGCGCGTAGGTACCGCCGAGCGTGCCGGCCGCGTGCACGACGAGGTCGATGCGCTCCAAAGCGCTTATGGCAGAAGCGAACCCGTCGGGATCGGACGCGTCGGCGACGATGTGGCGTGCCCCGATCTCCTCGGCGGCCGCCCGTAGCGGGGCCTCGCGCCGCGCCGAGAGCACCACGTCGTAACCGAGCTCGCCGAGCTTGCGGGCGCATCCCCTCCCGATCCCGCCGCTGCCGCCGGTGACTAGTGCGGTTCGCATCGACGTCAGGGACGCCGGACTTCGCGCGGGCGCGCCAACGCCTGCGGCGACAGGGCATGGATGCGTTGATCGGGCCGACCGGACAGCACGTAGGTCTGCGCGTCGGCCAGGTGGCGGCCCGCGATGCGGCGGGCGCGGTCGACGTCACCCTCGGCGATGGTCTCGGTGAGCTTGACATGGGTGGCGAGCACGGCGCGGCGCTGGGTCAGCGACGGGTAGGTGCCGCGCGCCGAGCTCTCGTCGGCCCACTGCTGCTCGTGACTGGTCCACAGCGTCTCCAGGCTGCCGACCACCGCGATGATGGTGTGGTTTCCGCAGCCGCGGACCACGAGATCGTGGAATTCACGGCCGATTTCGGTGAAGAGCCGCCCGTCGTCGAGATTTTCGGCCATCGAGTCGTTGACCCGCTTGAGTTCCGGCACCAGCGTGTCCGCCCGGTCGGGCCGCTGGGCGGCCAGTGCGGCGCAGGCGGGTTCGAGTTCCCGCAGCGCGAAGCCCAGGTCGGCTACCGGGACGGACTCGCTCTGCAGCAGCAGGCCGAGCATGTAGGCCGCGCTGGTCTTCGCGGGCGCGTGCACCACGGCGCCGCCGCGGTTGCCCCGCCGGACCGAGACCAGCCCTTCGGTTTCCAGGATCCGCAGCGCCTCGCGCAGGGAGACCAGGCTGACGTTGAACTGCTCGACGAGCACCTCCTGGCGCGGCAGCAGGTCGCCGTCGGCGAGCTCGCCGTCGATGATCTGACGGCGCAACTCGTCGGCTACGATTTCGGCGATCCGCGGCGCCGACAGTCGGCGACGGGCATCTTGGCCAATTCCCAGGGCGGTCATCCAATCCTCGCGCGTGCTCGACTGGCTTAGCTATTTTAGCAGTAATGGTATAAATAGCCGCGTGAGGCGCGAGCCCGACAGCCGGCCGACACCGCTTGACGGACTGCGTGTCGTCGAGATCAGCGACCGGATCGCCGGCGACTACTGCGGCAAGCTGCTCGTCGATGCTGGGGCGCAGGTGCGCAAAATCGAACCGCCGCAGGGGGATTGGCTGCGGCGGTACACCGCCAGCTGTTCGCCCGTGCCGGACGGCGATTCGTCCCCGTTGTTCAGCTACCTCAACGCCGGCAAGCGCAGCCTGACCGTCGCTCCGGACTCCGAACGGTACCGGGCCGAACTCGCCGGCGCCGACGTCGTGGTGGTCACCGCCGGCCGGTCGCGGGCGGCGGCGCTGGGCGTCGATCCGCAGCGGCTGCTGGCCGACTCCCCGCGGGCGATCGTCGTCACGATCTCCGACTTCGGGTGGGCCGGACCGTATGCCGAGCGCGCCGCGAGCGAGTTCACCTTGCAGGCGTGGGCCGGCTCGCCCGGCTTTCGCGGCGATCCCGCCGGGCCTCCCATCGCGATCGGCGGGGACCTGGGGGAGTACATGGGCGGGGTCTACGGCGCGTTCGGCGCGCTGGCCGTGCGCCGTCGTGTCGAGCGTGGCGGTCCCGGCGAGCATCTCGACCTGTCGATGCTCGAGGCGATGACCGCGATGCAGAGCAGCGAATGGTTGCACTCGCAGCTGCTGCGCGTTCCGCCGGTCCGCCGCACTTTGGAGGTGCCCTCGATCGAGCCGGCCAAGGACGGTTACGTCGGCATCACCATGGTCACCGGGCAGCAATGGCTCGACTTCTGCGCGATGGTCGAGTGCCCGCAGCTGGAGGAGATCGAACAGCTGCGGTTCCAGATCGGCCGGTGGGCCTACCGCGACCTGATCCGCAAACAGATCGGCCCGTGGTTGGCCGAACGGACCGTGGCGGAGATCGTCGAACTCGGTCAGCTGTTCCGGCTTCCGATCGCGGCGTTGGGCAGCGGCTCCACGATTCGCGACATGGAGTATGTGCGGGAGCGAGAAGTGTTTACGCCCAACCCCGCCGGCTTTCACCAGCCGCGCCCGCCGTGGCTGCTGCAGGCGTGCGCGCCGGCGCCGCTGCGCGCCACTCCCGCGCCCGGTGAGGCCAACGACGAACCGGCATGGGAGAAAAGCGAATCCGGCCCGGCGTCCGGCCCAGCGGGCCTGCCGCTGGAGGGCCTGCGCATCGTCGACCTGACCGCGTTCTGGGCGGGACCGGCCGCGACCCACCTGCTGGCCGCGTTCGGCGCCGACGTGATCAAGGTGGAGTCCATCCAGCGGCCCGACGGCATCCGCTACTCGGGCGGGATGCGCACCGACGTGGACGACTGGTGGGAGTACGGCTGGGTGTTCCACGCCATGAACACCAATAAGCGTTCCGTCACACTGGATTTGGGGTCCGACGAGGGCCGTCGCCTGTTCAAGAAGTTGGCGGCCGGCGCCGACCTGGTGATCGAAAACTTCTCCCCGCGGGTGATGGATCAGTTCGGCCTCACCGCCGATTTCCTGCTCGAGGTCAACCCGAGGCTCGTGGTCGCCCGGATGCCGGCGTTCGGGCTGGACGGTCCGTGGCGGGAACGCGTCGGATTCGCCCCGACCATGGAGCAGATCGCAGGCCTGGCCTGGGTCACCGGGCTGCCGGAGGCCCCGCCGGTGACGCCGCGCGGGGCCTGCGATCCGCTGGCCGGCGTGCACGCCGCGTTCGCCGTGCTGGCCGCGCTGAACTTCGCCGGACGCAGCGGAACCGGTCAGCTGCTCGAGCTGCCGATGCTGGAAACGGTGCTCAACGCCACCGCGATACAGGCGATCGAAGCCGAGGTCTTCGGGGTGACGCTGGGCCGGCGCGGCAACCGCGGTCACGGCGAGGCGATCCAGAACATCTATCGGTGCGCCGGCGACGACGACTGGATCGCGATCACGGTGCGCGACGACCGGCAGTGGCAGGCCCTGGTCGATGTGATGGATCGACCCGCCTGGTGCGACGAGGGTCTGGCGACCGTGAGCGGGCGGCTGCAGCGGGCCGACGACATCGATCGCCGGCTCGGGGATTGGTTCGCCGCGCAATCACTGGAATCGGCGGTCGAGCGCCTGGCCGGCGTTGGCGTTCCCGCCGCGCCGGTGGTGTCGCCGTCGTTGGTGACCGAGAACCCCCAGCTGCGCGACCGGGGATTCCTGGAGGCCCTCGACCATCCGAGCACCGGGGCGGGCCTGTACCCGTGCCCGCCGTTCGCCAAGCTGGCCGGCCAGGAAAAGTGGCTGCTTCGCCCGCCGCCGAGGTTGGGCGAGCACAATGGGGAGGTATTGCGCGATCGGTGTGGAGTGACCGACGAAGAACTGGACAACCTGGCCAACAACAAAGTGATCGGGACCCGGCCGGCGGGCCTCAAAAAATAGTGGTTGAGGAGGACGCCTGATGCGCGTGACGGTCGACGAAAACCTGTGTGAAGCCAACGGCTTCTGTGAATCGCTCGCTCCGGAGGTGTTCGAACTGGGCGAGGCCGACGTCGTGCAGATCGCCGACGGCCCCGTGCCGCCGCGGCTGGAGATCGACGTGCGCGCCGCGGTGGACCAGTGCCCCAAAGCCGCGCTGCGGCTGATCGATTGATTCCTTAGAGTGCGGGCATGTCGTTGAGGGATATGTCCAAGTACGCCGCGATGCGGCCCTACTTCGAGGTGGTCGCCGAGGCCCTGACCGGGTTGGTCGACGGAACCGATTTTTTCGATATGCACGCCGAGAATGTGGTGGTCGAGTTTGTCATCACCGTCCCGGACTACCCTCGCCGCGTCGTCGGTCGCGAGGCGCTGGCCGAACTGTATTCCGATTACGGGGAGTCGATCGTCCAGAGCGGCAGCAGCGACGTGTACCGCTATTACGACCCCGACAAGTCGGTGGTGATTCTCGAGTACACCATGCACGGCACTGTGGTGCGCACGGGTGCGCCCTACGTCAACCGCTTCATCTCGGTGATCGCGGTCAAAGACCGCAAGATCGCGCACTGGCGTGACTACCTGGACCCGTTGGCGGTGTTCGCCGCTTTCGGCGACGCGCCGGCGCCGTATTGACTTAACGCCGTTCGCCTAGCGAGATCGACATCTCGTCATAGATCGACATGTTGGTGAGCAGGTTCGGATAAGCCACGGTGGCCGGACCGAGGGCGATGTCGTCGCAGCGCAGCAGCAGTTCGTCGAAGACCGCGCGCAGTTCGGCGCGCGCCAGCATGGCGCCCAGGCAATGGTGCGGTCCGCCGCCCCCGAAAGCCACCTGGGGGTTGGGCTGGCGCCCGATGTCGAACGTGAACGGGGAGGGGAACACCTCCTCGTCGCGGTTCGCCGAGCGCAGCATGGACACCACCCGCTCGCCCTGCGCGATGTGCTGGCCGTCCATCTCGACATCGACCTTCGCGGTGCGCGTCCAGTACGCGACCGGGGACGCCCAGCGCAACACCTCCTCGACGGCGCTCGGGCGCACGTCCTCCCGCGCGCGGTACCGCTCGATCTGCTCCGGGTTCTCGACGAACGCCTGCAGCCCGATGGCCAACGCGTTCTTGGTGGTGTCGCTGCCGGCGAATGTCAGCACGAAGAAAAAGAACTCGAGTTCGTTGGCGGGCAGGCTGAATTCTTCGCCGTCCTCGCCGGTTATCACCGCGGACGCCAGGGTGCTCCAGATGTCGTCGGTGGGGTTGCGCCGCTTTTCCGCGGTGAGCTCCATCGCGTACCCAAAGATGGTCGCGTACAGGTCGGTATAGTCCTGCTGCCTCGGCCGCGGCCCGGGCGCGTTGGCTTTCAGGATGCGGTCCAGGCTGTCGAAGATGCGCGGGCGGTCTTCGTCCGGTATGCCGATGATGTCGCCGATGACCGTCATGGGCAGCGCGTCGGCGACGTCCTCGATCCAGTCGCCGCCGCCCTCGGCCAGCAGGTGGTCGATCATCCCCGCGGCGCGCGCCCGGATTCCGTCCTCGAGTTTGGCGATCGCGCGCGGGTTGAACGCGCTGGAGATGAGCTTGCGGCGCTTGTTCAGTTCCGGCGGGTCCATGTTGATGATCGTGGGGTACGACGAGAACATCCCGACCGGTTGGATGAGCGGGCCGTCGACGGCGGTGAAGGACTCCGTATCCCGATGCAGCCGGACCGCGTGCCGGTGCTTGGTGGCCACCCAGAATTCGCGGTGCACGGTCTCGGCGACGCCGGGTGTCATCTCGTGCCGGAACAGCGGCCGGGTGTGTCGCAACTCGGCGAATAATTCGTCGGGAAAACCGTTGCGCCACAAGGCGAAATCGGATAGGTCCACCGCCGCAGCCGTCATCCGGAACTCCGCTTCGTCGTGACAACAGGCACCTTGCGGGCGCCGCGTTGACGTTCAATGCTTAAGATAGTAAAAATAGAGCTTAGCGTCGAACCCGCTGGGAGTGGTCGTGACGGATACAGTTTCGGACTCGGCATCAGATTTGGCCGCAGATCCTTCGGAGCGTGAGTTCGGACAGGCGGGCATCGCGCTGTCCACCTACCGGTTCCCGACGGGCTGGTTCATCGTGGCCTTCGGGTCCGACCTGCCCTCCGGCCAGGTCAAGCGCGCACACTACTTCGGCGAAGAGCTGGTGCTTTTCCGCACCGAGTCCGGCCAGGTGCACGTCATGGACGCCTACTGCCAGCACCTCGGCGCCAACCTCGGCGTCGGCGGCACTGTCGAGGGCGAGAACATCGTCTGCCCCTGGCATGGCTGGCGGTGGCGCGGCGACGGCACCAACGCCCTGATCCCGTACAGCAAGATCGGCTGCAAGAACAACGTTCGCATCCGCACCTATCCGAGCATGGAGTGGTACGGGTTCATCCTCGCCTGGCACGAGCGGCACGGCCGGGCGCCGTACTGGCAGCCGCCGGTGCTGCCCGAGCTGGAAACCGACGAGTACTACCCGCTGCACCCGCACACCCAGATGCTCAACCGGGTCAAGGTGCATCCGCAAATGATCATCGAGAACGCCGCCGACCCCTACCACGTTCAGTACGTGCACAAGGCCGCCAACCCCGCGACCACCTCGTCGTTCGAGGTATCCGGGTACCACCTGCACGCCACCGTCAACGCCCATTTCGGCGGCGGCCGCGCCTCGACCTGGCTGACCCCGAACGGGCCGGTCGACGCCAAGATCATCTACGACAACTACTCGTTGGGCTTGGGCCTGGTTCGTTTCCCCAGTGAGTTGGTGGCCACCCTGCAGGTGACCGGGCAGACGCCGGTCGACGAGGACTACACCGACTACTTCTACACGCAGGCGTCCGTCCGTGAGCCCGGCGATACCGGCGACGCGCCCACCGGCCGCGCCGCCAGGTTCCTGGCGCTGCAGCAAGAGGTCATCAAGCAGGACTTCTTCACGTGGGAGAACATGAAGTACCTCGAAAAGCCCAACCTGGCTCCCGAAGAGGCGCACGACTACGCCGCCCTTCGCCGCTGGGCGCACCGCTTCTACCCGGGTCCGCAGCCCTCGCCGTCCGACTTCGGTTACACCGCCGACGGTGAGCCCGACCCGGCGGCCGCGAAAGCCTGATGCCGGGGCCGTCGGATTTCGGTGTCGACAGCTTCACCGTGCCGGCCGTGCTGGATGCGCGGGCCGAGCAGCATCCCGACCGGGTGATGATGTCGATCGCCGGCGTCGACGTGACCTTCGAGCAGATGCGCCAGCGGTCCCGCGCGGCGGCGCACATGCTGACCGGCCTGGGCGTCGGTCCGGGCGACTGCGTGGCGCTGTTCACCGCGACCTGTCCGGAATGGGTCTACTTCTGGCTGGGTGCGGCGCGCATCGGCGCGGTCAGCGCTGCGGTGAACGCCGCGAATAAGGGTGATTTCCTGCTGCACACGCTGCGGTTGTCGCGGGCCAAGGTGATTCTCACCGACGCCGAGCGGCGACCCCGGGTCGACGAAGTCGTCGGGCAGCTGGATGAGGTGATCGGCGTTGTGGTGCAGGATGATTCACTGACTGCCACGTTGCACCTCGACCTCGACGTTCCGCTGACCGAAAGCCACGCGGGGCCGGCCGACGTCGGCGTGCTGTTCTTCACCTCCGGCACGACCGGCCCGTCGAAAGCGGTTGCCACGACGTGGCAATATCTGTTCTCTGTTGCCGCGACCGCCGCTTCCGCCTGGGAATTCTGCCCGGGGGAGGTGCTGTGGACGGCCATGCCGCTCTTCCACCTGAGCGCGGCGCCCAGCGTGCTGGCGCCGATGCTGGTCGGCGGGACGACCGTGTTGGCCAAGGCGTTTCACCCCGGCGAGGTGTGGGACGACATCCGCGCCCACGGCGCCATCGGCTTCGTCGGTGCCGGGGCGATGGTGTCGATGCTGCAGAACCTGCCGGCGGATCCGCGTGACGCGCAGCTGCCGCTGCGGTTCATCTCCGCCGCGCCCATCGACGCGGGCTCCTACCGTGAGATCGAAAAGCGTTACGGCTGCCGCATCGTCACGATGTACGGCATGACCGAGGCCTTTCCGATTGCCGTCAAGGGGGTGTCCGACGAAGGGGTGCCCGGGACGTCGGGCCGGCCGAATCCCGATTTCGACGTCCGCATCGTGGACGAGCGCGGCGACCCGCTGCCACCCGGCGCGGTCGGGGAAATTGCCTGCCGCCCACGGCGCCCGCACGTGATGAGCGAAGGCTATGTGAGTCAGGGCTCACGGGTGGAGCCGCACCCGGAGTGGTTTCGCACCGGCGATTTGGGCCGGCTCGACACCGATCGGAACCTGACCTACGTGGACCGCATCAAAGACTCGTTGCGCCGGCGCGGCGAAAACGTGTCCTCGGTCGAAGTGGAGGCCGTCGTCGTGCGCCACCCCTCGGTGGCCGAGGCCGCCGCGGTCGCGGTCCCGAGCGAGTTGGGCGAAGACGACATCCTGTTGGTCGTGACGCTGCGCCCCGGGGCGGCCCTGGACTGCGCGGAGTTGCTGGATTTCTGCGCCGCCCGGATGCCGTACTTCTGTGTGCCGCGATTCGTGGAGGCCGTCGACGAACTCCCCAAGAACGTCCTCGGGCGAGTTCGTAAAGACGTGTTGCGGGGTCGCGGCCTAAGTCCGGCGGCGTGGGATCGCGAGAAAGAGGGGTATATCGTTCGCCGGTAAGTTACCTTGATGTTACGGAATCGCCGGTAAGTTAATTTAGTGTTACGTCACCACCCCTTGTTGGGCGTCATTTCGCAGAGAGGCTGCAGAGCAAGATGACCATGACTTATCAGGAACAGCAGATGCTCCAGGCCGCGACGGCCCGCGCTGCGATCCTCGATTTGACCGCCCGCCACAACAGGGCCTACTCAGACGGTGATCGCGACCGCTGGATCGCCACCTTCCGCCACGCCGGCGCCAGCTACTCCCGCGACGGCGACCTGTTCACCGACCTGCGCGCGGCCTTCGACGGCGGCGACGGACAGCGGCTGGTCACCCTGGACCACGAGATCCGCATCGACGGCATCAACGCGAGCATGCGTTGCGTCGCGGTGCTGTTCGCCGCGATGTACGGCGACACCACCCTGCGGGCCACCGGGACGTACCGGGACACGCTGATCTACGAGCGCGGCGCCTGGTACTTCACTTCCCGTGCGCTCGAATGGGATTCGGTGCCGAGCCGCCACCCGCTCGTCATGTGAGCGAGGGTCAGGACCTCAGCTACCAGCTCGCGTTTGGTAGTTACGAAGACGCGCTGCGCATGGTCGGCGCGAAGAGCGAACCCCGCACCGCGGCGACCCCCGTCAGCAGCGCGCGCATCCAGTTGTTCGCCGCGATGGTCCGCGACGGCAATCGATCGTATTGGGATGCGGAGTTTGCCCGGCAGAGGTGGGGCGGCCTGCTCGCCCCGCCGGCCCTCCTGATGGGTTGGCTGATCCCCCCGCCGTGGGAGCCGACGGGCCGACCACCGGCGGCCTCGGTGGTGCTGCGGGTGCCGCTGCCTGGCACCACGTTCATCAACGCGGCCAACGACGTCGAGTTCCTGCGGCCGATCGTCGAGGGGGACGTGCTCACCGCCGTCGAGGAGCTGGTGTCGGTGTCGCCGGAGAAGCGGACCCGGCTGGGGGTCGGTCACTTCGTCGAGACGCTGGAGACCTATACCCGTCAGGACGGCGCCGTGGTGGCGACGTGCCGGAATACGTTGTTCCGGTTCACTCCTGGTGCCGCCTCGTGAGCGATCTGGACTGGAACACGATCGACGTCCCTGTCGACTTGCCGGAGGTGGTCGACCACATCAGCTATCAGCGGGTGGTGGAGAACGCCGGGGCGACATGGGACTATTTCCCCGGCCATTTCGATCCCAGCTATGCCCAAAGCCAGGGCAACCCAACGATTTATGTCAACACCATGCACCTTGCCGGGTTTGCCGATCGGGTCGCCACCGAGTGGGCGGGTCCGAGCAGCCGCGTGGTGCGCCGATCGATGCGGCTGGTCGGGTCGGTGTACGCGGGGGACACGATGATCGGGCGCGGGCGGGCCCTGGCCAAGCGGCGGGACACCTCGGTGGATCCGCCGCGCTGTCTTGTCGACATCGAAATCCAGGTAACCAATCAGCATGGCGCCCTTTGCTGTCCGGTCGAGCTCACGCTGCAGATGCCCGAACACCCTTGGTGACGGACGACGTAGCCGAACTGCACCTCGCCGTATGCCGGCGGTTCGGCGAGTCGGTTGCCGCGGCGGACGGCCGGTGGGACCGTCGCTCGCCGTGCGACGCGTGGGACGCCCGAGGGGTCGTCGAGCACGTGATCGGCTTCCATGACGTACTCATCCTGCGGCCCCTCGGGCTGAAGCCCGACCGACCCCGGGAAGATCCGCGGGCGCGTTGGCAATTGACCTACGACTCCCTGACGGAGGCGCTTGAATCGGGCGCCGCGGCGCAGCTGGACGCCCACCGGTTGATGCCGAACCTGACCCGCGATGTGTTGGTGCACACCTGGGACCTCGCCCGCGCGGTGGGCTCCGACGATCGGCTGGATCCGGGCTGGTGCGAACGGTTTTACTCCGCCTTGCCGGCGGACCCCCGGGCCTTGGCCGCGTCGGGAATGTTCTCCGCGCCCGTCGCGGTCGACGACGAAACCGATCTCCAGGCAAGGCTTCTCGCGCGGCTCGGCCGCGATCCCGCGTGGCGGCCGCGCGAGCTATAGCGGCGGCAGCTTGCCCTTGCACACCAGCGTCTGAAGCTCGACGTACTCGTGCAGGCCCTCCGGGCCGAACTCGCGCCCGATGCCCGACTGCTTGAAGCCGCCGAACGGGGCGCCGATGTCGAGGGTGTACATGTTGATGCCGTAGGTGCCGGTGCGGACACCGGCCGCGACCTCCAAACCGTGTGCGATGTCAGAAGTCCACACCGAACCGGCCAGACCGTAGTCGCTCTCGTTGGCGATGCGGATCGCGTCGTCCTCGTCGCGGTAGCGCAGCACGGTCAGCACGGGACCGAAGATCTCCTCGCGCGCGATGCGCATGTCGTTGGTGGCGTCCGTGAACAACGTTGGCCGCACGTACCAGCCGCGTCCGGACGGACTGTCCTCGCCGCCGAGCACGACTCGCGCCCCTTCCGATTTACCCGACTTGATGTACTCCTGCACCCGACGTTGTTGCCGTTGCGCGACAAGGGGTCCGATATCGGTGGCCTCGTCGGCCGGATCGCCGACGTTGAGCGCCGACATCATCTCGGCCAGCGCGTCGACCACCTCGTCGTGACGGCGATCGCTCACCAGGATGCGGGTCTGCGCGACACACGCCTGACCGTTGTTCATCAAGCCGGCGGTCTTCAGCCCCGCCACCGTCTTGCCGATGTCGGCGTCGTCGAGAATGATCGCCGCCGACTTGCCGCCCAGTTCGAGGCTGTAGCGCTTCAGCTGCTCGCCGCAGAGCGCGGCGATGCGACGCCCGACGGCGCTGGAGCCGGTGAACGCGATCTTGTCGACACCGGGATGGCGCACCAGCGCCTCGCCGATGTCGGGTCCGCCCGGCAGCACCGAGACCACCCCGTCGGGCAGGTCCAGCTGCTCGATCATTTCGGCCAACCACAAAGCGTCCAAAGGCGTTTCGGGTGCGGGCTTGATGATCACCGTGCAGCCGGCGATCAGGGCCGGGATCAGCTTGGGCATGATCAGGAACTGCGGCACGTTCCACGGCACGATCGCTCCGACCACCCCGACCGGGGCGCGCCGCAGGTGCACTTCGCCGAGTACCCCCTGGCGGCGTTCCACCCAGGGGAAGTCGCGCGCGGCGGCCAGCGCGAGGTGGATCAGCGTCGCCGCGGCCGCCCCTTGGCCGAGCCGGCTGAAGCTGCGGGGGGAGCCCATTTCGTCGGTGATCAGGTCGGCCATCTCGTCCATGTGCCCGGCGTAGATCCCGGCGAGCTGTTCGACCTTGGCCATCCGGTCGGCATGGGTCATGCGGGGCCAGGGGCCGTGGTCGAAAGCGCTTCGCGCGGCGGCGACGGCGGCGTCGACGTCCTCGGGCCCGGCCACCTGGACGTGGCCGACCGGCTCTTCGGAGTGCGGCGAGATCACGGCGAGCTGTTGCGGGTTGGCGGGCTTGCGCCACTGCCCTCCGATGAAGAGTTCGTTGTAGGAACGATGGCCGGGATTTTCTGTCATCGGGCACTTCCTCGGGAAATCGGACCGCGACCGCAATTTCGCTATTGACGCTAACATAGTGAAAAAAGCAAGATGGCGCCGTGGCAAGGAAGCGACATGGATAGCGACTGGCGCACTTACCCGTTCCGGTTGGTCCCCGGCGATCCGCAGCTGGACTTCCCCGCCGCGGAAGGCGAGCACGCCGACCAGGAGTCGGACACCTGGTTCATCGCCGGCCAGCTCGATGCCGTCGAAAGCGGTCGCTCGTTTGCCTTCCTGACCATTTTCAACAAGAACCGGCCCGGGGGAACGATCGTCGCGGATTTCTACACGATGGCGCTGTTCGACCTCGACACCGGTGACTACGGCACCTACACGGATTACGACATGCCGCCGGCCAACATGGAGCCGGGGGCCCAGCGCAAGCTGGCCATGGCGTCGGGGTATCTCGACCTCAGCTACCACAGCGGCGCGGGAACCGCGTCCTGGAGCGCCTGCCGCAGCGGCGACGGGGAATTGCTGCCGTTCACGTATCGCGTCAGCCTGGTGGGTGAGGACCACTCCGGCCGGCGAATGCGGCTCGACCTGGCCGTAACCCCAACGCGCGCACCGACTCCGGTGGGCGCATCGACCTACAATGGGAAGATCGTCTGCTTCGGCCAAAGCGACACCTACTCGTATTTCCAGACGGGAATGGCGATGACGGGCACGCTGCGCTGGGGCGACGTCGTCGAGCAGGTCTCCGGCAGCGGCGGGCACGTCGACCGGCAGTGGTTCCCGAAGTACGCCGGCGGCGGGGGGAGCGGGGGAGACCCACGGGCCAGGTCGCACGAATGGCGCACCATCAACTTCGACAACGGCGTGGACCTGAGCATCTGGCGGCAATTCGACCGCACGAACGGCAATGCGCTGCAGCCGTTTACCGGCGTCACGACCAGCTATCCCGACCCCGCCTTGCCGCCGGACTGCGCCGAAGACGTCGAGGTCACGGTCAGCAGCTACGTCCGCTGGCCGAACGCGGTGCGGCCGCTGGTGCGGCCGGTCGCCCCCGCCCGGTACATGCCGGATCGCCACCGGATCAGTTGCGCCACGTTGCAACTGGATATCATCGGGGAGCCGCTGGTGGCGGCCCCGGCGCACGGCCTGCCGATCGAGTACATGGAAGGTCCCTATCGCTACCACGGAACGCTGTGGGGCAAACCGGTGACCGGGTTCGCCTTCAACGAGAGGTCACTCGCGCTGTACCGCGACTGGGAGCTGGTCGAGGTGCTGGCCACCACCGTCGCGAACGTCGAACCACCCGCCCCGGAGCTGCAGACGATCGCCGATCGGGTGGTGCCGCTGATTGCCGCCGGCCGTCGCGGTGAGGCGGTCGAGTTGCTGACCGGGGTCGCGCCCGTCGAAAATGATTTGTTGGCAACGATTCTCGAGGATCTGATCGCCGTCCTGTCGGACGACGGCGCTGCTGGCCGAGACTGAAGCCACGCACACGCCCCGCGGCGTGTCGTGTGCGTGGTTGCAGTGTCGCGATACGGCCGGCGTCAGCTAGGGGCCAACTCGGCAACCGCCCGCGCCCAGGCGATGTGGCGGTGCTGCAACCCAGGTTCGTTGCGGCCGAACACCAGGTGATCCCGAGCGCCCGACTCGAGGTTGGCCTGCAGGCCCTCGACCAGCCGGTAGTCCTCGTCGCGGACCGTGGCGTGCGCATACTCGAAGACGGCTCGAGCGCCGGCGGCCACGGATTCCTCGGACAGGTCCAGCGGTGTCGAGTTCTGGTGCACGGTAATCGACCTGCCGGGTCGGTCGCCTGGGTAGATGCGGAAGAGCTCTCCGTTGGCGATCGTCACCGACAGCACGATGTTGGGGAACAGCGCGTAGATCACGACCATGTTGTGGAACGGATCCCACTGCTCTTCGGGAACATCGTCGAGCTCCAGGATCGTGTTGAGCGGGAAGATCAATCGGTGATGGGGGCCGTACGAGTCGAACACCGTGCAGTTGCTCCGGGCGATGGTGGCAAAGGTTTGCCGGTGCACGGTGGCGAAATGATAGTTCTCCGCGAAGGTGTCGGCCGCCAGCTTCCAATTGATCGGAAAGTCGAGCACCTTCTCGCCCAGCGGGGACCACCGCCCGATGCCCCAGGAATCGAGCTCGTCGGCCAGCGGCCCCAGGTGCGCGGCGACGTCCAGGGTCGCGCCGGGATCCAGCGCGACCCAAAGGAATCCGGCATACTCGGCGGCCGGCAATTCGGTCAACCGATCGGACTTGATCACCGCCTCCGGGAACCCCTCATGTCCCGGAAGCGCCACCAAGCGCCCCGTGTTGTCGTACGTCCACGCGTGGTAGGGACACGTGAACCGTTTCGCCATGCCGCACCCCGTCGCGACCGGCGATTGGCGGTGCAGGCAGACGTTGTCGAACGCCTTGACCGAACCCGCCGACGTGCGCGTCAGCAGGATCGATCGGCCCATCACCTCCTTGGTGCAGTACGCGCCCGGAGCTGGCAGCTCCGAGACGTAGCCCACCAGCTGCGGGCTGGCCAGGAGCATGGCCCGGTCCAGCTCGTGTCGCTCGACCGACGTGTAGTCCCGCGCGTCGACCCGATGCTGTGACGGGGCGAGGTCGGTCGTCTTGTCCCGCGCCAGCTTGCACGCCCGCCTGGTCAGGTCGATGAGCTGGTCGCGCTCCATATGCCCAGTACAGACCTTGTGACAGTTGTAAGGTCAAGCCGTGGCTGAGCAGTTGCTGATCGGCGACGTCGCGGCCCTGACCGGAATCGCATCGGGCCGCATCCGCCACTACGAGAAAATCGGTTTGCTGCACGCCGAGTACCTGAGCAACGGCTACCGCGTGTTCGACGTCGACCAGGTGCTCGAGCTGCTGCGCATCGACCTGATGAGAAGCCTCGGCGTCGGAATCAACGACATCCAGCGCTTGCTCGACGGCGGTCAGACCACCCTGGCTGCGCTGCTGGACGAGCACCGCACCTTGCTGGTGCGCGAACGCGACCGGCTGGATCAGCTGATCGCCGCGATCGATACCGCCACCGGCATCGCCGACGCGACCGACCTCGATGAGAACCTCCTGCGCAGGCTGGCGACGAGGCATCGCGACAGCATCGGCGTCATCGGCAGGCTCACCGCCCCGCTCTC
The DNA here is from genome assembly GCF_059812845.1 of Mycobacterium sp. NGS34. Classification (NCBI taxonomy): domain Bacteria; kingdom Bacillati; phylum Actinomycetota; class Actinomycetes; order Mycobacteriales; family Mycobacteriaceae; genus Mycobacterium; species Mycobacterium sp. NGS34. The sequence continues at coordinate 216,130 of NZ_JCALDM010000005.1, forward strand.
CGCGACCGTCACCGCGATGTACGCCAGCCTGTTCGACGAGTGGGAGCTACCGGTTCCCGCCTTGTTCGGGCAGATGGCGTTACCGCCGGCCGCCAGCACGTTGTTGGAGCAATTGGCCGAGACGCCTGGACATCAGGTGCTCTTCGACCGACTGCGCAAACTCGCCAACGACGTCGTTTCATTAGACGAAAGTGATTCCGCGGCAATTGAACTCGCGCGCACCTGGATCGACGCGCAAGTGGCCGACCCGTTGCCCGACGACGTGGTCGGCGTGCTGCGGCGGGTGGCACCGTTATTGGCCAACGACCCGGTGATGGTGCAGGGATTCCGCGCCTGGGCCGGATCCATCAGTCCGGCGGCCGCCCGTTTCCTCGAGGAGATGTCGCGGCAGACCGCCCGCCGCGGCCTGGAGGCCATCATCGTCATCGTGTTGCCCGGCAATGCGCCGCCGTGACGCATATGTGACCGCTGTGACATAAGTGGTTCATGGGGCACGTGATGTTCCTGTCGTACCCTGTGGCATGTGTCGGTCTCGCGCCGTGACGTGCTCAAATTCGCTGCCGCGACCCCGGGTCTGGTAGGGCTCGGCGTCGCGGCGGCGTCGTTGCGCGCCGCGCCCGCGTCGGCGTCGCTTGGCACCCTGCTGGACTACGCGGCGGGAATCATCCCGGCCAGCGAGATCAGGGCCGCCGGGGCGGTCGGTTCCATTCGCTACGTCTCCGACCGCCGGCCGGGCGGCAACTGGATGCTGGGCAAGCCGATTCAGGTCGGCGAGGCCCGTGACCTGAGCAGCAACGGGCTCAAGATCGTCTCGTGCTACCAGTACGGCAAGGGGTCAACCGCCGACTGGCTCGGCGGGGCGGGCGCGGGGCTGCAACACGCGCAGCGCGGGATGCAGTTGCACGCCGCCGCCGGCGGTCCGGCGAACGCGCCGATCTATGCGTCGATCGACGACGACCCGTCTTACGAGCAGTACAAGCAGCAGATAGTTCCGTATCTGCGCTCCTGGGAGTCGGTGATCGGGCACGAGCGCACGGGCGTGTACGGCAACTCCAAAACCATCGACTGGGCGCTGCACGACGGTCTCGGCTCGTACTTCTGGCAGCACAACTGGGGCTCGCCGAAGGGCTTCGCCCACCCCGCCGCGAGTCTGCATCAGGTCGAGATCGACAAACGCAGCGTCGGCGGCGTCGGGGTCGATATCAACGAAATCCTCAAACCCCAGTTCGGTCAGTGGGCCTAGCGGCCGGACGGTCCAACTTCCAGCAAACACTTGTTCGCTCATTTTCGGGCCCGCCGGGTTCGCCGAACCCGACTGACGCGGTGTCAGCGGCCGTTAAGCGAGCCGGTTTTTTTAACATAACGATTACATAACAATCGTGCCTTGATCAGCGCAGTTATGGCTACTCGACCGTAACCACCTGCATGCAGCAGGTTTGTTCGCCGCGCCCGCGCGGGCGGTTAAACCCGGTGTTACCCACGACACGGTTACCCGCGCGTAGAACTCACCAGTAACCGATCAACATGCAAAAAGGGCACTGATCCTTATGACACTCTTAGTACAGCCGATGCCGTCCGCCGCGCCGCTCCACCCATCGGGGCGGTCCGCCGACAGCACACCGGCCAGCCGTCCTCCGGCTGTGATTCGACGGGGAATCGACTGAGACCGAGCAGGCCCCGACCTCCGGGGTCGACCGGCCGAACGAAACCGAGACGTAAAGACGCATACAGGGGAGATACAGAAGGTGACGATCCACGAGCACGACCGGGTGTCCGCCGACCGCGACGGAAACAGCCCGCACAGCGCCCATGCTCTGGTCGACCGCCTGACCGCCGGCGAGCCGTACGCCATCGCCTTCGGCGGCCAGGGCAGCGCCTGGCTGGAAACCCTCGAGGAGCTGGTGTCGTCGGCCGGGATCGAGACCGACCTGGCAACGCTGGTCGGTGAGGTGGAACTGCTGCTCGAGCCGGTGGCCAAAGAGCTGGTCGTGGTGCGTCCGATCGGTTTCGAGCCGCTGCGGTGGGTGCGTGCGCTGGCGGCCGAGGATCCCATTCCGTCGGACAAGCACCTGACGTCGGCCGCGGTGTCCATCCCGGGCGTGCTGCTCACCCAGATCGCGGCGGCGCGCGCGCTGGCCCGGCAGGGCATGGATTGGGCCGCGACGCCGCCGGTGGCCGTCGTGGGGCATTCGCAGGGCGTGCTCGCCGTTGAGGCGTTCAACGCCGCCGGAGCTCGTGACATCGAACTGCTGGCGCTGGCGCAGCTGATCGGCGCGGCCGGGACGCTGGTTGCCCGGCGCCGCGGGATCTCCGTGCTGGGCAACCGCCCGCCGATGGTCTCGGTGACCAACGCCGACCCCGAACGCATTCGCCGGCTGCTCGACGAGTTCGCGCAGGACGTCCGGACCGTGCTGCCTCCCGTGCTGTCCATCCGCAACGGCCGGCGCTCGGTCGTCATCACCGGCACCCCCGAGCAGCTCTCGCGCTTCGAACTGTATTGCCAGCAGATCTCCGAAAAGGAAGAGGCCGACCGCAAGAACAAGGTCCGCGGCGGCGACGTCTTCGCGCCGGTCTTCGACCCGGTCCGGGTCGAGGTGGGCTTCCACACGCCGCGGCTGGCCGACGGCATCGACATCGTCGGGGGCTGGGCCGAAAAGGTCGGCATCGACGTCGCGCTGGCCCGCAAGCTGACCGAGGCCATCCTGGTGAACGGTGTCGACTGGGTGGACGAGATCACAGGCGTTCACCAGGCCGGCGCACGCTGGATTCTCGACCTGGGCCCCGGGGACATCCTGACCCGGTTGACCGCGCCGGTGATCCGCGGCCTCGGCGTCGGCATCGTGCCCGCCGCGACCCGCGGTGGTCAGCGCAACCTCTTCACCGTCGGCGCCACCCCTGAGGTCGCGCGCGCGTGGTCGACCTACGCCCCGGGCGTGGTCCGCCTTCCCGACGGCCGGGTCAAGCTCTCGACGAAGTTCACCCGGCTGACCGGGCGCTCGCCGATCCTGCTCGCGGGCATGACCCCGACCACCGTCGACGCCAAGATCGTGGCGGCCGCGGCGAACGCCGGGCACTGGGCCGAGCTGGCCGGCGGCGGGCAGGTCACCGAGGAAGTCTTCGCCGACCGCATCGAGGAGCTCTCCGGCCTGCTCGAACCCGGCCGCACCTATCAATTCAACGCCCTGTTCCTCGATCCCTACCTGTGGAAGCTGCAGGTCGGCGGCAAGCGGCTGGTGCAGAAGGCCCGCCAGTCCGGCGCCGCGATCGACGGCCTGGTGATCAGCGCCGGCATCCCGGACCTCGAGGAAGCCGTCGAGCTGATCGACGAGCTCAACGACGTCGGCATCACCCACGTGGTGTTCAAGCCCGGCACGGTCGAGCAGATCCGCAGCGTCATCCGCATCGCGACCGAGGTGCCCACCAAGCCGGTGATCATGCACGTCGAGGGCGGGCGCGCCGGCGGGCACCACTCCTGGGAGGACCTGGACGACCTGCTGCTGGCGACCTATTCGGAGTTGCGGTCGCGCCCCAACATCACGGTCTGCGTCGGCGGCGGCATCGGCACCCCCGAGCGGGCGGCCGAATACCTGTCCGGGCGCTGGGCCGAGGCCTACGGCTTCCCGTTGATGCCGATCGACGGCATCCTGGTCGGCACCGCGGCGATGGCGACGCTCGAGTCCACGACGTCGCCGTCGGTCAAGCGGATGCTGGTGGAAACCACCGGAACCGACCAGTGGATCAGCGCCGGAAAAGCCCAGGGCGGCATGGCCTCCAGCCGTAGCCAGCTCGGCGCGGACATCCACGAGATCGACAACAGCGCCTCACGGTGCGGCCGGCTGCTCGACGAGGTCGCCGGTGACGCCGACGCGGTCGCCGAGCGTCGCGACGAGATCATCGCGGCGATGGCCAACACCGCCAAGCCGTACTTCGGCGACGTGGGGGAGATGACCTACCTGCAGTGGTTGCGCCGGTACGTCGAATTGACCATCGGCGAGGGCGATTCGACCGCCGACACCGCCTCGCCCGGCAGCCCCTGGCTGGCCGACACGTGGCGCGACCGCTTCCAGCAGATGCTGCAGCGCGCCGAGGCGCGGTTGCACCCAATGGATTTCGGCCCGATCGAAACGGCCTTCGACGACGCGGCCCTGCTGGAGAACCCCGACGAGGCGATCGCGACGCTGCTCGCGCACCACCCGGACGCCGAAACCGTGCAGCTGCACCCGGCCGACGTGCCGTTCTTCGTCACGCTGTGCAAGACCCTGGGCAAGCCCGTCAACTTCGTGCCGGTCATCGACAAGGACGTGCGGCGCTGGTGGCGCAGTGACTCGCTGTGGCAGGCGCACGACGCCCGTTACGACGCCGACCAGGTCTGCATCATCCCGGGCACGGCCGCGGTGGCCGGCATCACCCGGATGGACGAACCCGTCGGCGAGTTGCTGGACCGCTTCGAGCAGGCGGCCATAGATGAAGCGCTCGAGGCGCTGGCAGCATCGGGCGCGGAGCCCCGGGCCGTGACGTCGCGCCGGCGCGGGCGCGCCGACGTGACCGGAGCGCTGGCCGTCGTGCTCGACGCCCCGGACGTGCAGTGGGCCGGCCGCACCACGACCAACCCCGTTCATCGCATCGCCGAGCCGAGCGACTGGCTGGTGCATGACGGACCCGAAAGCCAGCGCGCCACCCACTCCTCGACCGGGGCGCGGCTCGAGGTCAACGGCGACGGCGTCGTGCTGAGCGTGCCCGTGTCGGGCGCGTGGGTTGACATCCCATTCCGGTTGCCCGCCAACACCGTTGACGGCGGCACCCCGGTGGTGTCCACCGAGGACGCCACCGCCGCCATGCGCGCGGTCCTGGCGATCGCCGCGGGTGTCGACGGGCCGGACTTCCTGCCCGCGGTCACCGACGGCACGGCCACCCTGACGGTGGACTGGGATCCCGAGCGGGTCGCGGATCACACCGGCGTCACGGCCGTCTTCGGCGAGCCGCTGGCGCCGAGCCTCACCACCGTGCCCGACGCGCTCGTCGGCCCGTGCTGGCCCGCCGTTTTCGCGGCGATCGGCTCGGCGGTCACCGATTCCGGCGTCCCGGTGGTGGAGGGCCTGCTGAGCCTGGTGCACCTGGACCATGCCGCCCACGTGGTCGGCACGCTGCCGACGGAGCGGGCCCAATTGACGGTCACCGCAACGGCTTCGGGCGCCCTCGACACGGACATGGGCCGGGTGGTCCCGGTCTCGGTGACCATTTCGGATGCGGACGGCACGGTAATCGCCACGCTCGCCGAGCGTTTCGCGATCCTCGGGCGCACCGGTGCGGCCGAGCTCACCGATCCGGTCCGGGCCGGCGGCGCGGTCTCGGAGAACGCAACCGATACCCCGCGCCGTCGTCGTCGCGACGTCACGCTGGCCGCCCCGGTCGACATGCGCCCGTTCGCGGTGGTCTCCGGTGACCACAACCCCATCCACACCGATCGTGCGGCCGCCCTGCTGGCGGGCCTGGAATCGCCGATCGTGCACGGCATGTGGCTGTCGGCCGCGGCGCAGCACGCGGCGACCGCCACCGACGGCAAGGCCCGCCCGCCCGCTCGCCTGGTCGGCTGGACCGCGCGGTTCCTGGGCATGGTTCGCCCCGGCGACGAGGTCGATTTCCGGGTGGATCGTGTCGGAATCGACCAGGGTGCCGAGGTTTTGGAGGTGGCCGCGCGGGTCGGTTCGGATCTGGTGATGTCGGCTACCGCCCGGCTGGGCTCGCCGTTGACCGTCTACGCGTTCCCCGGCCAGGGCATCCAGCACAAGGGCATGGGCATGGAGGTGCGCGGCCGGTCCAAGGCGGCGCGCAAGGTATGGGACGCCGCCGACAAGTTCACCCGCGAGACGCTGGGCTTCTCGGTGCTGCACGTGGTGCGCGACAACCCGACCAGCATCATCGCCAGCGGCGTGCACTACAACCACCCCGAGGGCGTGCTGTACCTGACGCAGTTCACCCAGGTCGCGATGGCGACCGTGGCCGCCGCGCAGGTCGCCGAGATGCGCGAGCAGGGCGCCTTCGTCGAAGGCGCCGTGGCCTGCGGTCATTCCGTGGGTGAATACACCGCACTGGCCTGCGTGACGGGCATCTACGAGCTGGAAGCCCTGCTGGAGATGGTGTTTCACCGCGGGTCGAAGATGCACGACATCGTGCCCCGCGACGAGTTGGGTCGCTCCAACTACCGGCTGGCGGCGATCCGGCCCTCGCAGATCGACCTGCCGGACGAGGAGGTTCCCGCGTTCGTCGCCGATATTGCCGCGAATACTGGTGAGTTTCTGGAGATCGTGAACTTCAACCTGCGCGGCTCCCAGTACGCGATCGCCGGCACGGTCCGCGGCCTGGATGCGCTGGAGGCCGAGGTCGAGCGCCGGCGCGAGCTCAGCGGCGGGCGGCGCTCGTTCATCCTGGTCCCGGGCATCGACGTGCCGTTCCACTCGCGGGTGTTGCGGGTCGGCGTAGCCGACTTCCGGCGGGCGCTGGAGCGGGTCATGCCGCGCGACAAGGACCCCGACATCATCATCGGCCGCTACATCCCGAACCTGGTGCCGCGACCGTTCACGCTGGATCGCGACTTCGTCCAGGAGATCCGGGATTTGGTGCCCGCCGAGCCGCTCGACGAGATCCTCGCCGACTACGACACCTGGCGTCGCGAGCGGCCGGCCGAGCTGGCCCGCAAGGTGCTGATCGAGCTGCTGGCGTGGCAGTTCGCCAGCCCGGTGCGCTGGATCGAGACCCAGGACCTGCTGTTCACCGAGGAGGCCGCGGGCGGTCTCGGTGTGGAGCGCTTCGTCGAGATCGGCGTGAAGTCGGCGCCGACCGTCGCCGGCCTCGCCACCAACACCCTCAAGCTGCCCGAATACGCGCACAGCACAGTGGAAGTGCTCAACGCCGAGCGCGACGCCGCCGTCCTGTTCGCCACCGACACCGACCCGGAGCCCGAGCCGGAGGACGAGGTCGACGACTCCGCCACGGCCACCGCGGACGTGCCGGAAACCGCCGCGGCCGCACCGGTTTCGGCGCCTGCCGCGCCGTCGGGGGCGGCCCGACCGGACGACCTCACGTTCGACGCCGCCGACGCCACCCTGGCGCTCATCGCGCTGTCGGCCAAGATGCGCATCGACCAGATCGAGCAGCTGGACTCCATCGAGTCCATCACCGACGGGGCGTCGTCGCGGCGCAACCAGCTGCTGGTGGACCTCGGCTCGGAGCTGAACCTCGGCGCGATCGACGGCGCCGCGGAGGCCGATCTGGCCGGCCTGCGCTCGCAGGTGACCAAGCTGGCACGCACCTACAAGCCTTACGGCCCAGTGCTTTCCGACGCGATCAACGATCAGCTGCGCACGGTCCTGGGGCCGTCGGGCAAGCGGCCGGCCGCGATCGCCGATCGGGTCAAGAAGACCTGGGAGCTCGGGGACGGCTGGGTCAAGCACGTCACCGTGGAGGTTGCGTTGGGCACCCGGGAGGGCACCAGCGTTCGCGGCGGCGCGATGGGCCACCTGCATGAGGGCGCACTGGCCGATGCCGCCTCGGTCGACAAGGTCATCGATGCGGCGGTCACGGCGGTCGCCGCACGGCACGGGGTCTCGGTGACGTTGCCGTCGGCCGGCGGTGGCGGTGGCGCGACCGTCGACGCGGCCGCCCTCTCCGAATTCACCGACCAGATCACCGGGCGCGACGGCGTGCTGGCCTCGGCGGCCCGCCTGGTGCTGGGCCAGCTGGGCCTCGACGATCCGGTCAGCGTGTCGCCGGCGGCCAGCGATGCCGAGCTCATCGACCTCGTCACCGCCGAATTGGGCGCCGACTGGCCACGTTTGGTGGCTCCGGTGTTCGACGCCAAGAAGGCCGTCGTGTTCGACGACCGCTGGGCCAGCGCCCGCGAGGACCTGGTGAAGCTTTGGCTGGCCGACGACGGCGACATCGACGCCGACTGGATGCGGCTCTCGGAGCGGTTCGAGGGCGCCGGCCACGTCGTCGCCACCCAGGCCACCTGGTGGCAGGGCAAGGCGCTGGCCGCCGGCCGCCAGATCCACGCGTCGCTGTACGGCCGCATCGCCGCGGGCGCGGAGAACCCGCTGCCGGGTCCGTCCAGCAGCGAGGTCGCCGTCGTGACGGGCGCGTCCAAGGGGTCGATCGCGGCGTCGGTGGTCGCACGACTGCTCGACGGTGGCGCCACGGTCATCGCGACGACATCCAAGCTCGACGACGAGCGGCTGGCGTTCTACCGCGGGCTGTACCGCGACCACGCCCGTTACGGCGCCGCGCTGTGGGTGGTGGCGGCCAACATGGCGTCCTACTCCGACATCGACGCCCTGGTCGAGTGGGTCGGCACCGAGCAGACCGAAAGCCTTGGGCCGCAATCGATTCACATCAAGGACGCCCAGACCCCGACGCTGCTGTTCCCGTTCGCCGCGCCGCGCGTCGCCGGCGACCTGTCCGAGGCCGGTTCGCGCTCGGAGATGGAGATGAAGGTCCTGTTGTGGGCCGTGCAGCGGTTGATCGGCGGACTGTCGAAGATCGGCGCCGAGCGCGACATCGCGTCGCGCCTGCACGTGGTCCTGCCGGGCTCGCCCAACCGCGGCATGTTCGGTGGGGACGGCGCCTACGGCGAGGCCAAGTCGGCGCTGGACGCGCTGGTGAGCCGCTGGCACGCCGAGTCGTCGTGGGCGGCCCGAGTCAGCTTGGCGCACGCGCTGATTGGCTGGACCCGCGGCACCGGCCTGATGGGCCACAACGACGCGATCGTCAGTGCGGTCGAGGAGGCCGGCGTCACCACCTACTCCACCGACGAAATGGCCGCGATGCTGTTGAGCCTGTGCGACGTGGAGTCCAAGGTGGCCGCGGCCAGCAAGCCGATCGAGGCCGACCTGACCGGCGGGCTCGGCGACGCCGACCTCGACATGGCCGAACTCGCCGCCAAGGCGCGCGAGGAGATGTCGGCCGAGGCCGCCGACGACGACGATGACGCGGCCGCGGGAACCATTCGCGCGCTGCCTTCCCCGCCGCGCGGCTACCGGCCGGCACCGCCACCGGAATGGGACGACCTCGACGTCGACCCCGCCGACCTGGTGGTGATCGTCGGCGGCGCCGAGCTCGGACCGTACGGCTCGTCGCGCACCCGGTTCGAGATGGAGGTCGACAACGAGCTGTCGGCCGCCGGCGTCCTCGAGCTGGCCTGGACCACCGGGCTGATCCGCTGGGAGGACGACCCCCAACCCGGTTGGTACGACACCGAATCCGGTGACCTGGTCGACGAGTCCGAGCTCGTCGAGCGCTACCACGACGTCGTCGTGGAGCGCTGCGGCATCCGTGAGTTCGTCGACGACGGCGCCATCGACCCCGACCACGCGTCGCCGCTGCTGGTGTCGGTGTTCCTGGACAAGGACTTCGCGTTCGTGGTGTCCTCGGAGGCCGACGCCCGCGCCTTCGTCGAGTTCGACCCGGAGCACACGATCATCCGGCCGGTGCCCGACTCCAGCGACTGGCAGGTCATCCGCAAGGCCGGCACCGAGATCCGCGTGCCGCGAAAGACCAAGCTGTCGCGCGTCGTCGGCGGCCAGATCCCGACCGGCTTCGACCCGACGGTGTGGGGCCTCAGCGCCGACATGGCCGGTTCCATTGACCGCTTGGCGGTCTGGAACATCGTGGCCACCGTCGACGCCTTCCTGAGCGCCGGCTTCAGCCCGGCCGAGGTGATGCGCTATGTGCACCCGAGCATGGTGGCCAACACGATGGGCACCGGGATGGGTGGCGGCACGTCGATGCAGACGATGTACCACGGAAACCTGTTGGGCCGCAGCAAGCCGAACGACATCTTCCAGGAAGTGCTGCCGAACATCGTTGCCGCACACGTGGTTCAGTCCTACATCGGCAGCTACGGCGCGATGATCCACCCCGTCGCCGCCTGCGCGACCGCCGCCGTCTCGATGGAGGAGGGCCTCGACAAGATCCGGCTGGGCAAGGCCGAGATGGTGGTGGCCGGCGGCATCGACGACCTGACGCTCGAGGGCATCATCGGCTTCGGTGACATGGCGGCCACCGCCGACACCGGCATGATGCGCGGCCGGGGCATCCACGACTCGAAGTTCTCCCGGCCCAACGACCGGCGCCGGCTGGGCTTCGTCGAGGCGCAGGGCGGCGGCACAATCCTGCTGGCCCGCGGCGACCTGGCGCTCAAGATGGGCCTGCCGGTGCTCGCGGTGGTCGCGTTCGCGCAGTCGTTCGGCGACGGCGTGCACACCTCGATCCCGGCTCCGGGCCTGGGTGCGCTGGGCGCGGGCCGCGGCGGCAAGGACTCGCCGCTGGCGCGGGCGCTGGCCAAGCTGGGCGTCGGCGCCGACGACATCGCCGTGATCTCCAAGCACGACACGTCGACGCTGGCCAACGATCCCAACGAGACCGAACTGCACGAGCGGCTCGCCGACTCGCTCGGCCGCTCCCCGGGCGCCCCGTTGTTCGTGGTGTCGCAGAAGAGCCTCACCGGCCACGCCAAGGGCGGTGCCGCGGTCTTTCAGACAATGGGCCTGTGCCAGATGCTGCGCGACGGGGTCATCCCGCCCAACCGCAGCCTGGACTGCGTCGACGACGAACTGGCGGGTTCCGCGCACTTCGTCTGGGTGCGGGACACGCTGCGGCTCGGCGAGAAGTTCCCGCTCAAGGCGGGGATGCTGACCAGCCTCGGGTTCGGCCACGTGTCCGGGCTCGTCGCGCTGGTACACCCGCAGGCGTTCATCGCCGCGCTGGACGCGGATCAGCGCGCCGACTACCAGCGGCGCGCGGACGCCCGCCTGCTGGCCGGCCAGCGCCGGCTCGTGTCGGCCATCGCCGGCGGACCGGCGATGTACCAGCGGCCCCCGGACCGTCGCTTCGACCATGACGCGCCGGAGAAGCGGCAGGAGGCGGCGATGCTGCTGAATCCGGCCGCCCGGCTGGGTGATGACGACGCGTACGAGGTCCCTGCCGGGTGACGTCGTCCATCGGTTAACCTGGCCAGCCATGGGCATTGTCGGTGTGGGGATCGATCTCGTCTCCATCCCTGATTTCGCCGAGCAAGTCGACCAGCCGGGAACGGCATTCTCCGAGACGTTCACCCCGGGTGAGCGGCGCGACGCCTCGGACAAGAGTTCGTCGGCGGCGCGTCACCTGGCGGCCCGCTGGGCGGCGAAGGAAGCGGTGATCAAGGCCTGGTCGGTGTCGCGGTTCGCGCAGCGGCCCGTGTTGCCGGAAGACATCCACCGTGACATCGAGGTGGTCACCGACATGTGGGGCCGGCCCCGGGTCCGGTTGACCGGGGACATCGCCAAGCATCTGGCCGATGTGACGATCCACGTGTCGCTGACGCACGAGGGGGACACCGCCGCCGCGGTCGCCATCTTGGAGACTCCTTGAGCGCGAGCAGACACAAAATCGCACGAATTCCGCCCGATCTACGCGATTCTGCGTCTGCTCGCGAGATAACCGAGCGCGTCCGCGAGGTGTTGCCGTCGGTGCGCCGCGATCTCGAGGACCTGGTGCGCATCGAGTCGGTGTGGGCCGACCCCGCCCGGCGCGACGAGGTGCAGCGCAGCGCGCGGGCGGTGGCGGACCTGTTGACGCAGGCCGGTTTTGGCGACGTGAACATCGTCAGCGAGGGTGGAGCGCCGGCCGTCATCGCGCGGCATCCGGCGCCGCCCGGAGCGCCCACCGTGTTGCTGTATGCCCACCACGACGTGCAGCCGGAAGGCGACCACAGCCAGTGGGTGTCGCCGCCGTTCGAGCCCACCGAACGCGAGGGGCGGCTGTACGGGCGCGGCAGCGCCGACGACAAGGCCGGTGTCGCAACGCATTTGGCGGCGTTTCGGGCGCATGGGGGCCGGCCGCCGGTCGGCGTGACGGTCTTTGTCGAGGGCGAGGAGGAATCCGGTTCGCCTTCGCTTGGTCGGCTGCTCGCCGCCCACCGGGACGCGCTGGCCGCCGACGTGATCGTCATCGCGGACTCGGACAACTGGAGCACCGACACCCCGGCGCTCACGGTGTCGCTGCGCGGGCTGGTCGACTGCGTGGTGGAGGTCGCGACGCTCGACCACGGTCTGCACTCGGGCCTGTGGGGCGGTGTGGTTCCCGACGCGCTGAGCGCCCTGGTGCGGCTGCTGGCCAGCTTGCACGACGACGACGGCAATGTCGCCGTGGCCGGTCTGCACGAAACCGACGTCAGCTCACTGAATTACCCCGACTACCCGCCCGAGCGGGTGCGCGCCGATTCGGGCGTGCTCGAGGGGGTGTCCGAGATCGGCTCGGGTTCGGTGCCGCAGCGACTGTGGGCCAAACCCGCGATCACGGTGATCGGCATCGACACGACACCCGTTGCGGCAGCGTCGAATACGCTCATCCCGCGGGCCCGGGCCAAGGTCAGCATGCGGATAGCGCCGGGCGGTGACGCCGAGGCGCACCTGGCCGCGTTGACCGCGCATCTGGAGCGGCACGCCCCGTGGGGGGCGCGGGTCAGCGTCACGCGCGGCGACAAGGGCGAGCCCTACGCCATCGACGCCAGCGGCCCGGTTTACGACGCCGCGCGAGCGGCCTTTCGGCAGGCCTGGGGCGCCGAGCCGATCGACATGGGCATGGGTGGCTCGATCCCGTTCATCGCCGAGTTCGCCGCCGCGTTCCCGCAGGCGAAGATCCTCGTCACCGGCGTCGAAGACCCGGGCACGCAAGCGCACAGCGTCAACGAGAGCCTGCACCTGGGGGTGCTGGAGCGCGCGGCGATCGCCGAGGCGCTGCTGCTGGCCAACCTGGGTTAGCTTCTCAACGGTTGCTCAGACGCTCCGAGACGATGTTGTTGCTTCCCGTCCTGTTGATTGTCGGTGCGCCGGAGTGGTAGATCACCACGTTGTCGTCGCCGATGATTCCGATGGTGTCGGCGCTGTCGACGGTGACTTTGTTTGCGCTACCCCGGATGTCGAGCCGCAGGCAGTGGCCGGTGACGGTGTACGTGTTGTTGCCGCCGTCCAGCTCGAGGTTTCCGTTGTTGCAGTCGATCGTGCCCGTCGTGCCGGCGTTGATCATGATGAGGTGTCCGTGCACGGTGTCCTTGCTGAAGTGAGTCGCCAAGAACGCTCCGATCGCGAGCACGGCCGCGACGGCGCAAATCAACAGCGGTCGGCGTCGCGGGTTGGTCGCTAGCTCGCGTAGCCGGTGGCGCGCGGTCTCGCCGAATACGGGTTTAGGCACCCGGCGCAGAAACTGTCCGCCGTCCGGCGTTGCGTACGGTGAGCCCGAGTCCGCGCCGGAGGGCTGCGACGCGGGCCTTGGGGGCTCGGTGACGCCGCGCTCCAGGTCGCGAATGTACTTCTCGGGGTCCTCCGAGTGCTGCGGGTTCATGGGCCGTAATTTTGCCGCACGCCACTTGCGAGATTCTTGTATCTCGCTAGATCGAGAGGTCGCGGCGCAGCTTGGCGACGTGGCCGGTGGCCTTGACGTTGTACTGCGCGACGGCGATCTTGCCCTTCTCGTCCACTACGAAGGTCGACCGAATGACGCCGGTGACGGTCTTGCCGTACATCTGCTTCTCCCCGTATGCGCCCCACGCCGCCAGCACCTTGCGGTCGGGGTCGGACAGCAGCGGGAACGTCAGCTTCTCGGCGTCCCGGAATTTGGCGAGCTTTTCCGGCTTGTCGGGGGAGATGCCCACCACGTCGAGGCCGGCGTCGTTGAGGTCGTGCAGGTTGTCGCGAAAGTCGCACGCCTGTTTGGTGCACCCCGGCGTCGAGGCGGCCGGGTAGAAGTACACGACGACGCGGCGTCCCTTGTAGTCCGCCAGCGACACCTTGTTGCCGTCGGCGTCGGGCAGGCTGAAGGCGGGAGCCTTGTCGCCGGGGTCGAGCCGCGTGGTCTCGGTCAACGTGGGTCCTTTCTGTTCACCGCGGCGTCGGGGTTATCGCCGGCTGATCTAGGGTAGTGCCTCAGGTGCACTAGGCCGACTTGGAGGACAGACACGTGGCGGACCGGGACCCCGAGGCCATCAAGCGGGACATCGACGTCGCCCGCGATCAGCTGGCGGCCACCGTCGACTCACTCGCCGAGCGCGCAAATCCTCGCCGTCTCGCCGACGACCTCAAGGCCCGCGCGGTCGAATTCGTGAAGAAGCCCGTGGTGATCGCCTCGCTGGTGGGAATCTCCTCGGTCGTGGTCATCGTGGTGGTGCGCAGGGTCAGGGACCGCTGACCTCTGGGGCCCTTTCGCCCGCCGCAATCCGACGTGCGCAGGCAGCGCGATTATCTCGAGGCCTTGGCGGCTTCGCGACGAGGCTTGTCTTTCGCGTGGGTCGAGCAGCAATGTGTTAAATCGCAATGGAACCGATCACTGCATTCATGCGAACAATAAGCTGACGCGGCCGGAAGCCAGTCCGGATCGGACAGGTTACGCCGTCGGTCGTTCGGATCGAACGTATGGCCGCAATGTACGCAGGTCTTGACCTTGGTCTTGGTAGCCATGTCGGTCAGCGTACGCGCCATTGCCCTTAATCTGTGATGGTTTTCACACCGTGACAACAATCGGCGTCTTGCAAAGTGTCTGAAACAAATTCAGCCGTCTTCGATCCTCGATATCGCCGCACGGCGACACGACAACGCGGCCATCTCGATGAGACCGACGGGCATGAGGCCAACACACGGTAAGCCAGCGCCTCAGTGCGAAATCCCTTGTGGCGAAGACGCTTCCATGCCCATCCGCTGTTGAGCGTGGCTAGGTGCTGTCGCGCGCGAAGAACCCACCCTTGGCGTCACGTCGTCGCCCAGCGACCCCGGACGCGTACGGCGCGGCGCCGAGGCGACCGCGCACCGCTCGGAATTAACTCGGCAGTCAACGCGTTAGCTAGCGACGACCCGCGGCGACACGAGGTGGTTTGCACCTACGTTCGGCGCAAACTCCTAACCGGGGGGACGGTGTTGAGGCTTCTCAAGCGGGCGTGGGTGCCGCTGGTGGTCGTGGTGGCACTGATCATCGGCGGCGTTGCGGTGGGCCGGCTCAACGGAGTCTTCCCCGGGCCCGGGATCCCCAAGCCCGATCCGCGGGATGCGACCCCGCCGTACGCGGCCAAGACGGCCATCTATGAAATCTTTGGACCCCCCGGGACGACTGGCGTCGTCAACTGGATGGATGCGGAGGCACAACCGCAGAAGGCCAACTTCACCACGTTGCCGTGGTCACAGACGATCGTCGCCGAGATGCCCGGCATCTTCGCCTACGTTGTCGCCCAAGGTGACAGCCCCTCGATCGGGTGCCGGATCACCGTCGACGGCAAATTGGTCGATCAACATGAGGTCGACACGCGTGATGCGCAGGTCTCCTGCTTGGACAAGTCCGCATGACCGACACGGCCACCGCCGACACGGACGAAATCCCGGTCGCGCAGCGCACCGAAGTCGAGCGCAGGCCGCGGCTGGCCCGCACCATCCGGATCCTGGCGCTGCCGATCGTCGTGATCTGGCTGCTGATCGCGGTCGGCGTCAACGTCTTCGTCCCCCAGTTGGAAAAGGTCGCCGAGGACGTCTCGGTGCCGCTGTCGCCATCTGATGCGCCGTCGGTGACGGGAATGAAGCACATCGGGGAGAAATTCAAGGAATACGACTCCGACAACCTCGTCCTGGTGACACTGGTCGGTGACAAGCCGCTCGGCGAGGACGCCCACCGGTATTACGACGATCTGGTGAAGAAGCTGCAGCAGGACACCCAGCACGTCGAGCACGCGCTGAATTTCTGGGGGCAGCGATTCACGGCATCGGGTGTCGAGAGCTACGACCACAAGGCCGCCTACGTCCAGGTCAACCTGCGCGGTGACCAAGGCGGCGCCGTCGGCGACAAGTCGGTTGACTCGGTTCGCAAGATCGTCGAAGACTCGAAGCCGCCGGCGGGGGTGAAAGCCTACGTCGCGGGCCAGGGAGCCCTGACAGACGACACGATCGTCGTGGGCAACGCGAGCCTGTTCAAGATGACCATCATCACCGTCATCATCATCGCGATCATGCTGGCGTTCGTCTATCGGTCCATCGGCACCGTGCTGCTGACGATGGTGATCCTGTTCGTCGGACTGGCCACCGGGCGCGGCGTGGTGGCGCTGCTGGGCGACACCGGCATCATGGGGCTGTCGACCTTCGCCGTCAACCTGTTAACAGCGCTGGCCATCGCGGCCGGCACCGACTACGCGATTTTCATGGTCGGCCGCTACCAGGAGGCCCGGGAACGGGGCCTGGACCGCGAAGCCGCCTACTACGACACCTTCGCCGGCGTCACCAAGGTGGTGCTGGGCTCGGGTCTGACGATCGTCGGGGCGCTTGCCTGCCTGAAATTCACTCGGCTGCCCTACTTCAGTTCGCTGGCGTTCCCGTGCGCAATCGGTCTGCTGGTCGTCGTGGTCGCCGGGGTGACCCTGACGCCGGCGCTGATCGTGGTCGCAAGCCGCTTCGGTCTTTTCGACCCGAAGCGAAAGTTCAACTACACGCGCTGGCGCCGTCTGGCAACGGCCATCGTGCGCTGGCCCGCACCAATTCTCGCTACTTCGGTCATCCTGGCGATCGTCGGCGCCATCGGCTTGGCGGGCTTCAACCCCCGCTACAACGACCTGTACTACCTGCCGCACAGCGCTTCCTCGATCCGCGCGTACGACGCGGCAGATCAACACTTCACCCAGGCCCGCTTGAATCCGGACCTGCTGATGATCGAATCGGACCACGACCTGCGCAATCCGACCGACATGCTGGTGCTCGACAAGATCGCCGGAGCCATCTTTCACGTGCCAGGGATCGAACGTGTGCAGAGCATCACCAGGCCACTCGGCCCGCCGATTCAAGACGGATCCGTCCCCTTCCAGCTCAGTGTGCAGAGCGCCCCGATCCGGGACAATCTGAGCTACCTGAAGGACCGGATCGCCGACATCAAAAAGATCACCGGTTTTCTCGACACTCAGATCGCCCTGTTGGAGCGCCAGTACGCGGTGACCCAGAAGCTCGCCAACGCCGCGGAGGACAGCTCGAAAACCACTGCGGAGACAGCGGCCATCACTGACGAAATCCGGGACCACATCGCGGATTTCGACGATTTCTGGCGACCGATTCGCAGTTACTTCTATTGGGAGAAGCACTGCTTCGACATCCCGATCTGCTGGTCGCTGCGCAGCCTGTTCGACGCCCTGGACGGATTCGATCAGCTGGCCGAAAAGTTCCACGCCCTCACCGGCGATCTCACCAACACGGCCACTGCCACGCGCGAATTGCTGGCGATCATTCCCGAGAACATCGCTGTTTCGAAGGCGATCCGGGATACGACGCTGACCATTTACAGCTCGTTCGACAGCCTGATCGATCAGTTCGACAAGCTGACCGACACGAGCGCCGTGATGGGCAAGTCCTTCAACAACTCTCAGGTGGAGAGCCTGTTCTACCTGCCGCCCGAGATCTTCGACAACCCCGACTTCCAGTTGGGGTTGCGCTTGATGGTGTCGCCGGACGGCAAAGCCGCTCGCTTTATCATCACCCACTCCGTGGATCCGGCGACGACGGAAGGAATCTCGTCGGTCGACAAGGAGCGCCAAGCGGCCAAGGAGGCGATCAAACTCACCTCGCTGCAGAACGCCGACATCTACCTCGGCGGCACGGCCGCAACGTTTTACGACATCGCCAACGGCGCCAAATACGACCTGATGATCGCCGGAGTGGCCTCGATCGTCCTGATCTTCATCATCATGGTGATCGTCACCCGCGCATTGGTCGCTGCGGGCGTGATCGTCGGCACGATCGTGATGTCGCTGGGGGCCGCCTTCGGGTTCTCCACACTGATCTGGCAGCACCTGCTTAACTTCCAGTTGCACTGGGTGGCAACCGAGTTCGCGTTGATCGTGCTCTTGGCGGTGGGGTCGGATTACAACCTGATGCTGGTCTCCCGAATCGAGGAGGAGATCGGGGCGGGCCTGAAAACGGGACTAATCCGCGGCATGGGTCTCACCGGCCCCGTGGTGACCGCCGCCGGCCTGGTGTTCGCGGTCACCATGGCCACGATGATCACCAGCGATCTCCGGGCGATCGGCCAGTTCGGCACGACGATCGGGCTCGGCCTGATGTTCGACACCTTCGTCGTGCGATCGCTCATCACGCCGTCGATCATGACGGTGATGGGCCGTTGGTTCTGGTGGCCGAAGCGGGTACGGGTCCGCCCGGCCAGCCAGATGCTCCGGTCGGTCGGACCGCGCCCGCTGGTTCGTGCGCTGCTGCACCAGCCGCGGCAGGCGGTCGGGACGGGTCCGCAGATCTAGTACCCGGCACAGGACGCCGCCGATTATGGATTGTGGCGCGCCGTTGAGGTGCGCCCGTAAAACGCTCTGAGGTGCGCCGTCAGGGTTTCGAACCCCGGACCCGCTGATTAAGAGTCAGCTGCTCTACCAACTGAGCTAACGGCGCCGTGTACGGCCGAGACCGCGTACGCGACAATAACAGGCGTCCTGCCGCGAAGCGAAATCCCGATGTCCTCCAGGATACCTGTCGCCGCCCGCGGCGGGCGCGCCCTTTTCCGGCTCGCATCGGAAAGGTCTTGTCGGAGAAGGGCTGTCAGAAGAGCGTCCCGCAATAGGGTGCCCGCTCGGTGTGGAAGGCGGCGTCCAGTTCGCGGATGGCGCCCGGACGCAGTTCGCTGAGGCGGTCCGCACGCGCCAGCTCGGAGGCGCGGTGCGCCCCCATGAAGATGGTCGACACTTCGGCCAGGCCGATTTCGACGTCCGCCGCCGCAGGCCGGTCGCTCCAGCGCCTCGCCGGGAACCTGGGCGGCGGTGGCCGTCGTGCTGGCGCCGCTGCTGGTGGCGTGCGTCGCGGCCGGCCAGGCTTGGGGTGGCGCCCCGGCCGCCGCGCTGTTCGCCTTCGCGTCGGGGTCGCTGTGGGGTGCAGATGTCGCAGCCGGTCGTGGCGGCTGTGCTGGGCGTCGTCGTCCTCGGCGAGACGTTGAACGCTGGTCGCGGCGGGATAATCGCCCTGGTGGGCGCCGGGCTGGTGGCGACGACGGCCATCTTCGAGCTCGCGCGCGTCGAGGCCGTCACGACCCGCGATGGGGTCGAGGCGCGGCACCAAGACCCGGTTGGCCAATCGGCGTAGACCACGCACGGCGAATCGTTCGGATGACGCATTGTCGGCGGTAAAAAACCCTTTACAATGCTTCCACTCTGGTCAGCGGTGACCCAATATGCCTATCGAATTGGAAGGTCGCTCGATGACGCCTTTGCGCAGACGTCGGTCGTGGCTGGCTGCCGCCATGACCGTGTTTGCTGTCGTCGCTGCTGCCTGCAACAGCAGTCACCCCGCCGCGCCGACGAAGGTCATCTTCGACAAGGGCACACCGTTCGCCGACCTGCTGGTCCCCAAGCTCACCACCTCGGTGACCGACGGCGCCGTCGGCGTCACCGTGGACGCGCCGGTGACGGTGAGCGTTGCCGACGGTGTCATCGGGTCGGTCACGATGGTCAACGAGAACGGCAAGACGGTCAACGGTCAACTGAGCCCCGACGGGCTGCGCTGGTCGACGACCGACCAGCTGGGCTACAACCGGCGCTACACGCTGAACGTGAAGGCGCTCGGGCTCGGTGGGGCCGCGACCCGGCAGATGACCTTCCAGACGAGTTCACCGGCCCACCTGACGATGCCCTACGTAGCCCCCGGCGACGGCGAGGTGGTCGGCATCGGTGAGCCCGTGGCGATCCGCTTCGACGAGAACATCGCGAACCGCGCCGCGGCGCAGAAGGCGATCGTCATCACCACCAACCCGCCCGTCGAGGGCGCGTTCTACTGGCTGAACAACCGCGAAGTCCGTTGGCGCCCAGAGCATTTCTGGAAGCCGGGCACGTCCGTGGATGTGGCGGTCAACACCTACGGAGCCGATCTGGGCGACGGGATGTTCGGCGAGGACAACGTCAAGACGCACTTCACCATCGGCGACGAGGTCATCTCGACCGCGGACGACAGCACCAAGATGGTGACCGTGCGCGTCAACGGCGAAGTCGTCAAGACGATGCCGACCTCGATGGGCAAGGACAGCACGCCCACGGCGAACGGCTTCTATATCGTCGGCGGCCGGTACAAGCACATCATCATGGACTCCTCGACCTACGGGGTGCCGGTCAACTCGCCCAACGGATATCGCACCGATGTCGAGTGGGCCACGCAGATTTCGTACAGCGGCGTCTTCGTGCATTCGGCGCCGTGGTCGGTCGGCGCGCAGGGCCACTCGAACACCAGCCACGGGTGTCTGAACGTGAGCCCGAGCAACGCCGAGTGGTTTTACGACCACAGCAAGAGCGGCGACATCGTCGAGGTCGTCCACACCGTGGGGTCGACGTTGCCGGGCACCGAGGGGCTGGGCGACTGGAACGTGCCCTGGCCGGTGTGGAAGGCCGGCAACGCCAACACCTAGCCGGCGCCCCATTTCCGGCGGCTCGGCAATGCGTCTTTCACGTTTCATTCATTCGTCCGCGACCTGAACGTTGTAGGGTGCCGGGCCATGAGCACCCCTTCCCCCGGGCCCGGTTGGTGGCTGGCGTCGGACGGCAATTGGTACCCGCAGCGCTGGGAGACCACCTTCGTCCATTACACGAACGAGTCCCTGGACGCCGTGATCGAAGAGGCGGCCCGCCAGTCGAAGGCCTACGGCGAGCAGGGCTGGGAGATCGTCGGCTCGTCGGTGCAACGGGTCCAGGTCGCCCGCCACTTCAGCGATTACGACAAAGGCGGGGACCACTATTTCGAGTGGAGCATCGTCTGCACCTTGAAGCGGCCGCTGGCACCGGGTTAAAGACCCGCGCGTGGTCCGGGTCAGCCGGCCCAAGCATCGAAGATCGCCTTGACGAACCGGCTGCGGTCGGTCCCTTCGTGGACGTCGTCGATGACAATGGGTTCGGCGTCCTGGAACTGGATGGTCACGGTGCGCGTCCAACCGGTGTGCCGCCGGTCGGCGTCGTCGTACTCGAACCTGTACGCGGTCTTGATGTCGCTCAGTGTCGAGAGTCCATAGGCGAGCTCGTCGGCCGACGCATCGCGCGCTTTGCCCCGAAAGGTCGCGCCGCGGAACAATTGGCCCTGCAGCCAGTAGGCGCAGAACTCGCCCTTCGCGTGATCCGCGGACGCGATGATGTGCCGCGCGGCGCCGGCACCCCGCTTGATCAAGAGGTCGATGAACGCCGGCGGAACGTTCGTGGAGCTGCCGAACAGCTTGTTCGCAACGGCGAGCTGTTGTGCGTCGAACGGTTCGCTCACAACCGTCAGCGTAGGAAAAAGGCCAGAGGGTGGGAACCCTCTGGCCTGCTCGGGTGGCTGACGGGGCTCGAACCCGCGACATCCAGGATCACAACCTGGTGCTCTACCAACTGAACTACAGCCACCATGGCCGCGAGCCGGCATCCATACCTGGGCCAACGAGCGGCGACCACCGATACTAGCCGTTGGGTGCGTCGGTGTCCGAATCGATTGTTCGAGTGGCGTTCTCTGCGGCTTCAAGACCGGCGACGACGGTCTCGATTTCGCTGGTGGAAGGGCCGGGCGGGGGCACGAACGCGGTCCGCCGGTAGTACCGCAGCTCGCGGATGGATTCGTGGATGTCGGCCAGCGCCCGGTGTGTGAGCCCCTTGGCGGGCTGACCGTAGTAGATGCGCGGATACCACCGCCGGCACAGCTCCTTGATCGAGCTGACGTCGATCATCCGGTAGTGCAGGTAGGAGTCCAGCTTTGGCATGTCGCGGGCGATGAACGAGCGGTCCGTCGCGATCGAGTTGCCCGCCAGCGGCGCCGTCTTGGGTTGCTTGACGTGGGTGGTGATGTAGTCCAGCACCATCGCCTCGGCGGTCGCGAGGTCGACGGTGGACGCTTTGACCTCGTCGATCAGCCCCGAGCGCGAATGCATTTCGGTGACCACCTCGATCATCGACGACAGCGCGGCGTCGTCGGCGTGGATCACCACGTCGACGCCGTCGCCCAGGACGTTCAGCTCGGCGTCGGTGACCAGCGCCGCGATCTCGATCAACTTGTCCGAGCCCAGCTCGAGGCCGGTCATCTCGCAGTCGATCCACACCAATTCGTCGCGCACAGCGCTCAGCGTATGCGTGTGTCGGCCCTGCGCGAGCCCTGCCCCCACCAGGCCTGGGGAAGTAGGGTGAGCGGTGCGACTGGGGAAGAGGGGCGAGCACGATGACCACCGAATCAGCGGCGACACCCGCACAGCGAATCGCGAACGGCTACGCCGTCGAAGGCCAGGCGCTGGAATTGGGCACGGTCGTAGTCGACGGCGTGGCGGACCCGACGGCACAGATCCGCATCCCGCTGGCGACCATCAACCGGCACGGCTTGGTGGCCGGCGCCACTGGAACTGGCAAAACCAAGACGCTGCAACTGATCGCCGAACAGCTCAGCGCCGCGGGCGTTGCCGTGCTGATGGCCGACGTGAAGGGCGACCTGTCCGGCCTGGCGCGGCCCGGGGAGGCCAACGACAAGACCGCCGCGCGGGCGAAAGACACCGGCGACAACTGGCAGCCGACGGGGTTCCCGGTGGAGTTCTTCTCGCTGGGCACCGGGGGAGTGGGCGTGCCGGTGCGCGCGACCGTGGCCAGCTTCGGCCCGGTTCTGCTGTCGAAGGTGTTGGGGCTCAACGCCACTCAGGAGTCGACGTTGGGGCTGATCTTCCACTGGGCCCAGCAGGCCGGGCGCCCGCTGACCACCCTGGCCGACTTGCGCGGCGTGATCAGCTATTTGGCGAGCGACGAGGGTAAGGCCGATCTGAAAGACCTGGGCGGTGTTTCGTCGACGACGGCGGGGGTCATCCTGCGGGCGCTGGTGAATCTCGCGGGCGAGGGTGGAGACACGTTCTTCGGCGAGCCGAAGCTCGACCCCCAGGACCTCTTGCGCGTGGAGGACGGGCACGGCATCATCTCGCTGCTCGAATTCAGCGGTCAGTCCGTGCGTCCCGTCATCTTCTCCACCTTCCTGATGTGGCTGCTCGCCGACCTGTACGCCAAACTGCCCGAGGTCGGTGACGTCGACAGGCCCAAGCTGGTGTTCTTTTTCGACGAGGCGCACCTGTTGTTCGCCGACGCGTCCAAGGCCTTCCTCGAACAGGTCGAACAAACCGTCAAGCTGATCCGCTCCAAGGGCGTCGGGGTCTTCTTCTGCACCCAGCTGCCCACGGACATTCCGAACGACGTGCTGTCCCAATTGGGGGCGCGGGTCCAGCACGCGCTGCGGGCGTTCACCCCCGACGACCAGGCCGCGCTGTCCAAGACCGTGCGCACCTATCCGAAAACAGATGTGTACGACCTGGAGTCGGCGCTGACCTCACTCGGGATCGGCGAGGCCGTCGTCACCGTGCTGTCCGAGAAGGGCGCGCCGACACCCGTCGCGTGGACCCGCATGCGGGTGCCCCGCTCGCTGATGGCGTCGATCGGCACCGACGCGATCTCCGCCGCGGCGAAAGCCAGTCCGCTGCAGGCGAAGTACGGGCAGACTGTGGAACAATCGGCGCCGGAACCGCCGCCGGCCCGCCCGGCACCACCGGCGGGGCGACCCGCCGAGCCCGGCTATCCGCCGGTGCCAACGGATTCCGGGATCCCGCCGATGCCGCAGCCCTACGAACCAAAGGGGCCCAGTTTGTGGGAAAGGTTGTGGCACGATCCTGAGGTGCAAAGCGCCGTCCACATGGGAATCCGTGAGGTCATTAAGGCCAAGTTCGGCACCGGTCGGGGCCGCCGGAAGTAACGCCTACCCGCCGCCGAGCTTCTTGTAGAAGCTGCCCACGATCGGCGCCACGATCGCGCGCGGGCCATACCCACTCGCCACCGACATGGCCTTCGACGTCAGGCCGGGGACGACGCGCATCTTGTTGCGTTCCAAAGCATCCAGGGAGATCTGAGCGGTGTGCTCCGTCGAGATCCACAGGAAATCAGGCACCAGCTTTTCGACCAGCGATCGTTCGGCCTCGTCGGGCAGGTCGGTGCGCACCGGCCCCGGCGCCAGCAGCGTCACGTGCACCCCCGAGCCGCGCAGTTCGCCGCGCAACGATTCGCTGAACGTGTTGGCGAACGCCTTGGTGGCAGCGTAGGTGGCGTTGTAGGGGATCGGCGAATTGCCCGCAGCCGAACCGGAAATCAGAATGCCGCCCGC
The DNA here is from genome assembly GCF_059812845.1 of Mycobacterium sp. NGS34. Lineage (NCBI taxonomy): Bacteria > Bacillati > Actinomycetota > Actinomycetes > Mycobacteriales > Mycobacteriaceae > Mycobacterium > Mycobacterium sp. NGS34. Next base: position 240,303 of record NZ_JCALDM010000005.1, read on the forward strand.
CTTGCGCTCGACCATGCCGGGCAGCACCGCCAACGTAAGGTCGTGCACGGCAATGGCATTCAGCTGCACCTGGGCTTTCTCGCCCGCCGGGTCGAGGCCCGCGACCGGACCGAACGTCGCCGTGCCCGCGTTGGCGCACAGGATGGAGATGGGCCGGCCGGCGAGCTCGTCGCACAGTTTCGCCCGTTCCGTCGGGTCGGCCAGGTCGGCGGGGCGCACTTCGACGACCACGCCGTACTTGTCGGTCAGCCGGGCGGCCAGGTCGTTGAGCAGGTCCTCACGTCGCGCCGTGACGATCAGGTTGTGCCCGCGGGCGGCGAGTTCGGTGGCCAGCGCCGCGCCGATGTTTTGCGAAGCTCCGGTGACAACGGCGCGTGCGTCGGGACTGGGAGCTGGGACCGGCATGCGGCCAATGGTAGACAGCCTCGCACCCAATAGAGTGCCGGGCATGAATCAGCGTCCGGCCACACCGGTGCCATCGCAGGTGGTGGCGTGGGCGCTGTGGGACTGCGGCTCCCTCGGCATGAACGCGATCGTGGCGACCTTCGTCTTCTCGGTCTACCTGACCGACAGCGTCGGGGCGGGAATGTCCGGTGGCACGTCGCCCGCGAGTTGGCTCGGTCGCTCGCTCGCGGTCGCGGGGTTGACCATCGCGGTCGTGGCGCCGGTCGTGGGGGTGTGGGTGGAAGCCCCGCACCGCCGGCGGGTGGTGTTGACGGTCTTGAGCGCTCTCGCGGTCGCGTCGACCAGCTCGATGTTCCTGATCCGCGACGATCCCAGCTATCTGTGGGCGGGCCTGGTCCTGCTGTCGGCCACGGCCGCGTGCGGTGACCTCGCCGGCGTTCCCTACAACGCGATGCTGCGTCAGGTCTCGACGCCGCAGACGGCCGGGCGCATCTCCGGCTTCGGCGCGGCCTCCGGGTTTACCGGCAGCGTGGTCCTGCTGTTGCTGGTCTATTTCGGTTTCATCGCCGGAACCGGCCCGGCGCGCGGGCTGCTGCACGTGCCCGTCCACGACGGGCTCTACGTCCGGGCGGCGATGCTGCTGACGGCGGCGTGGTTCGCAGTGCTGGCGCTGCCGCTGCTGTTCGTCGCCCATCGCCTGCCGGACTCCGGCGAAGCGCCGCAACCGACCAGCATGCTGGGCGGCTATCGCAAGCTGTGGGCAGAGGTGCGCAAGGAATGGCGCCGCAACCGCAACCTGGTCTATTTCCTGGGGGCCAGCGCGCTGTTCCGGGACGGGCTGGCGGCCATCTTCGGCTTCGGCGCGGTGCTCGGCGTCAGCGTGTACGGCCTGTCCCAGGCCGATGTGCTGGTGTTCGGCGTGGCGGCCAGCGTCGTGGCCGCGATCGGCGCGATGACCGGTGGGTTCGTCGACCACCGGATCGGATCCAAACCGGTCATCGTCGGGTCGCTGGTCGCGCTCATCGCCGTGTCGGCCACCATGATGGCAGTGTCCGGTCCGCACGCGTTCTGGGTGTGCGGACTGCTGTTGGCCGTGTTCGTCGGACCTTCCCTGGCGTCGTCACGCGCGCTGTTGCTGCAGCTGGCGAAGGACGGCGGGGAGGGCGTCGCGTTCGGCCTCTACACGATGACGGGACGGGCCGTCGCGTTCATTGCCCCCTGGCTGTTCTCCGTCTTCGTCGACGTCTTCGGCGCCGTGCGCGCCGGCATCGCCGGGATCTGCCTTGTGCTGAGCGCCGGCCTGCTGGCGATGCTGGTGGTTCGGGTTCCGGCGCGCGCCGAACAGCCCGCCCAGGCCTAGTCGCGCGAGTCGTTGTCGAGATCGACGTTGGCGCGAAGAAATGCGAGTGAACTGCACGCTAGCGTCGATCTCGGTGTCCGAGGAAGCCCAATTTGCCAGTAGGGAAGGTCGCCGAAAGACTGCCCGCCCAGGCCTAGCCGCGCGCGTCGCAGACCGTCAGGCCCGCCCCTTCGCGCTGGCTCACCTGAACCCCGCCGATGGTCAGCGAACAGGTGACGTTGTGGCCGAAGTTGACGACCGTGACGTTCGGCGGGTGGACGGCCGATTTGGACAGGCTGACCTCTTTGCTCCACGGCAGCGCGACGTTGAACTCGGTCTGCAGCATGTCGCCGGTGCCGATGTAGACGATGCTGAGCGCGCGGCCCTCGCCGGTGACGTTGTAGACGACGTCTTGCATCTCGACCGGGCCCGTCGTCTCGGGCGGCGTGCCCGACGCCGTCGGCGGCGGCAGGGGCCGGAAGGTGCGCGACGGCGGGGTGGTCCGCGTCGAGGGCGTCGGCGTCTCCTCGGTTGACCCGGGCATGGCCGGCAACGGAGGAACCACGGTCTGGTTCTTGATCGCGTCGTTGACCAGCACCAGCGCTATCACCAGCGCGACCGCCAGCAGCACGGCCAGACCGGCGCCGAGCCACAGCCAGCGCGGTGGTTTCCGGCGTCCCGGCGGTGGCGGCGGCGCGCCCTCCGGCGGCGCTTCACCAGGTGGCGGCAGCTCCTGCTGCCAGTAGCCGGGCAACTGTTTGGTGTCGTTCAGGCTGGAGGCCCATTGGGGGCCATAGCCGCCGTAGGTGGGCGCGTAGGGCCCCGCCTGGTCGGCGTACGCGGGGTCGGCGGGCGGATACGGGTACCCCTGCCGCCCGGTCGGTGACCCCGGTAGAGGGGGACTAAACCGCTCGGGTCGACGTGGATCGTTCATGTCCACCTCATGGCTTGCAGGGTACCTGGGCCGGGCGATTCGGCGGTGAGTCTCCAGATTCCCCGGGACTCAGGGGCAGGATTGGCCGGCGCTCAGCGCGGCGACCGTCATCGCCCGCATGAGCGCGCGCGACCGCGTCGCGCGAGCGGGTCTGCGCGAATCGTCCGGCGACTTCATGCTGTGCGGTGTCGAGTTCAGCAGGCCGAAGACCGCGTGCGCCATCAGCCGGGCGTCGGCCTCGGCCAGCTTGGGATCGAGCTCGCGCAGCACGCCCACCCAGACCTCGACGTATTGGCGCTGCGCCTTGCGGACCTGTTTTTCGGCGGCCTCGGGCAGGTGCGCGAGGTCGCGGTCCTGGATCCGGATCAGGTCGGGTTCGCCCAGGGCGAAGTCGAGGTGGAACTCGATGAGCTCGTCCAACGCGACGGTCGCGTCGGCGTTGCGGGCTCGCGCGCTGCGGGCGCCGGCGAGCAGTCGGGTGCTGATCCCCACGAGCAGCTCGACAAGCATCGACTCCTTGTTGGGGAAGTGGCGATAGATCGCCGGACCGCTGACGCCCGCGGCGGCGCCGATGTCTTCGAGCCGCACCGCGAGGAAACCGCGCTCGGCGAACAGCCGTTCGGCGGCCGACAGCAGTTGCAGCCGCCGGTCGGATTTCAACTGGCTCCGGCGATTTGGGGCGTCGGCCTGGCCGGGCCGGCCCTCTGCCGCGGATGCGGTCACGGCGGCCCTCCGTCCGGTCGGTTAATCGTCACTAACTTAGCACGGGTATGGCCCGGTTACAGATGTCCGAGAAGGGTTTACCTTGGTACCGAACCAGCCGGAGGAGCCGTGGCACACCTTTCGTATGAGCGGGGCCCGAGCGATCCGCCGCTGCTCGAAACCACGATCGGGGCCAACCTCGCCGCCACGACGGCCAAGCACGCGCAACGCGACGCACTGGTCGACGTGGCCGCGGGACGACGCTGGAGCTACGCCGAATTGCTGGCCTCCGTGCGCGGATTGGCTTCCGGATTGCTGCGGGCGGGGATCCGCCCCGGCGATCGCGTCGGGATCTGGGCGCCCAACCGGTGGGAGTGGGTGCTCGTCCAGTACGCGACCGCGGAGATCGGCGCGATCCTGGTCAACATCAACCCGGCCTACCGGGAACGCGAATTGCACTATGCGCTAAGGCAATCCGGGGTCGCGATGCTGATCGCCGCCCGGGACTTCAAGACCACCGACTACGCGGCCATGCTGCACGACGTGGCGCCGCGCTGCCCGGACCTCGCCGAGGCCGTGCTGCTGGACAGCGAACGGTGGGACGAGCTGGCCGCCACCGACGTCGACCCGACCGGGCTGGCCCAGATCGCGGCCGCGCTGGATTGCCGCGATCCGGTCAACATCCAATACACCTCCGGCACAACGGGATACCCCAAGGCGGCGACGCTCTGCCACCGCAACATCCTGAACAACGGCTACCTGGTGGGCGAGCTACTCGAATACACCGCGGAAGACCGGATCTGCATCCCGGTGCCCTTCTATCACTGCTTCGGCATGGTGATGGGGAACCTGGCGGCCACGAGTCATGGCGCGTGCATGGTGATTCCGGCGCCGGGGTTCGACCCGGCGGCCACGCTGCGGGCGGTGCAGGCCGAACGCTGCACCAGCCTCTACGGCGTCCCGACGATGTTCATCGCCGAGCTCGGGCTGCCGGACTTCGACGACTACGAACTGGGCAGCCTGCGCACCGGCATCATGGCCGGCTCGCCGTGCCCGGTCGAGGTGATGCGCAAGGTGATCGCGCGCATGCACATGCCGGGCGTCTCCATCTGCTATGGCATGACGGAAACGTCGCCGGTATCGACGCAGACGCGCACCGACGATTCGCTGGAACGGCGGGTCGCGACGGTCGGCCGGGTGGGCCCGCATCTCGAGGTCAAGGTGGCGGACCCGGCCGGCGGCGCAACCGTGCCGCGGGGGATCGCGGGCGAACTCTGTACGCGCGGCTATTCGGTGATGGCCGGGTATTGGAACGACCCGGAGCGGACCGCCGAGGTCATCGACGCGGACGGCTGGATGCACACGGGGGACCTGGCCGTCATGGACGACTGCGGCTACGTCCAGATCACCGGCCGCATCAAGGACCTCATCGTCCGCGGCGGCGAGAACATCTCGCCGCGCGAGATCGAGGAGTTCCTGCACACCCACCCCGACGTTGTCGACGCCCAGGTCATCGGGGTGCCCGACGAACGGTACGGCGAGGAGGTCATGGCGGTCGTCATACTGCGCGACGGCGCGTCCGCGCTCACCATTGAGGGCTTGCGCGAGTTCTGCGCCGGGCGCATCGCGAGGTTCAAGATCCCGCGCTACCTCCGGATCGTCGACGAGTTCCCGATGACCGTCACCGGCAAGGTGCGCAAGACCGAGATGCGTGAGCAGGCGATCGAGTACCTGAGTGACCAGGGCTGAGCTCCCTGGACGCGGCGTGCGGGCGATGGTATTCTCACGTCAGTTAATGAAGATTAACTGAAATCGGAGGCTCCTGCGGCGATGGACAAGGTGGTCACCTCACCTACGGCGGCTGCCGACGCCGTGGCCGACATAACCGACGGCTCGTCCCTGGCGGTCGGGGGATTCGGGTTCTGCGGCATCCCGGAGGCGTTGATCGCGGCGCTGGTCGACAGCGGCGTCCGCGAGCTGGAGACCGTGTCCAACAACTGCGGCGGCTACGGCGTCGGGCTGGAAGCGCTGTTGCACCACAAGCGGATTCGCCGCGCCGTCGCCTCCTACGTCGGCGACAACAAGGAATTCGCCCGCCAGTTCCTCGCCGGCGAGCTCGAGGTGGAGCTCATCCCGCAGGGCACCCTGGCCGAGCGGCTGCGCGCCGGCGGCATGGGAATCCCGGCCTTCTACACGCCGGCGGGGGTCGGCACCCCGGTCGCCGACGGCGGATTGCCGTGGCGCTACGACGCGTCCGGCGCGGTGGCGTTGGTGTCGCCGCCCAAGGAGACCCGCGAGTTCGACGGCGTCACCTACGTTCTCGAGCGCGCGATCCGCACCGACTTCGCGCTGGTGCACGCCTGGAAGGGCGACCGGCACGGCAACCTCGTCTACCGGGCGTCCGCCGCCAACTTCAATCCCGACTGCGCGACGGCGGGCAGGGTCACCATCGCCGAGGTCGAGCATCTCGTCGAACCCGGGGAGATCGACCCGGCCGCGGTGCACACCCCGGGCGTCTTCGTGCAGCGGGTCGTGCACGTGCCGGATCCCGCCAAGCCGATCGAGAAGGTGACAGTGGGGTGAGCTGGAGTAGAGAGGAATTGGCCGCGCGGGTGGCCGCCGAATTCGAGGACGGTCAATACGTCAACCTCGGCATCGGCATGCCCACGCTGATTCCGAACCACATCCCCGACGGCGTCACCGTCGTCATCCACTCGGAGAACGGGATACTCGGCGTCGGGCCGTACCCTCGACCCGAAGACGTCGACGCCGACCTGATCAACGCGGGCAAGGAGACGGTCACCACGTTGCCGGGTGCGGCGTTTTTCGGCTCCTCGACCTCGTTCGGGATCATCCGCGGCGGCCACATCGACGTCGCGGTGCTTGGCGCCATGCAGGTCTCGGCGACCGGCGACCTGGCCAACTGGATGATCCCGGGAAAGATGGTCAAGGGCATGGGCGGCGCGATGGACCTGGTGCACGGCGCCCGCAAGGTGATCGTGATGATGGAACACACCGCCCGGGACGGCGGCCCGAAAATCGTTGAGCGGTGCACCCTTCCGTTGACCGGCGTGGGCTGCGTCGACCGCATCATCACCGACCTCGCCGTCATCGACGTGCGCGGCGACGGCCTGCACCTCGTCGAGACCGCCCCCGCGGTCTCGGTCGACGAGGTGATCGCCAAAACCGAACCGCCCCTTATGCTGGCGACCACCGGGAGGCACACATGAGCACCGCCGTCACGACCGCGCCATCCTTCGCCGACGAACACCGGCGGCTGGTCGCCGAATTGAACGCCAAGCTGGCGGCCGCGGCACTCGGCGGCAACGAACGCGCGCGCGAACGCCACGTCAGCCGCGGCAAGCTGCTGCCCCGCGAGCGGGTGGACCGCCTGCTCGACCCGGGCAGCCCGTTTCTGGAGCTGGCCCCGCTGGCGGCCGGCGGCATGTACGACGACGAGTCCCCGGGAGCCGGGATCATCACCGGGATCGGCCGGGTGTCGGAGCGCGAATGCGTGATCGTCGCCAACGACGCGACCGTCAAGGGCGGCACCTACTACCCGATGACGGTCAAGAAGCACCTGCGCGCGCAGGAGGTCGCGCTGCAGAATCGGTTGCCGTGCATCTACCTGGTCGACTCCGGCGGCGCGTTCCTGCCGCGCCAGGACGAGGTCTTTCCCGACCGCGAGCATTTCGGTCGGATCTTCTACAACCAGGCGACCATGAGCGCCAAGGGGATTCCGCAAGTGGCGGCCGTGCTGGGGTCGTGCACGGCCGGCGGCGCCTACGTGCCGGCGATGAGCGACGAGGCCGTCATCGTCCGCGAGCAGGGCACCATCTTCCTCGGCGGTCCGCCGCTGGTCAAAGCCGCGACCGGCGAGATCGTCACGGCCGAGGAACTCGGCGGCGGCGACCTGCACTCGCGGGTCTCCGGCGTCACCGACCACCTCGCCGACGACGACGAGCACGCGCTGCGGATCGTGCGCTCCATCGCCGCCACGTTCGGTCCGCGCGAGCCCGCGCAGTGGGAGGTGCAACCCTCTGTCGAGCCCAAGCACGCGCAGGCGGAGCTCTACGACGTCGTGCCGCCCGACCCCCGTGTGCCCTACGACGTGCACGAGGTCATCGTGCGCCTCGTCGACGGCAGCGAATTCAGCGAATTCAAGGCCAACTACGGCAAGACGCTGGTGACCGCGTTCGCGCGCATCCACGGCCACCCCGTCGGCATCGTCGCCAACAACGGCGTCTTGTTCAGCGAATCGGCTTTGAAGGGCGCGCATTTCATCGAGCTGTGCGACAAGCGCCGGATTCCGCTGCTGTTTCTGCAGAACATCGCCGGGTTCATGGTCGGGCGCGACTACGAAGCCGGCGGCATCGCCAAGCACGGCGCCAAGATGGTCACCGCCGTGGCCTGTGCCCGGGTGCCCAAGCTCACCGTCGTCATCGGCGGCTCCTACGGGGCGGGCAACTACTCGATGTGCGGGCGCGCGTATTCGCCACGCTTCCTGTGGATGTGGCCCAACGCCCGCATCTCGGTGATGGGCGGCGAGCAGGCCGCGTCGGTGCTCGCAACCGTGCGCGGCGAGCAGCTCAGCGCGGCGGGCAAGCCGTGGTCCGCCGACGACGAGGAGGCGTTCAAGGCGCCCATCCGGGCGCAGTACGAGGACCAGGGCAACCCGTACTACTCGACGGCACGATTGTGGGACGACGGCATCATCGACCCGGCCGACACCAGAACGGTTCTTGGGCTTGCCCTTTCGGCGTGCGCCAACGCGCCGCTGGAACCGGTCTCCTACGGCGTATTCCGGATGTGACCTGCAATGTTTGACACCGTACTTGTGGCCAACCGCGGCGAGATCGCGGTGCGGGTGATCCGCACGTTGCGCCGGCTGGGCATCCGGTCGGTCGCCGTCTACAGCGACCCCGACGCCGCCGCGCGGCACGTGCTCGAGGCCGACACGGCCGTGCGCCTGGGCCCCGCCGCGGCGCGCGAAAGCTACCTGGACATCGAGAAGGTCGTCGACGCCGCGGTGCGCACCGGGTCCCAGGCGATCCACCCGGGCTACGGGTTCCTTTCGGAGAACGCGCATTTCGCCGCGGCGTGCGAACGCGCCGGGGTGGTGTTCCTGGGACCGCCGTCCCGTGCGATCGAGGTGATGGGCGACAAGATCACCGCGAAGAACGCCGTGGCCGCGTTCGACGTCCCGGTGGTGCCCGGGGTGGCCAAGCCGGGCCTGACCGACGACGAACTCGCCGCCGCCGCCGACCGGATCGGCTACCCGGTGTTGATCAAGCCGTCGGCCGGCGGCGGTGGCAAGGGCATGCGGCTGGTGGAGGACCCCGCGCAGCTGCGCGAGGCGCTGGTCGGCGCGCGACGGGAGGCCGCCTCGTCGTTCGGCGACGACACGCTGTTCCTGGAGCGGTTTGTGTTGCGGCCCAGGCATATCGAGGTGCAGGTGCTGGCCGACACGCACGGCAACGTGGTCCATCTGGGCGAGCGCGAGTGCAGCCTGCAACGGCGCCACCAGAAAGTCATCGAGGAGGCGCCCTCGCCGCTGCTCGATCCCGGGACGCGCGCGCGGATCGGCGCCGCGGCCTGCAACACCGCCCGCAGCGTGGATTACGTCGGCGCCGGGACCGTCGAGTTCATCGTCTCCGCGGAGCGTCCCGACGAGTTCTTCTTCATGGAGATGAACACCCGTCTGCAGGTGGAGCATCCGGTCACCGAGGCCGTCACCGGCCTGGACCTGGTGGAGTGGCAGCTACGGGTGGCCGCCGGCGAGAAGCTGGGGTTCGCCCAGGACGACATCGAATTGCGCGGGCACGCGATCGAGGCGCGCGTGTACGCGGAGGATCCCGCGCGCGGGTTCCTGCCCACGGGCGGCGAGGTGCTGGCGGTGTCCGAACCGTCAGGCGCCGGCGTGCGGGTGGACTCGTCGCTGCTGGCCGGGACGGTGGTCGGCAGCGACTACGACCCGATGCTCAGCAAGGTGATCGCCCACGGCGACGATCGCGAAGAGGCGCTCGCGAAACTCGATCGCGCGCTGGGGCAGACCGTGATCCTCGGCGTGCAGACGAACGTCGAATTCCTGCGCTTCCTGCTGGCCGACGACCGCGTGCGAGCCGGTGACCTGGACACCGCGCTGCTCGACGAGCGGCTGGCGGACTTCGCGCCGGCCCCGGCGCCCGACGACGTGCTCGCCGCCGGCGGCCTCTTCCGCCAGTGGGCTTTGTCTATCAAGGCCCTTCGGGCCTCGGGGAACCCGTGGGCGGCGCCGACGGGGTGGCGGGTCGGCGGCGGCGCCGCGCCGGTGCGCACCGACATGCGCACGCCGCTGCGCAGCGAGACGGTGTCGGTGTGGGGAACGCCGGAGGCCGCCAGGGTGCAGGTCGGCGACGGTGAGATCCTCTCCGCCAGTGTGGAACTCGACGGCGCGCGGATGAGCGCGACGCTGGGCGGTCGGCGCCGCGAATATTGGTGGGCCGAGGCCGACCGGCACCTGTGGATCGCCGACGAGCGCGGGACGTGGCACCTGCGCGAGGCCGAGGAGCACAAGATTCACCGCGCGGCGGGCGAGCGGCCGGCCGAGGTCGTCAGCCCCATGCCCGGCAACGTGATCGCCGTGCAGGTCAGCAACGGCGACGAGGTCTCCGAGGGCGACGTGATAGTCGTCGTCGAGGCGATGAAGATGGAACATTCTCTGCCCGCACCTGTTTCGGGTCGGGCGGAGCTGATGGTGTCGGTCGGCGATCAGGTGAAGGTCGATCAGGTTTTAGCGCGGATTAAGGATGGATCATGACGACAGCGATCACTACGATTTCCGGGGGGACGCTCCCCAAGGAATACGAGGACCTTCGCGACACGGTGGCCGACTTCGCGCGCACCGTGGTCGCGCCGGTGTCGGCCAAACACGATGAGGAGCACAGCTTCCCGTACGAGGTCGTCGCCAAGATGGCCGAGATGGGCCTGTTCGGGCTGCCGTTCCCGGAGGAATACGGCGGCATGGGCGGCGACTACTTCGCGCTGGCCCTGGCCCTCGAGGAACTCGGCAAGGTCGACCAGTCGGTGGCCATCACGCTGGAGGCCGGCGTCGGGCTGGGCGCGATGCCGATCTATCGCTTCGGCACCGAGGAGCAGAAGCAGAAATGGCTGCCGGACCTGACGGCCGGCCGGGCGCTGGCCGGTTTCGGGCTCACCGAGCCGGGTGCCGGCTCCGACGCGGGCGCCACCCGCACCAGCGCCCGGCTCGATGACGGCGAGTGGGTGATCAACGGCAGCAAGCAATTCATCACCAACTCCGGCACCGACATCACCTCGCTGGTCACCGTCACGGCGGTCACCGGAACCCTGGCGGGTGACAAGAAGGAGATCTCGACGATCATCGTGCCCAGCGGCACACCGGGTTTCACCGTCGAACCGGTCTACAACAAGGTCGGCTGGAACGCGTCGGACACCCACCCGCTGAGCTTCGCCGACGCCCGCGTCCCGGAGGAAAACCTGTTGGGCGCCCGCGGCACCGGGTACGCGAACTTCCTGTCCATCCTCGACGAGGGCCGCATCGCGATCGCCGCCCTGGCGACCGGGGTCGCGCAGGGCTGCGTCGACGAAAGCGTCAAGTACGCCAAGGAACGTCAGTCGTTCGGCCAGCCGATCGGCTCGTATCAGGCGATCAGCTTCAAGATCGCGCGGATGGAGGCCCGCGCCCACGTCGCGCGCACCGCTTACTACGAGGCCGCCGCGAAGATGTTGGCGGGCAAGCCCTTCAAGAAGGAGGCGGCGATCGCGAAGATGGTCTCCTCCGAGGCCGCGATGGACAACGCCCGCGACGCCACCCAGATCCACGGCGGCTACGGCTTCATGAACGAATATCCGGTGGCGCGCCACTACCGCGACAGCAAGATCCTCGAGATCGGCGAAGGGACCACGGAGGTGCAGTTGATGCTCATCGCGCGATCGCTGGGGCTGTCGTGAGCGAAGGTAAGTCAGTTATCCAGCGAGGCTTGTGGTTTGAGGAGTTCGAGGTCGGCACGACCTACCTGCACCGCCCCGGCCGCACCGTCACCGAGGCCGACAACGTGCTGTTCACCACGCTGACCATGAACACCCAGTCGCTGCACCTCGACGCGGCGTGGGCCGCCGAGCAGCCCGGCTTTCGGGGCGAGCGGCTGGTGAACTCGATGTTCACCCTCTCCACGCTGGTGGGGCTGTCGGTGGCGCAGCTGACGCTCGGCACCATCGTCGCCAACCTCGGCTTTTCCGAGGTGTCGTTTCCCAAGCCCGTCTTTCACGGCGACACCCTGTACGCCGAGACCGTGTGCACCGGCAAGCGCGAGTCGAAGAGCCGGCCCGGCGAGGGCATCGTCACCCTCGAGCACACCGGGCGCAACCAGCACGGCGACGTCGTGGCGCGGGCGGTGCGGACCACTCTGGTACAAAAGCGGCCAGACACAGAGGAGGTGTGATGGACCTGCGCGCCGCCGGCCCGGCCTGGTTGTTCTGCCCGGCCGACCGTCCCGAGCGTTTCGCCAAGGCCGCCGCGGCGGCCGACGTGGTGATCCTCGACCTCGAGGACGGGGTGGCCGAAGCTGACAAGCCCGCCGCCCGCAAGGCGCTGCGCGAGACCCCGCTGGACCCCGAGCGGACCGTGGTGCGGATCAACGCCGCCGGCACCGATGAGTACGCCCGCGACCTCGACGCCCTGGCCGATACCGCCTACACCACGGTGATGCTTTCCAAGACCGAATCCGCCGCCCAGGTGACCGCGCTGGCGCCGCGCGAGGTGGTCGCGCTGATCGAGACGCCGCGCGGCGCGGTGTTCGTCGCCGAAATCGCCGCCGCGCAAGGCACCGCTGCCCTCATGTGGGGTGCCGAGGACCTGGTCGCCAGCCTGGGCGGCAGCTCTAACCGGCTGGCGGACGGCACCTACCGCGACGTCGCGCTGCACGTCCGGTCGGCGACCCTGCTCGCGGCGTCCGCGTTCGGCCGGATCGCGCTCGACGCCGTCTATGTGAACATCCGTGACCTCGACGGCCTGCGGGCCGAGGCCGACGACGCCGTCGCTGTGGGTTTCGACGCGACCGTCTGCATCCACCCCAGCCAGGTCGCGGTCGTGCGGGAGGCCTATCGCCCCAGCGAGGAGAAACTCGACTGGGCGCGGCGGGTGACGGCAGCGGCGCGCTCCGAGCGCGGGGTGTTCGCCTTCGAAGGACAGATGGTCGACTCGCCGGTGCTCAAGCACGCGGCGATGTTGCTGCGCCGCGCCGGGGAGCCCGCGTCGGGTTAGGGGATCGGCGTCGACGGGCCATCGGACGGATCGCCTCGTTATGGCGTCAGCCGGAGCAGTCGACTGCGACCTCAAGCGCAGTGCAGATCGCGCGCATCCGGGTATCGGCAAGCCGGCCAAGCCGACTGACCAATACTGCGATCGAGACACTTTCGACCGAGTCCAGGTTCACCGCCGAACGCCGGGGGATCGGATCGACGCCGGGTTCAAGGATGACTTCGCTTGCCAGCCCTCGGACGGTCGTGGTGCAGGGAGCGACGAGTGCGCGTCGAAGCCGGGGGATCGCCGCGTCACGCGACAGCACCACAACCGGGCGCTGCCCGATCTCGGGCATTTCGCACCACCACACCTCTCCGCGTGCCGGCAGTTCACTCACGAAGCCCCCGCCGCTCGCCGCCAGGACGCCAGGTCACCCCACTCGTCAGGCTCATCGGCCGGGTGCTCGTCGTAGGCGGCATAGCTCGCATTCACCTCAGCCGATCGATGACGAGCGAGTAAGGCACCGAGAGCCTCATCGATGAGGGCGGCGTCAGTGATGCCCGCCCGCACGTCGCGTGCACTGCTCAATAGCTCGGCGTCCACCGTGGTGCTCAATCGTACGCGATTCATGCCACAACTATGCCACATTCCTGCCACGCCGGCCGGTCTTGGATCGCCGAGGCGGCGCCAATGCTGGAAAATCATTTGGGCCGCTTGAAGCGCGCACCGCTCACTGATTCAGAGCGCAAACGGCGTCCAGCATTTCCGCTACAGCGGTAGCCGCGCGCCACAGGTGATCCTCGGGCGATTCGTCATAGCCCTGGTGGCGTCGGCGCCAGTCGCGGTCCCAGTAGCCCTGGAGGACAGATTGCAGGTGCTCACGCGACACGGCCAGCTCGGCCCGCAACTGTGTCGTAAGCTCGTCGTCGGATGGCTCGACGATGGCCAGGCGTTCAAACCGCCGCGACCGGAGGGCATCGATCGCGGACGAGTCAAGGCCGCTGTCGACGGCCCAGACCTTCACTACCCGCCGATGCTGATGATTCCACGCCGGCCATGCTCGCGGTCGGTAGCACCAGAGAAACGGCCGCTTACCGAGACCCAGTTGATGGCCGATCGCTTCTCCGGCGGGGTGCTTGCGTAGCCAGGGGAGCTCGTCGGCGGGAAGATCGAGAACGAGCACGACCGCTCCTGCGTCCAGGGTCTCCGCGAAGGACAGCAGCGCCCCGGTCACCCATATTTCCCACAGGGGCCACCGATGTCGGTCGCCGAGTTCCAGCCGCTCCGCCGCGACCGTCGCCATCTCGACGAGATGCCCGATGGCCGTCGAACGCTTCATGGCGCTAGCGTAGTCAAGTTGGCCAAGTGTCACGGCATCCATCGTGGGGGCGCATCTCGAATCGGGTGCCGATCGATCGAAAATCGCACCGCGACAGGCATTCCGGGCCGAACATGCCCATGGTCCGGAGTGGGCAGACGCCGTCCGCTCCAGGTTTAGTTGACATCCGCGCACCCCTGGGTCGTCTCCGTCGACCCCCGGCAACGTGTTAGCGGCTGGCTTATGCGACACGTTTTCGCTTCGGCCGTGATCAACGCGGCGTCTTCGCGTTTGGGCGCATAATGGGGGATACGCCAGTCTCGTGTAGCTGGCGATCGCCAAGGAGGCGGTATGGCGGATAAGTCTCAGACGCCGATGACCGTCGACCTCGAGCCCGTGCAACTCATTGCCGCCGACGGCACGCCGACGGCCGAACGGCGCTACGACAGCGAGCTTCCGCCGGAGACGCTGGGCTGGCTCTACGAGATGATGGTCGTCACCCGCGAACTGGACACCGAGTTCGTCAACCTGAAACGCCAAGGGCAACTGGCGCTGTTCGCGTCCTGCCGGGGCCAGGAGGCCGCCCAGGTCGGGGCCGCGGCCTGCCTGCGCAAGACCGACTGGCTGTTTCCGCAATACCGTGAGCTCGGCGCCTACCTGGTGCGCGGCATCCCGCCCGGGCACGTCGGGGCGGCATGGCGGGGAACGTGGCACGGCGGCCTCGACTTCACCAAGAAGTGCTGCGCCCCAATGTCGATCGCGATCGGCACCCAGACCCTGCACGCCGTCGGCGCGGCGATGGCCGCGCAACGCCTCGGGGAGGACTCGGTCACGGTGGCGTTCCTCGGCGACGGCGCCACCAGCGAGGGGGACGTGCACGAGGCGTTGAACTTCGCCGCCGTCTTCGGCACGCCGTGCGTGTTCTATGTGCAGAACAACCAGTGGGCGATCTCGGTGCCGGTATCCAAACAGACGGCCGCGGCGTCGATCGCGCACAAGGCAATTGGTTACGGAATGCCCGGGATCCGGGTGGACGGCAACGACGTCCTGGCGTGCTATGCGGTGACGGCCGAGGCCGCCGCCCGGGCCCGGTCCGGCGGCGGACCGACGTTGATCGAGGCGGTCACCTACCGGCTCGGCCCGCACACCACCTCGGACGATCCCAGCCGATACCGCACTCAGGACGAGGTGGATCGCTGGGCGGCGCTGGATCCGATCCCGCGCTACCGCAACTATTTACAGGGCCGGGGCCTGTGGTCGCAACGGCTGGAGGATCGGGTCGCGGCGCGGGCGAAGCGGATGCGCTCCGAACTGCGCGACGCGGTTTTCGACGCGCCGGACTTCGACGTCGACAAGGTGTTCACCACGGTCTACGCCGAGATCACACCCGGGCTGGAGACGCAGCGCCAACAGCTGCGCGCCGAACTGGGGAGGCTCGAATGACCCAGCTCGCCGAGCCCCCCGCCGCGCCTGCTGTTGACGCGGCGATCGGGGCGCAACAGCTGACCATGGTGCAGGCGCTCAACCGGGCGCTGCACGATGCGATGGACGCCGACGATCGCGTCCTGGTGTTCGGCGAGGACGTCTCCGTCGAGGGCGGCGTGTTTCGGGTGACCGAAGGGTTGGCCGAAACCTTCGGCGAGCAAAGGTGTTTCGATACGCCGCTGGCGGAGTCGGCCATCATCGGCATCGCGGTCGGGCTGGCGCTGCGTGGCTTTGTCCCGGTGCCGGAGATCCAGTTCGACGGATTCTCCTACCCGGCCTTCGATCAGGTGGTCAGCCACCTGGCCAAGTACCGCACGCGCACCCGCGGCGAGATCAACATGCCGGTCACCGTACGGATCCCGTCGTTCGGCGGAATCGGTGCGGCCGAGCATCATTCGGACTCCACCGAGTCCTACTGGGCGCACACCGCCGGCCTGAAGGTGGTGGTGCCGTCCAGCCCGACCGACGCCTACTGGCTGCTGCGCCACGCGATCGCCTGCCCCGACCCGGTGATGTACCTGGAGCCGAAGCGGCGTTACCAGGGCCGCGGCGTGGTCGACACCGGCCGGCCGGAACCGCCCATTGGACAGGCCATGGTGCGCCGGCCGGGCAGGGACGTGACCGTCGTGACCTACGGCAGCCTGGTGTGCACGGCCGTGGCCACCGCGGAAGACGCTCAGCGCCAACGCGGGTGGAGCCTGGAGGTCATCGATCTGCGGTCGCTGGTCCCGTTGGATTTTGACACCATCGCCGCGTCGATCCATCGGACCGGGCGCTGCGTGGTGTTGCACGAAGGGCCGCGCAGCCTGGGCTACGGGGCCGGTCTGGCCGCCCGCATCCAGGAAGAGATGTTCTACGAGCTGGAGGCGCCGGTGTTGCGCGCCTGTGGTTTCGACACGCCCTATCCGCCGGCGCGGTTGGAAAGACTGTGGCTGCCCGGCCCGGACCGGCTGCTGGACTGCGTCGAACGCGCGCTGGAGATGCCGTGAGCACCGACGAGCAGGTCAAGCCGTTCCGCGTTCCCGACCTCGGCGAGGGGCTCGAAGAAGTGACGGTGTCGTGCTGGTACGTCCAGGCCGGCGACGAGGTCGAACTCAACCAGGTCCTCTGTTCGGTGGAGACCGCCAAGGCCGAGGTGGAAATCCCGAGCCCGTACGCCGGGCGCATCGTCGAAACCAACGGAGCAGAGGGCGATGTGCTCAACGTCGGCGCGGTGCTGGTCCGCATCGACACCGCGCCGGCCGCCGCCGCCAGCGGCGGCCCCGCCGTGCCTACCCTGGTCGGCTACGGCGCCGACGCGGGCATCGACGCCAGCCGGCGGCCAGGCCGACCGCTCGCCGCCCCACCCGTGCGCAAGTTGGCCAAGGAACTCGCCGTCGACCTCACCTCGGTGCGGCCCGATGCCGGTGAGATCATCACCCGCGCGGACGTGCTGGCGGCGGCCGGCGGCACGGGGCGCGAGGTTCGGCCGGTCCGCGGCGTGCAGGCCCGGATGGCGGAGAAGATGGCGTTGTCCCACAAGGAAATCCCGGCCGCCACGGTGAGCGTCGACGTCGACTGCAGCGCGCTGCTGCGGCTGCGCGACCGCTGCCGTCCCGCGCACCAGGAGATCACGCCGTTCGTGCTGACGCTGCGTCTGCTCGTTGTCGCCTTGGGCCACAACATGATTCTCAACTCGACCTGGGTCGACTCGCCCGAAGGCCCCCAGGTGCGGGTCCACCGCGGCGTGCATCTGGGGTTCGGCGTGGCCACCGAGCGCGGGCTGCTGGTCCCGGTGATCACCGACGCGCAGAACAAGACGACCCGCGAATTGGCCGGCCGGACGGCGGAATTGATCGCCGGCGCGCGCGAGGGCACCCTGACGCCCGCGGAACTGCTGGGCTCGACGTTCACCGTGTCGAACTTCGGGGCGCTGGGCGTGGACGACGGGGTGCCGGTGATCAACCATCCGGAGGCGGCCATCCTGGGCATGGGAGCGATCCGGCCGCGCCCGGTGGTCATCGGTGACGAGGTTGTCGTCCGGTCGACGATGAGCCTGACGTGCGTGTTCGATCACCGTGTGGCGGACGGCGCCCAGGTGGCGCAGTTCGTCTGCGAGCTAAGGGATCTGATGGAGTCGCCCGAGACCGCCCTGCTGGACGTGTAGGCGTCAGGAAGACGCCGGTGTCTGCTTGATTTCTATCTTGTCGGTCTCGGTGTAGCCCGGCGGTCGGCCGCAGGCCGGCACGATGTAGGTGTGCTGGGCCGTTCCGGTGAGGGTGGTCGGATCCCACGTCATGTGCGAGCTCGCCCCGTATTGGGTGTAAGAACCGTCCGCGCAACTGATGTTGTTGAGCGTGTCAAGCACCCATTGACCGTCGACCAACCGCGCCTGGCTACCGCCGGCCCCGGCTTTTATCCAAAGGCATCCATCGCCGCAGGTGTTGACCGTCCAACTGGTGGTCAGGGTTCCGCCGGAAGGCGTGGTCGCGGTCTCGGTGTAACTGCCGTCCATCGTCGGTGTGTCGGCCCACGCCGTACCGGCCGCGCCGACGACACAACCGGCGAACATGGCGGTTGCCACAAACCCCCGTGCGATGGCCATGCTGGTATTCCCCTCTTGATCCCGTCAGTGCCACGAGCACTGTTTGATGGTGTATCACAGGTTGCGCCTCTTCGCGATTTGAAAACTGCCGCCTCGCGGCGAATGTGCAGGTCAGCGCGGTGGACGCATGGCTGCTGTCGCGCCGGAAGCCGCGACGGGGGAGAATCGTTTACTCGCGTTTACCTGCGCCACTGCGGCGCAGCGCAACGGAAAAGGGCGGGGAGCGCCATGAAGAAACCAGCAGTGGCAGCGATCGCGATCGGCATGGCATTCGCAGCAACGCCGCTCGCGCATGCCGACGACCCGTGGATCGCCATGGCGATCTCGGACTCCACGGGGAAGATCAAGTTCAGCACTGGAGGAAGCAGCCAATCCGACGTCGAGAAAACGGTGATGTCGGCCTGTCGCAGCACGATCAGCGACTGTCGTCTCTTGGCCAGCGGGCCGGGCGGGTGCGTCGCGATCGCCATGCCCCCGGCGCACACCCGATACTTCGGCGGCTGGGGTCCCACGCGTGCTGACGCGGAGGCGGCCGCCGTGGCAAACTCCGCCGGCGGAACGGTTCTGGCGGACCACACCCACTGCGCGGGAGATCCCGGGAGCTAACGGCTCGCCCCAACCGGCTGCCGGCTACCGGCGCTTCGCCGCGGCCAATCTGCTTGCGAATTCCGGCGATTGGATGGAGAACGCCTGCGGCCCAAGCTCCGTGCGCATGGCCAGGTCGTGCTGCTCGGTGTCCATCGTTCCGGGGTTGATCGTGGCGCGCATCGTCGCCTTGGTCGCCAGCACCACGTCGCGGGGAGCCGCCGCGGGGCCGGCGGCCAGCTCCAGTGCGGCGGCGACGGGGTCGTCGGCGACGCTGAGCGCCAACCCGTGCCGCACGGCGGCTTCGGCGTCGAAACGCATCCCGAACAACAGGGCCGCGCGCGCGACCTGGGGACCCACCGCGCGTTGCAGCATCCAGGTCGCGCCCCCGCCGGGATGGAGCCCCAGCTTTTGGAAGCGGGCGTCGAACAACGCGCCGGGCCCCGCGATGCGCACGTCCGCGGCCAGCGCCAGGTTGAGGCCCGCGCCGACGGCCGCCCCGTTGACCGCGGCGATCGTGGGCAACCGGCAATTGCCGACGGCCATGAACCCGTCGTAGATGCGCCGCAGGCCCGTCTCCGCGGCTCCGCTACCGGCGGCGCCCAGGGCGCTCAGGTCGGCGCCGGCACAAAACGCCTTGCCCGCGCCGGTGACCACGACGGCGTGCACGTCGGGATCGGCTTCCGCCCGCTCCACGGCCTCCCGCAGCCGCGCCGACATCTCGTCGGTGAACGCGTTGCGCCGATCGGGGTCGTTGACGGTGATGAGCGCGACGCGTGCGTCGACGCTGTACAGGACGGGGTCGGACTGGCTCACCCGGCTAACGGTACTTGGCGCGTTCACCGGCCCAAACGCCCGCCAAGAATCCATTCAGGATCCCTCAAGCCGTCGCGCCGATGCTGACTTCACGAGCACGAACGACCCAGCATCTGACGGGAGGAGCCCCCATGCGCACCACGGCGGAGAAGAAGGCGAACAGGAAACTCGGATTCCTCCGGTTGGCGATGGTGTCGTCCGCCACCGCGATCATCATCGCGATCGGGATGGCCGTCGCCTACTTCAATCTCCCGGCCGCCGGCCACCCGTGCTCCGTGCGGAACGCCACCGCCCGGGACGCCGCCGGGCGCACGATGTGGTGCAACCCGACGGCGGAGGCGACCCGCGACGCGGTCTGGCAGTACGCGCCCGGCGCGTAATGACTAGTCGGTGAAGTCGACCCGCACCGACACGGGCGTGGTTTCCAGCGCCTTGACCATCTTGGCCGCCAGTCGTCCGAACTTGCGGGCGCGCGCGACGACGTCGTCGTCCGGCCTGAACGTCGCGACCCCGGTGCGCCACCGATTGCCCTGTCGCATACGGACATTCGGGTTGTCGGTGAGGTTTCTTCCCCAGCCGGAGCGGGTGCCGTGCTGGCAGATCACCCACGCGCCGGCGTCGTCGAATTGGGCCGACACGGGAACCCGGCGGGCCTGTCCGGTCTTGCGGCCGATGGTCTCCAGGTCGGTGGCCATGGTGGTGCGCACCCCGAGTGCGCTCAGCCCCTTCACTGCCGGGTTGAGCAGGTAGCGCCCGATCGCACGTTCCCTGCGGAACTTGCGCAGCGTCTTTTGCTCGTTGGTGCTCGTCATGGCCTCACGCTAGTAGACCGATTGGTATAGTTCAACCCCGAGCTGCAACGAAAGGCGAAAATTATGTCGGCGCGGGATGCTCTCATCGCCAGTGTCACCGGGCTGGTGCGACGGCGGGGCGTCGCCGGAACCGGCCTCAACGCGCTGCTGGAGGACAGCGGGGTGGCGCGCAGGACCGTCTACCTGAACTTTCCCGGCGGCAAGGCCGAGCTCGTCGCCGAAGCCACCCGCCTCGCGGGGGAGGCGTTGAGCGCGGTGATCCGGTCGGGTGACGACAGCGATCCCGCCCAGGCGGTCCAGACCTTCATCGACGAATGGAAGACGCAGCTGAGCGCGACGGAGGTAGAAGCGGGCTGCCCGATCGTGGCCGCGGTCCTCGGCCGTTCCGAAGCGCCGGCAGCCGCCCAGGCGGCGCGCGAGGCTTTCGATGAGTGGCAGACGGTCCTGGCCGACCGGCTGGCCCGGGCAGGCGCGGATCGCGACACCGCACGCTCGCTGGCGATTCTGACCGTCGCCGCCATCGAGGGCGCAGTCATCCTCGCGATCGCGACGCGGTCGACGGCTGCGCTCGACGATGTCGGGCGTCACCTGGTCGAGGTCATCAAGCTGCACCTGCCTGCCTAGCGCGGCGTCCCAAGCGAAAACGCGTGTGCTCAACCGCGCGCCGTCGGCTTGTTCTGGGCTGGGCGGTTTCGCCGACGCCCCGTGCGTTCATCGGTATCGTCAAGCTGTGCTTGAGCATTCCATTCCCGCTGTCCTGCGGGAGCGTGCCAGTTCGCGGCCCGACGACCTGGCGTTCACGTATGTCGACTACGAGAACGATTGGGAGGGCGTCGCCGAAAGCCTGACGTGGTCACAGCTGTATCGGCGCACGCTGAACCTGGCGCGGGAACTCAAAGCCTGCGGGTCGACCGGGGACCGCGCCGTGATCCTGGCGCCGCAGGGCCTCGAGTACGTCGTCGGGTTCCTGGGCGCGCTACAGGCCGGTCAGATCGCGGTTCCGCTGTCGATGCCGGTGGGTGGCGCCAGCGACGAGCGGGTCAGCGCCGTCCTGCACGACGCGTCGCCCTCGACGATTCTGACCACATCCGCCGCCGTGGACATCATCGCCGAGTACGCGAAGTCGGAGCCCGGCGCGCCATCGGTCGTCGAGGTCGATCGGCTGGATCTTGACTCTCGGCTCGCGGCCGCCGCGGACACCGACGGCGAGACGAGCATCGCGCACCTGCAATACACCTCCGGTTCGACCCGCACCCCCGCGGGAGTCGTCGTCTCGCACAAGAACATTCAGGTCAACTGCGAACAGATCATGGCCATGTACTACGAGGCGGACGGCGGGATGGCCCCCTCGGACACCACCGTGGTGTCGTGGCTGCCGTTGTTTCACGACATGGGTTTGATCCTGGGTATCGCCTTCCCGGTCCTGTGGGGATTCCCCACCGTGCTCACCAGCCCGCCGTCCTTTCTGCAGCGCCCGGCGCGGTGGATGCAAATGCTGGGCGGCAACCCGCACGCCTTCTCGGCCGCACCCAACATCGCGTTCGAATTGGCGACACGAAAGACGTCGGACGAGGACCTGGCGGGGCTGGACCTCGGGGGCGTGCACACGATCCTGAACGGCGCCGAACGCGTGAACCCCCCGACGCTGTGGCGCTTCGCGGACCGGTTTGCGCGCTTCAACTTCCGCCCCGAGGCGTTGCGTCCCTCCTACGGACTCGCGGAAGCCACGCTCGTGGTGGCGACGCGCGAATCGGGTCACCCCCCGGTGACGGTTTCTTTCGATTCGGAGCAGATGACCGCCGGCCATGGCGAGCGGTGCGCGGACGGTGCCGGTATCCCGCTGGTCAGTTACGGCATGCCCAAGTGGCCGATCGTGCGGATCGTCGACCCCGAGACGAGCATGGAGTGCCCGGAGGGAACGGTCGGCGAGATCTGGACGATCGGCGAGAACGTCTGCTCGGGCTATTGGCAGAAACCCGAAGAGACAGAACGTGTCTTCGGCAGAACGATCGTCGGCGCGTCGGATGGCACACCGGAGGGGCCCTGGCTGCGGACGGGGGACCTGGGCTTCTACTCCGAAGGCGAGATGTTCATCGTCGGCCGCATCAAGGATCTCTTGATCGTCTACGGGCGCAACCATTCTCCCGACGACATCGAGGCGACCATCCAGGAGATCACCCGCGGCCGCTGCGTGGCGATCGCGGTTTCGGACGACGACGGTCCCGAGAAACTCGTCACAATCGTCGAACTCAAGCCCGGCGGCGATTCCGAAGAGGACGCGCAACGGTTGATCGCCACCCGGCGTGAAATCATCGCGGCGATATCGAGGACGCACGAACTGAGCGTCGCGGATCTCGTTCTGGTGCCCCCACATTCGATTCCCCTCACCACAAGCGGCAAGGTGAGGCGACGGGATTGCTCAAAGCTCTATCAGCAGGGCGCCTTCACCCGTTTGGACGCGCACATCGCCCCGTCAACGCCGCACGCGGTCGAGGACACCGCCGCGGACGCCGGGGCCGACTCGGGATTGGCCCAACGTGTCCGCACCCTAAGCCAGCAGCAACATGACCTGCTGGTGGGAATGGTCTGCGCGCAGGCGGCGGCGGTGTTGGGGCGCCCGAGCCCGGACGACATCGACCCCGGATCGGCGTTTAGGGACCTGGGTTTGGACTCGGTGAAAGCCACGGAGCTGCTGGATCGGCTCAGGACCGAAACCGAGTTGCCGTTGCCGCCGACGCTGGCGTTCGACTATCCCACCCCCGACGAGTTGGCCGCCCGCCTGGCCCAGCTGCTGATCGGGCCGGTCGCGGCGGCCTCGCCGGTGGAATCGCAGGTTGCCGTGGACGAGCCGATTGCGGTGGTGGGCATGGCATGTCGGTTCCCGGGTGGGGTGGATTCGCCGGAGGCGTTGTGGGATTTGGTGGCGACCGGCACCGACGCCGTCGGGAGTTTTCCAGCCGACCGGGGCTGGAACCTGGGGGAATTGTTCGACCCCGACCCGGATGCGGTGGGCAAGACCTACACCCGCTCCGGAGGATTCCTGGCCGACGCGGCCGAGTTCGACGCGGAGTTCTTCGGGATCTCGGGGCGCGAGGCCCAAACCATGGATCCGCAGCAGCGGCAGCTGCTGGAGGTGTGCTGGGAAGCGTTGGAAACGGCCCGAATTGACCCCGCCGGGTTGGTGCGTACGGAGACCGGCGTGTTCGTCGGCGCGTGGTCACAAACGTACGGCGGGGGCAGCTCGGAGGGTGTGGAGGGCTACGCGCTGACCGGCCTGTCCCCAAGCGTGGCGTCCGGGCGAATCGCTTATGCGTTGGGGTTGCAGGGCCCGGCGATCACCATCGACACGGCGTGTTCGTCGTCGTTGGTGGCCACGCATTTGGCGTGCCAGTCGCTGCGTAACGGGGAGTCGTCTCTTGCTCTGGCCGGTGGGGTGACGGTGATGGCGACGCCGTCGGTGTTCACCGAGTTCGCGCGGCAGCGTGGCCTGGCCGCCGATGGGCGGTGTAAAGCGTTCTCCGCCAACGCCGATGGCACCGGCTGGGGCGAGGGTGCCGCGGTGCTGGTGTTGGAGCGGCTCAGCGATGCCCGGCGCAATGGGCATCCGGTGTTGGCGGTGATCGCGGGTTCGGCGATCAACCAGGACGGCGCCTCGAACGGGTTGACGGCCCCGAACGGGCCCTCTCAGCAACGCGTGATCGCTCAGGCCGCGGCCAACGCGGGGGTCGGGTTGGATCAGGTCGATGTGGTCGAGGCGCATGGCACCGGCACGACGTTGGGGGATCCGATCGAGGCCGGCGCCTTGATTGCCACCTACGGCGCGGCGCGCGGCCCGGAGCGCCCGTTGTGGTTGGGGTCGATCAAGTCGAACATCGGTCACACCCAGGCGGCGGCCGGGGTGGCCGGGTTGATCAAGATGATCGAGGCCCTCAATCACGACAGCCTGCCGCCGACGTTGAACGTGGATCGCCCCAGCCCGCACGTGGATTGGTCGGCGGGCACCGTGCGGCTGCTCACCGAAGCGGTGCCGTGGCCGGACACCGATCATCCCCGCACCGCGGCGGTGTCCTCGTTCGGGATCAGCGGCACCAACGCCCACGTCATCCTGCAACAAGCGCCCGCGGTGCCGGTCGAGTCGGCCGAAGAACCGGAGGGTGTCGACTTCGGGTTGCGGGTGTGGCCGCTGTCGGCGCGCACGCCGGCGGCGTTGTGCGGACAGGCCGACCGGCTGCACCACCACCTGCTCGCTCACCCGGACCTGGATCTCGCCGACGTGGCCTACAGCCTCGGTACCACCCGCACCCACCACCCGTACCGGGCCGTGATCACCGGAGCGGTCGACAGCGCCGATCCCCGTGAAGACCTGCTGGCCGCGTTAGACGCGTTGCGTGACGGCCACGCCCACCCGCAGCTCACCCAGCACCACTATCTGGCTCAGGTTCGCGGCAAGACGGTGTTCGTTCTGCCCGGGCAGGGTGGCCAATACGCCGGCATGGGCCGCGAGTTGTATCAACGCCATCCGGTGTTCGCGGCGATGGTCGATGACTGCGACGAGGCGTTGCGCCCGTTCACCGGGTGGTCGGTGCGCGAGGTGCTGTTGCAGGCGCCGGGGGCGCCGTCGCTGGATCGGGTGGATGTGGTGCAGCCGGTGCTGTTCACGATGATGGTGTCGCTGGCCGAGGTGCTGGGCTTTTATGGCATCACCGCGGACGCGGTGATCGGTCACTCGCAGGGCGAGATCGCCGCGGCCTACATCGCCGGGGTGTTTTCCTTGCCCGAGGCGGCCCAGATTGTGGCGCGGCGCAGCCAGGCGTTGGGCGAGCTGTGTGGGGCCGGGGCGATGGCCTCGGTGCTGCTGGGCGCCGAGGCGCTCGAGCCGCTGCTGGGACCGTGGAACGGGGCGTTGAGTGTGTCGGCGATCAACGGCCCGTCGCACACCATCATCAGCGGCGAGCCGAACGCGATGCAGGAGTTCGG
Organism: Mycobacterium sp. NGS34; assembly: GCF_059812845.1. NCBI lineage: Bacteria > Bacillati > Actinomycetota > Actinomycetes > Mycobacteriales > Mycobacteriaceae > Mycobacterium > Mycobacterium sp. NGS34. Next base: position 265,522 of record NZ_JCALDM010000005.1, read on the forward strand.
CGCGGCGTGTGAGCGTGATGGCATCCAGTTCCGTCCGATTGCGGTGGATTACGCGTCGCACTGCGCTCAGGTCGAGGCGGTGCGCGAGCGGCTGCTGGCTGACCTCGGCGAGCTGTCCCCGGCCTTGGCGCGTGTTCCGTTGTATTCGACGGTGGGGCAGGCGGTTTCGGGTGATCCGTTGGACACCACCACGATGGACGCCGAGTATTGGTATCGCAACCTGCGTGAGCCGGTGCGTTTTTATGATCGGGTGGCCGAGCGGCTGGCCGCGGGGGAGTGCACGTTTGTCGAGCTGTCCCCGCATCCGGTGTTGGCCCCCGCACTGTCCGACACGCTGGCCCAGAACCCAGGGCGGGCCCAGTCGACCGTCGTGGTCACCCTGCACCGGGAACGTGCCGATCACGACAGCCTGGCACTGGCGTTGGCGCAGTTGCACACTCACGGCCACAGCCCCTCCTGGCAAGCCCTGTACCCGCGCGCCCGCACCGTCGCGCTACCCACCTACCCCTTCGACCACCGCCGCTACTGGCTCGCCCCCACGCCCGCCGACGACGCCGCCGCACTCGGCCTGGACCGCGCCGACCACCCGTTGCTGGGCGCGGTCGCCGAATTGGCCGACGAAGACCAGATCATGGTCAGCGGGCGGCTCTCGCCCAGCACCCAGGAGTGGCTGGGCGGCCACCGGGTCAACGACACCATCCTGTTCCCGGCGACAGGTTTCATCGAGGTACTCCTGCGGGCCGGTGAGTTGGCCGGCTCCACGGTGATCGACGAGCTGATCTTGCACACCGCCCTAACCCTGTCGGAGCAGGCGCCGACCGATCTGCAGGTCCTGGTGCACGCGCTCGACGAGCTGGGCCGGCGTCCGTTCAGCGTGCACTCGCGCCCCGGCGGCGAGCATCGCGCCGCGTGGACGCTGCACGCCAGCGGCGCGCTCAGCGCCCGTCAGCCTGCCGCCGGCACCCCGCCGCCGGCGGTCGGTGCGGAGGCGATCGATCAGGACGACTTCTACGACCGGCTGGCCCTGCAGGGCTACAACTACGGCGGTCCGTTCCGGTCGGTCCGGGGCGTCGGCACCGATCCGGGCCGGGCCGACGTCGTCTATGCCGAGGTGGCACTGCCCGCCGGCACCGATGTCACCGGCTACGGCATCCACCCCGCCCTCCTCGACGCAGCGCTCCACCCATTGGCTTCCGCGTCCGACTGGGCCGATCCGGGCTCGCCGCGGATCCCGTACGCGCTCAACGGAATCAGCTTGTACGCCACCGCGGCCACCCAGCTGCACGTCCACCTCACTCGCACCGGCGAGGACACGTTCGCGCTGCACGCCACCGACCCCACCGGCGCGCCGGTGATCACCATCGGCGCGTTGACGTTGCGCGCCGTCTCCGACCAGATCGGCCGGCCCGGTTCGATCGCCGGGCTCGCCGACAGCATGTTCGAGCTGACCTGGCCGGCGGCGCCCGATCTGGCCGCGCTGTCGGGTGCCCAACCACCGGCGGTGTGCACCGACAACGACCTCGCCTCGGTGACCGCGCCCCCGGAGTTGGTGATCTGGCCGCTGCCAAACGGCGACGATGCCGATCCGCTGCGGCGAGTGCACGCCCTGACCCGCGATGTCTTGGCCCAGCTCCAGGGCTGGCTGGCCCGGCCCGATGCCGCCGACACCCACCTGGTGATCGTCACCCGTCGCGCGGTGAGCGTCGGCGCGTATGACGGTGTCCCGGATTTGGCGCACGCCGCGGCCTGGGCGCTGATCCACACCGCCCAGAATGAGCACCCCGACCGCATCACCCTGATCGACACCGACGACACCTCCCTCGACAGCCTGCTCGCCATCGCCTCGACGCGCCCGGCGGGCGAGCCGGAGCTGGCCGTGCGACATGGCGCCGTGCACATCCCCCGCGTGGCCCGCATCGCGACCCTGACCCCGCCGGACGCTCCCGAGTGGAAGTTGGGCACCACCCGAAAAGGCGACCTGAGCAACCTGGCCCTGCTGCCCACCGAGCCGCCAAACACCCTGGCGGCGGGGGAGATTCGTGTTCAGGTGCGGGCCGCCGGGCTGAACTTCCGGGACGTGGTGGTGGCGCTGGGCGCCATCGCCGATGACGGAATGGGTAGCGAGGGTGCCGGGGTCGTCCTCGAGACCGGCCCGGGCACATCGCTGCGTCCCGGGGACACGGTGATGGGCCTGTTCCCACACAATGCGTTCGCGCCCACCGCCATCGCCGATGAGCGCATGGTGGTGCCGATCCCGGCCGGCTGGTCGTTCACCCAGGCCGCGTCCGCACCGATCGTGTTCCTCACCGCCTATGCCGCTTTGGTCGAGATCGCCGGGTTGTCGGCCGGCCAACGGGTGCTCATCCACGCCGGCGCCGGCGGCGTCGGTCAGGCCGCCATCCAGATCGCACACCACCTCGGTGCGGAGGTTTTCGCCACCGCCCACCCGAACAAACACCACGTGCTCAGCGGTCTGGGGCTCGACCCCGCCCACATCGCCTCGTCACGCACCCTGGAATTCGTCGACACCTTCAAGGCCGCCACCGACGGGCAGGGCATGGACGTCGTGCTCAACAGCCTGGCCGGCGAGTTCGTCGACGCCTCGCTGCAATTGCTGCCCCGTGGAGGCAGTTTCATCGAGATCGGCAAGACCGACATCCGCCGGGCCGACGACATCGCCGCATCCCATCGGGGCGTCGACTATCGGGTCTATGACCTGTCCAGCGCACCGGCGGACGACCTACAGCCCGCCTGGGCGGCCCTGACCGAGATGTTCGCCGCCGGTGTCCTCAAGCCGCTGCCCACCACCAGCTACGGCCTGCTGAACGCCCCGCATGCCTTCCGCGACATGAGCCAAGCCCGCCACACCGGAAAGATCGTGCTGGTCCCGCCCGCGGTATTGGATCCCCAAGGCACGGTGCTGATCACCGGCGGCACCGGGATGCTGGGCGCGCTCTTCGCCGAACATCTGGTCACCCGCCATGGCGTCGAGCACCTATTGCTGTTGTCCCGCAGCGGAATCGACGCGGCCGGGGCGGGCGAACTGCAACAGCGGCTGGCCGGGCTGGGCGCCCAAGTCGCGATCGCCGCGTGCGACACCGGCAACCCGGTCGAGGTGGCCGCGGCACTCGACACGGTGCCCGCAGAGCACCCGTTGACCGCCGTGATCCACGCCGCCGGCGTCCTCGACGACGCGTTGGTGACCGACCTGAGGCCCGAACAACTCGATGCGGTCTTGGCCGCCAAGGCCGACGCGGCCTGGCACCTGCATCACCTCACCGCCGACCGCGACCTGGCCGCGTTCGTCCTATTCTCCTCGGCCGCAGGCACATTGGGCAGCGCCGGGCAGGCCAACTACGCGGCCGCCAACGCGTTCCTGGACGCGCTGGCGCACCACCGCCACCACACTCAACGGCAGGCCACCAGCGTGGCGTGGGGCTACTGGCAGACCCCGTCGGGCATGACCGCCCACCTCAGCACGAGCGACCTGACCCGCCTGAGCAGCACCGGGCTCACCCCCATCACCAACGAGCGCGGCCTGGCGCTGTTCGACGCCGCGCTCGCCAGTCAGCCGACCAGCCTGCTGGCCAGCCCGTTCAACACCGGCGCGCTGGCCCGCCAGGCGCGCAACGGCACGCTGGACCCGATCCTGTCCGCCCTGACCACCGGCCGCCCACAAGCCGCCACCGCCAGCCCGAAAACGCTTGCCGCCACCCTGGCCGGCCAAACGCCGCGGCAACGGCTGGACACCCTGACCGCGATGGTCACCGCTACCACCGCCGCCGTGCTGGCCCACCCCGACCCGGCCGCCCTCGATCCCGACAGTCCCTTCAAGGAGCTCGGCATCGACTCCCTGACGGCCCTCGAACTGCGCAACACGGTCAACCAACGCACCGGCCTGGCCCTGCCGGCCACGCTGGCGTTCGACCATCCCACCCCGGCGAAGCTGGCCGGCCACCTCGCGGAGCTGCTCACCGACACGGCCGCACCCGCCGCCCCGGCGGCCCAGGTCAGCACGAATGGTGTTGAGCCGGTGGACGATCGGCTCGCGTATCTGGACCAGGCGGCGTTCCTCGCGCTGCGCGCGGTGCACGGCGCGCTGATTCAGGCCACCTGGATATACGACCGCGCCGTCGATGTCGAGGGGTTGAAGCGTTTTCACCGCAATCTCGGCCGCGGGTTGTTGGGACGCCGGATCGCACGGGCCGCGTTGCCGTTCGCGCGTGATCGCTGGGTGTTGGCTCCGGAGCCGGAGGAGATCGACTTCGCGGCGAAGCCGCGGCCGCGTTCCGAGGTGAACGCGTGGGCCGACGAGCGGGCGCGGCGCCCCATCGACCCGGAGTGGGGGCCGGCCTGGCATCTCGGGGTGCTTCCGCTCGAAGACGGCGGGACCGCGGTGAGCCTGGTGGCTTCGCACACGATCGTCGACGCCATTGCGTTCGGCCAGGCGATAGAAGACGCCGCCGAGGGCCGGACGCGAGAATTCGGTTATCCGCCCGCGGGATCGCGCACGCTGGGGCAGGCGGTGCGTGAGGATCTCCGGCAGACCGTCAAGGACCTGCCCGAGATACGGCACGCGTTGGGTGCCGTGGCTCGACGGGCGCGGCGCGACCGCCAAGAGCTCAGATCGTCGGTGAAGGCGGCGCCTCCATCCCCGCGGTCGTCCGGCGACGACCAGCCGGTAGAGGTGCCCGCCCTGATCGCGTACATCGACCTGGCGGAATGGGATTCCCGCGCGAAAAGCCTTGGTGTGAGCAGTAACTCGCTGGTCGCGGGAATCGCGTGCCGGCTCGCGGTGCGGGTCGGGCGCGTCCAGGACGACGGAACGGTCACCCTGCGATTCCTGGTGTCGCTGCGGACCGACGGCGATACCCGCGGCAACGCACTCACAAGCGTTGACGTCACGGTCGATCCCACGCGCGCGGCGACCGACCTCGCGGACATGCAGGCCAAGATCACGCAGACAATCCTCGCGGCGATGGAGGACCCCGACAACGAGTGGCTGGCGCCGCTGCCGCTGGCGGCGCTGACGCCCGTGTGGGCCGCCAGGAAGGTAGCGGGGATGGCGACCGGCGGTTCCACCCTTCCCGTGACTTGCTCCAACGTCGGTGATCTGTCCCCCGCGGCGAACCGGCCCGACGGCACCGATGCCGACTATGCGTATCTGAGAAACCTCGAGCCCGATATGAAGAAGAGCACGCTCGAGGCGATGGGCGGACAACTGTTCCTGGGTTCGGGTCGGGGCCGCGGCAAGATGTTCATCAGAATCTCCGCGTATCTGCTCGGGCGGTCGAATACCAAGGATGAGCTGCGCGAAAACGTGTCACGCACCTTCGCCGAATTCGACCTGAATGCGGAGATCGACTACTGACTGCGGCGATTGGCCCGTCGCAACTGTTTCGGCTTGTAGCGCAACGTATTTGAGCTGACCCGGAGGGGCCGGGAAAATCGGGTATTTACCGCGGAATCGCGGTGATTTATTATGAACGCAATGGTTAACAAACGATGAACAAATGGTGAACGAATTCTAGGTTAGCAGCGTTTGGCGCGTGCGCCGTGGAACCGGAGGGGCGGCACACGTACGCGGTGTAGATGGCAATTCGCCCGTCGCGTGACGGCCCGATCAGAATGGAAATCCCTCCTATGTTCACCGGCACCATCAGCCACTCCGGTGCCCTGGTTACCGCCATTGTGGTGCTGACTGGAGCTGCATTTCTGCGCGGCGGCGCGGCGGTGGCCGACTCGAACCAGGACGATCAATTCCTGGCGCTGCTCGATCAAGAGGGCATCCCCGCGCTGCGCGGCGTCCCCAGCCTTATCGAAACCGCGCACGACGTTTGTCGCACCCTCGATGCCGGCATGTCGGCGGCCGGCTTGGTGGACGCGATGGTCAACAACGCGGTTGGCATCGATCCGGGCGAGCGCGATTACACCCCCGGCCGCCTCGCGCGCACCGAGGCCCGCTTCATCACCGCGGCGGTGGGGGCTTACTGCCCCTACGATCGCGGCAAGATCGCCTCGATCCGGACCGGGGCGGCCAACTTCCGCAGCGATCTACGCGGCGCGCCGTCGGCGCGACCGATCGGCGAGATCGACGATCCGAACCCGCCGCAGCTTCCAGCACCGCCGCCGCAGGCGGCGCAGATCCAGACGCCGCGCCTGCCGATCGCGGCACCGTCGGCACCGAAGCGCCCGCCGCCTCCGCCGCAACAGGTCAAGCCCCCGCCGCAACAGCCGCCGCCCCCACCGCAGCAGATGGAGCCCGCCGGTGGCCCTCAGCCGGGAGGCGCCGGCGGCAACGGCGGCGGCGGTAATGCCGGCGGCGGCAACGGCGGTGGCAGCCCCGGGGGGAACGGTGGTGGGGTTCCGGCGGATCCGTCGCCGGGATTCGTCCGGCTCGCACCGTGACGTCTGCGCCGACAACGCTGCCCCAAAAAGAAGGCAAGCAGCAAATGGAGTACTGAACTACTCGTGGTGTTCCGCGGATATGGCGTGACAATTCAGAGACCGAAATTTAACGGTAACGGCACTGAGAGCGGAAGCATCGCGATCAGTGCGATGGAAAACGCCATCCGGCAACACAATTAACTACAAGTTCTGCGTATTGGGGTAGAACCATGGCATCGCATGCACAGGACCCCGGCAACCCCATGTCGGTGGCCAAGATAACAGGGCTCTTCGCGGTCGGCGCGGCGATTATCGGCGCGATCCCGACTTCCATCAGTTTGCTCAGCCACGAAGCTTCAAATTCGAAGGTGTCGTCGAGCACCGTCGCCGCGCCGTCGACGACCACGACATTGTCCAACGGGCAGGCCGATACCGGGATCAGGGTCAGCCCGCTAAAAGACGGGAAACTGACCGTGTCGGGCGCCGCCCAAGCGAGCGTGAGCGGCATGTATGTGCTGATAGGCCCAAAGCCGTCTGGTGGGTATGACACCGGTTGCGGGAACGTCGTGGACCAGCAGTGGCAGGCTGAGGTCGTCACGGACGCGTCGTGGCAGAAGTACCCGCTGCAGACTTTCCCCGCCTACCGTGCCTGCGAGCGGGGCACACGTGCGATCGCCCAGAAGTTCATCTTCCAGGGGACTGAACCGACGACTCCGCCACCACCAGTTCCGGCCGACGTGCTGACGTGCGCGGCGCAATACGGGCCGAGATGCTTCGACAGCCCGAACTTTGGACCGCCTTCGGTATACCAACCGAATCAATGACGAGTTGATCGTCAGTTGGTGCGGCTGACAGAGCAGCTCAGAGGTGGCTCGCCACGAAAGACGCTGCCTGACCGGGCATTCCGGAGTGCTGATACGACAAGTGGGCCGGCGAGAACATGTCATCGTGCGTAGGCAGTGACAGGCCCCCACCCGGTGAGCAAACCGGATCACCCGGCGCGCACAAGTCGATGGCCTTGGCCCCGTACCACGGGCTGGCCTCGTTCATCGGCCCCACTACCCGGTCCGCCATATTCCCGAATACCGCCACGGCGGCAACGTGATCCGCCTCGTCCGCCGACAGCGTGTCGGCGTTGAAGCCCGCGATTGACGCCCGGGCGATGGTGATCAGGTCGATCACCATCGCGCCTTGGGAGTATCCGCCGAGCACCAGCTTGGTGTTGGGACAGCTCGCAACCATGGATTGGACATGAGCCTTCGCGTCGCCGGCACCGGCGGACGCCGACGGCGGCCAATCTTCGGTCGCGGGGTAGTTGACGGCGTACACCCCGAGGGTCCGGCCCCCAACCTGTGAGCGCAACGAATCGACAAACGCCTGTCCGACGCCACCGACGCCGGGCGGTTCGCCGGTGCCGCGGGCGAACGTCACCTCGACGTCGGGGCAGGCAGCGGCCGGGGCGGAGGGGGCGAGGATCGGCGCGCTCAGCAGCGCCGCCCCGGTTGTCAACACCGCGGAAACGAGAAAACGAGCCAATGGGCGCGCGTTCACGGTTCCCATGCTGACATATCGGGATCGAAACGTTCCGCCCGGATCGCGCTACCGGGCAGGGTGTCAGGCGCAACCCGGCCGCGGAGTCACTCCCGCGTTTGGACCTCGATCCGCTTCGCCGCCGGCGCACCGTTGGGCACCGGCACCGAGATGGCGAGTATGCCCTTTTCGTAGGTGGCGTGAACGTCGTCGACGTCGGCTCCGGCGGGCAGCGGAACCGAGCGCGCGAAGGCTCCGTAGCTGAATTCGGACCGTCCGTGGGATTCGACCGCCTGGCTGCGTACGGCCTTGATGGTCAGCATCCCGTCGTGCACGGTGATGTCGATGTCCTTCGCGGGGTCGACGCCGGGAATCTCGGCGCGCACCTCGTAGCGGCCGTCGTCCATCCCGTCCTCGACGCGCAGCACATTGCGGTCGAAGAGGGGACGCAGGCCGGCCAACAGGGGAGCGCCACCGAAGAGCTCGGTGAGGTCGGGCATCAAGTTTCTGGGCTGACGCTGGACTGGCAGGGTTGCCATGAAGTCTCCTGAAATCGTTGCATCTCTTACGATTTCGATCGAACCACTGTGCGGCCGCCGGTGCTAGACCGCGCCCGCCGATGTTGCCGAGAGGTTCATGGCGCGTTCAACCCATCGGCCGGCATGCGCGTTCTAGCCCACTTGCTTCAGCGTGTAGTGAGCATTCGTCCGTCTGGGGTCATCTGCGAGCCTCTTCACCTCTTGGCGGATCGGGTCCACGGCACCGCCGAACACGCCGGGGCAGCCGTCAGGGCACCGGACTTCCCACCACGAGTCCGACGGGTGCTGCGGCCACGCCGCGAGCATTCCGCCTCTCGGCTGATAGCCGATCTCGGCGGCAAACTTCCGGAGGTTGCCGACGTGGTGGTGGGCCGGACAGAAGAGCACCAGATCGATGCCGAGGTTCTCTGTTTCCGTCATGGCCGCCATTCTCGCCTGTCCTGCGAGCCAGTTCCTGCGTTTGTGGCCGCATGCCCGTGCATTACTCGGATAGCGTGGGCCGGTTGTCGGCGATGATTAGGTTAGGCTATCCTTCAGCCTGCCACTGCGGGAGCCGACTCGCTTCGACTCTTTATACCTCCCAACGATGGCGAGTTCATCGCGGACTTGTTACGAGATCTTGGGAGGCGGCAATGTCATTTTTGAGCGCGGCGCCGGACGTAATAGCAGCGGCGGCAACAGATTTGGTGAGCATCAGATCGAGCATCATTTCGGCGATGTCGTCGGCCGCGACCTCGAGCACGGGGGTACTTGCGCCCGCCGCGGATGAGGTTTCGACGGCCATCACGGCGCTGTTCAACGCCCACGGCCTCTCGTATCAGGCGCTCAGCGCCCAGGCGTCTGAGTTTCACGCAAAGTTTGTCCAGAGCTTGGTCGCGGGCGCGGCCTCGTATGCGGACACCGAGGCCGCCAACATCCTGCTGAACCTGCCGAGCCTGGGCATCGGCAACATCGGCAGCGGCAACCTGGGCAGCGGCAACTACGGCAGCTTCAACTTCGGCGGCGGCAACAGCGGTCCCGCCGGCGGCAACCTCAACTTCGGCTTCGGCAACTGGGGTTCCTATAACTTCGGCGCCGGCAACGGAAACGCGTACGCGGGCTCGCCGGGCGCGTCTTTCTTCAACCTGGGCAACGGCAACATCGGGGAATTCAACATCGGTTTCGGAAACGTCGGTGGCGGCAACATCGGCATCGGCAACGGAGAAACGATCGCAGCTGCGCGCGGCAACCTGTCCATTCTGAACGTGGGCGTGGGCAACTCCGGCAGCTACAACGTGGGCCTTGGGAACCTCGGCAACTTCGACTTCGGCATCGGCAACAAGGGCAATGGTGATATCGGCATCGGGCTGACCGGCGACCACCAGATTGGCTTTGGCGGAATGAACGGCAACGGGGTTGGTTTCAACCTCGGCTTCGGCAACAACGGCAGCTTCAATGTCGGTCTCGGCAACACGGGCAACGGCAACTTCGGCTTGGCGAACACCGGCAACCATGACATCGGCATCGGACTGACCGGCGACCACCAGATCGGCTTCGGCGGGTGGAACTCGGGGAGCGGGAACTCCGGGTTATTCAACTCGGGCGCCGGCAACACCGGAATGTTCAACTCCGGCAACGGCAACACCGGGTTGTTCAACACGGGCAACCACAACTGGGGTATCGCGAACTCGGGTACGACCGACACCGGCATCGGCAACACCGGCCTTTTCGATACCGGCTTGTTCAACGCCGGCGACTACGCCACCGGCGGCTTCAACCCAGGTGGCGGCGGCGTCTTCGAAGGGTCGACCCTTTCCGGCAACACGGGCTTCTTCAACACGGGCGACGAAAACACGGGTCTGTTCAACGCGGGTACCGACAACGTCGGCCTCTTCAACTCGGGCACGTTGAACATGGGCTGGGCCAACGCGGGCACCGACAACCTGGGCTTCGACAATGCGGGCGTGGGGAACACCGGCGGCTTCAACAGCGGGGGTGCCACCACGGCGTCGATGCTGGCCGGAAACACCGGGTTCTTCAACTCGGGCTCGGCGAACACGGGGTTGTTCAACTCGGGCAACACCAACACCGGTTTGTGGAACTCGGGCAACGTCAACACCGGCTTCGGCGGCACGGGCAACCACACCGGCAACTCGGGCTTCGGGAACACCGGCACGGGCAACTCTGGGTTTTATAACTCGAGCGACGGCAACTCGGGCTTCTTCAATTCGGGCAGCGGGGGCTTCAACTCGGGTTACGGGAACTTCGGCGACGTCGGGTACAACGAGGGCTTCTTCAACTCTGGCAGCGGCACCTTCAACACGGGCTTCTTCAACTCGGGTAGCGGCAGCGGCGACGTGGGCTACGGGAACTACGGCAGTGGTGGCAGCAACGTCGGCTTCTTCAACGGTGGCGACGGCGGCACCGACATCGGCTTCTTCAACTCGGGTGCCGGCGGCTTCAACACCGGTTTCGATAACTCCGGCGATGGCTTCAGCTCGGGCTTCGGAAACAACAACACCTCGGGCACCAGCGTCGGCAACTCGGGTGGCTTCAATACGGGCACCGGGCTGGCGGGTTTCCTGCGCTGGTGAGGTGCTTCGGTCAACCGCGCTGAAGCGACGTGCGGGGCCGTCAAGGATCAACCGAAAGCACTGTCGAGCGTCAGCGCCTGACCGGCGCCCCCGGCATCAGGCCTAGACCGGTTGCGCGGACGCGGGACGCCGCCGCCGGAAAGGCCTTCTCCCGCTCGAATCTTGTGCCCACGGGCGTGACCACGATCACGCGCGCCCAGGCCAAGTCATGACGTTAGTCAGTTGACTACAGTCGTGGATTGTGGTGTAGTCAAGTGACTAACCCGGGCTCGCTCGCCCATAACCGCAAGGAGAACCCACCATGACCACAGCCCACGCGCGCGGTCGAGGAAACGACCTGGCGATGGATCTCGACCTTGCCGCGCCCAGCGGGGCGACCTGCGTCGATGAGTGGGGGAACTTCGCGGGGGCCTTCCGGGTGTTCGACGGCCCGGAGTGGCGAATCAAGCGCGCTGTCGACCACGGGCGAGGCGCGTGTACCGGTGACATCGTGGTGTCGGTCATCGGCCGGCAGTACGCCGACGGGCACGCCGAGCGCGAGATCATTATTGACGGCCCGCACACCCCGGTCATCACCCCGACCGAAGCGCGGACGCTGGGCGGCGCGCTGATCGCCGCCGCAGACGCCGCTGACCTGTGATTGGAGGGTCGATTCCGAGCTGCCCAGCGTTCGCCACCGGCCGGCAAAATTGTGCAGTGCCCCCGGCACGACTCGAACGTGCGACCTAGGGATTAGAAGGCCCTTGCTCTATCCACCTGAGCTACGGAGGCAATGTGCAGGTCAGTCTATCGAACGCGACACGCCGAAGACGCGCGGAGCGCGACGCGCCCGAAAAGTCTTCCGCCGCCGCACTTATCGGTTATGGTGTGAGGCCTCGACACACGTACAACATCGGCTGATCATCAGCCGTTAACCGCAACGAGGCGTGTGCCTAACGTCGAGGGGTGCGTTAATGAGCGTGGCCTTGAACTTGACTTCGCGGTGCTCACAGGCCGGTGCGCAGGCTTTGCGACTGGCGGCCGACGCCAGGGACACGTACCGCGCCGGCGCGCTGTTGCTGCGTGGCTCGCCGTTCGCGGTCGGTTGGTTCGCCGGCTGGCTCTCGGCCGAATTTCCCCCACACGTGGTGACGGGACACGCGCTGTCCCGGGTATCGCCCCCCGCGATTGGCCGCGTCGGTACCACGTGGGCCGCGCAAAAAGCCGACGAAGCCCTCAACGCCGCCCTCATCGATTGCTTCGGGCCCGACTTTCGTGAGCTGGTGCGCCACCCGGCCTACGTCCAGTCCGAGGCCCCGCCGCGGGGCGGGCTGTTGCGCAGGCCCGGGCCGCACCGCCGGTACGCGGCCCAAACGTCCGACATCTCCTACGGCCCCGGCGGCAGCGAACACCTGCTGGACATCTGGCGGCGCCATGACCTGGCGCCCGGCCGTCGCGCGCCGGTGCTCATCCAGGTCCCCGGAGGGGCGTGGGCGGTCAACGGCAAACGCCATCAGGCCTACACGCTGATGAGCCACATGGCGGAGCTCGGCTGGATCTGCGTCTCGATCAACTACAGCAAGAGCCCCCGCTGCACTTTTCCCACCCACCTCATCGATGTGAAGAGGGCCATCGCGTGGGTCCGCGAGAACATCGCCGACTATGGCGGCGACCCTGACTTCCTCGCGATCACCGGGGGGTCGGCGGGCGGTCATCTGGCGTCACTGGCCGCGCTGACCCCGAACGACCCCGCGTTCCAGCCCGGATTCGAGGACTCGGACACCACCGTCCAGGCCGTCGCGCCCTACTACGGTGTCTACGACTTCACCGATGTGCAGAACATGCACGAGATGATGCTGCCGTTCCTCGAGCACTTCGTTCTCAAGTCCCGCTACAGCGAGAACCCCGAAAGGTTTCGGGCGGCCTCGCCGATCACGTACGCGCACAGCGAGGCCCCGCCGTTCTTCGTGTTGCACGGCGAGAAAGACGAACTGGTCCCCAGCGGCCAGGCGCGGGTCTTCTGCGCGGCCCTGCGGGACGCCGGCGCGGCCACGGTGGGCTACGCCGAACTCGCCAACGCGCACCACGCGTTCGACATCACTCCGACGGTGCGGTCGCGGTTGGCCGCCGGGGCCGTCGCGGACTTCCTCGGCGTCGTCTACGGCCACCGCGCCGGGTCGCTGGCGCATTCGTTGCCACTGTCTGCGACTACGGCCAGCTGAGCCGGCGCCGCTTCGCCGACGGGATCGCGCCTTTCACCAGCCCGGCAAGCCGACTAGCGTTGGGTGAGCAATCCGGTTAGCGGGTCCCAGGCAGGAGGCTTGGTCAGCGGTGACAACGTTGGCGCGTCGAGTTCACGATCATGGCTGAGGCGGTCGAGGCCGTCCATTTGTCCGACGAGCTCGGACCGGTCGACTATCTGATGCATCGGGGTGAGGCCAACCCCCGGACCCGGTCCGGAATCATGGCGCTCGAACTCCTCGACACCACACCGGACTGGGATCTGTTCCGAAGCCGATTCGAAAACGCCTCCCGGCGGGTGCGCCGGCTGCGGCAGAAGGTCGTCGTGCCGACGTTGCCGACGGCGTCACCGCGCTGGGTGGTCGATCCCGACTTCAACCTCGACTTCCACGTGCGGCGGGTGCGGGTGTCGGGGTCCGGCACGCTGCGTGAGGTGTTCGACCTGGCCGAGGTGATCCTGCAGTCGCCGATGGACATCTCGCGGCCGCTGTGGACCGCCACCCTGGTGGAGGGACTGGCCGACGGCAGGGCCGCGACGCTGCTGCATGTCAGCCACGCGGTCACCGACGGTGTCGGTGGCGTCGAGATGTTCGCCGAGATCTACGACCTCGAGCGCCAGCCGCCGCCCAGGCCGACGCCGCCGCAACCCGTCCCGCAGGACCTGACACCCAACGACCTGATGCGCCAAGGCATCAACCGCCTGCCCATCGCCATCGTCAACGGCGTGGTGGGCGCCGTGTCCGGGGCGGTGTCGGCGGCCGGCAAGGCGGTGCTCGACCCCGTGTCCACCGTCGGCGGAGTGGTCGAATACGCCGTGTCGGGCATGCGGGTGATGAACCGCGCCGCCGAGCCGTCGCCGCTGCTGCGCCGGCGCAGCCTCGCCACCCGCACCGAAGCGATCGACATCCCGCTTTCCGACCTGCACCGGGCCGCGAAAGCCGGTGGGGGATCGATCAACGACGCCTACCTCGCCGGCCTGTCCGGCGCGCTGCGCCGCTACCACGTGGCCCTCGGTGTGCCCATCAGCACGCTGCCGATGGCGGTACCGGTGAGCCTGCGCGCCGACGCGGACACGGCCGGCGGCAACCGCTTCACCGGCGTCAACCTCGCGGCGCCGCTGGGCACCGCCGATCCGGTCGCCCGGATGAAGAAGATCCGCGCCCAGATGACGCAGCGCCGCGACGAGCCCGCGATGAACATCATCGGTTCCATCGCCCCGGTGCTGAGCGTGTTGCCCACGCCGGTGCTGGAGGGGATCACCGGCTCGGTGATCGGCTCCGACGTGCAGGCCAGCAATGTCCCGGTGTATCCGGGCGACACGTACATCGCCGGCGCAAAGGTGTTGCGGCAGTACGGCATCGGCCCGCTGCCCGGTGTGGCGATGATGGTGGTGCTGATCTCGCGGGGTGGGTGGTGCACGATCACCGTGCGCTACGACCGGGCCTCGGTGCGAAACGAGCCGCTGTTCGCCCAGTGCCTGCTGCAAGGCTTCGACGAGATCCTGGCGCTGGCCGGTGACTCGGCACCGCGCGCGGTGCCCGCCTCCTTCACCGAACCGGCAGTCTCCGCGCGATCGGCGGCGGGCTCATGAGCCCCGCCCGGGAGCAGGCCGAAAACCCTGGCGCACAACAGAAGCCGTCGGGCGACATGCGGCTGCCCGGCTCGGTCGCCGAGATCATGGCCAGTCCCGCCGGACCGAAGATCGGCGCGTTCTTCGACCTGGACGGGACGCTGGTCGCCGGGTTCACCGCCGTCATCCTTACCCAGGAGCGGCTGCTGCGCCGCGACATGGGTGTGGGCGAGCTGCTCAGCATGGTTCAGGCCGGCCTGAGCCACACCCTGGGACGCATCGAGTTCGAAGACCTCATCGGCAAGGCCGCGGCGGCGCTGGCCGGGCGACTGCTGGACGACCTGGAGGAGATCGGCGAGCGGCTCTTCGTGCAACGGATCGAGTCGCGGATCTACCCCGAGATGCGCGAGCTGGTGCGGGCACACGTGGCCCGCGGCCACACCGTGGTGCTGAGCTCGTCGGCGCTGACCATTCAGGTCAACCCGGTGGCCCGCTTCCTCGGGATCTCCAACATGCTCACCAACAAGTTCGAGACCAACGAGGACGGCATACTCACCGGCGGTGTGCAGAAGCCGATCCTGTGGGGACCGGGCAAAGCCGCTGCCGTGCAACGGTTTGCCGCCGAGCACGGCATCGACCTAAAGGACAGCTACTTCTACGCCGACGGTGACGAGGACGTCGCCCTGATGTACCTGGTCGGCAATCCGAGGCCGACCAACCCCGAGGGGAAGATGGCCGCGGTGGCCAAGCGCCGCGGCTGGCCGATCCTGAAATTCGACAGCCGGGGCCGGCTGGGCCTGCGGCGGCAGATACGGACGTTCGCCGGCTTCGGCTCGATGTTCCCGGTCGCCGCGGGCGCGGTGGGCATCGGCGTGCTGACCCGCAGCCGGCGCCGCGGGGTGAACTTCTTCACCTCCACCTTCTCCCAGTTGTCGCTGGCGATCGCCGGGGTGCAGCTCAACGTCATCGGCGAGGAGAACCTCACCGCGCAGCGGCCGGCGGTGTTTATCTTCAACCACCGCAACCAGGTTGACCCGGTGATCGCCGGCGCGCTGGTGCGCGACAATTGGGTCGGCGTCGGCAAAAAGGAGCTACAAAAAGACCCCATCATGGGCACGCTCGGCAAGTTGGTGGACACCGTGTTCATCGACCGGGACGATCCGGTCGCCGCGGTCGAGACGATGCACACGGTCGAAGACCGGGCCCGCAACGGGCTTTCGATCGTGATCGCGCCGGAGGGCACCCGGGTGGACACCACCGAAGTGGGGCCGTTCAAGAAGGGCCCGTTCCGCATCGCGATGGCGGTGGGAATCCCGATCGTCCCGATCGTGGTCCGCAACGCCGAGATCGTCGCAGCCAGAAACTCCACCGTCATCAACCCCGGCACGGTCGACGTCGCGGTGTTCCCGCCGATCCCCGTGGACGACTGGACCGTTGAGACGCTGCCCGAACGCATCGCCGAGGTGCGTCAGCTCTATCTGGACACGCTGGCCAATTGGCCCGCTGAAGGGCTGGACGAACTGCCGCGGGTCGGTCCGTACGCCGTGAAGAAAGCGGCGAAAAAGGCTAAGGCGACCGCCAAGACGACTACCAAGAAGGCGGCCCCCAAGAAGGCGGCGGCCAAGGCGCCCGCGAAGAAGGCCCCCGCGAAGAAGGCAGCGCCCAAGGCGAAGCCGCCGAAGGCGAACCCGAACGAGTCCGAGGTGGCCCTCAAAGATGGTGAGGCGCAACGGCCCAGCGGGCAGGGAACCGTCAGTGGGGAGTCGCCCGGTGCGGCGCCCAGAGGGCGCCAGTGACCAAGCCGGCCGCGGATATCAGCGCAGTCCTCGCCGCACAAGACTCGCTGATATTGGCGTCCATGGCCTCCCCGGTCGAGCGGGAGCTGGTCATGGCGTGGGTGGGTCAGCAGCGTGCTTCCAACCCCGACGCGACGTTCGAGGTGTTGGCGCTGCCCGAAGACAATGCGCCGCCCACGGCGCTACCCGAGCTGGTTAAGCGTCTCGAGTCCGAATCGAACGACGACCGCTCGGTCGTGCCCGTGCGGGTGTTCTGGCTGCCGCCCGCCAATCGCGGCCGGATCGCCAAGCTCGCCGGGCTCCTTCCCGGCCAGGATCCCTATCACCCCAACCCGCGTCAGCAACGGCAGATCATCCGGACCGACCCGCACCGCGCGCGGGTGGTGGCCGGTGAGCCGGCCAAGGTCTCCGAATTGCGCCAGCAGTGGCGCGACACCACCGTCGGCGACCACGGACACGACTTCGCGCACTTCGTCACCCGCCGCGCCATTTTGGCGATGGAACGCGCCGAGTACCGGATCCTGGGCCCGCAATACAAGTCGCCGCGGCTGGTCAAGCCAGAGATCTTGGCCTCCACGCGTTTTCGCGCCGGCCTGAAAAGGATCCCCGGCGCCACCGTCGAGGAAGCCGGCAAGATGCTCGACGAGCTGTCCACCGGGTGGAGCCGGGTGTCCGTCGACCTGGTCGGGGTCCTGGGCAGGGCGCTCAGCCGCGGATTCGACCCGGAGATCGACTACGACGAGTATCAGGTGGCGGCCATGCGCGCCGCGCTGGAAACCCATCCCGCCGTGCTGCTGTTTTCGCACCGCTCCTACATCGACGGCGCGGTGGTGCCGGTGGCCATGCAGGAGAACCGGCTGCCGCCGGTGCACGTGTTCGCGGGCATCAACCTGTCCTTCGGGGTGATGGGTCCGCTGCTGCGCCGCGCCGGCACGATCTTCATCCGCCGCAACATCGGCGACGACCCGCTCTACAAGTACGTCCTGCGCGAATACGTCGGCTACATCGTCGAGAAGCGGTTCAACCTGAGCTGGTCGATCGAAGGGACCCGCTCACGCACCGGAAAGATGTTGCCGCCCAAGCTGGGTCTGCTCTCGTACGTGGCCGACGCGTACCTGGACGCCCGCAGCGAAGACATCTTGTTGCAGCCGGTGTCGATCGGCTTCGACCAGCTGCACGAAACCGCCGAGTACGCCGCCTACGCCCGGGGCGGCGAGAAGACGCCGGAGGGCGTCGTCTGGCTCTACAACTTCATCAAGGCGCAGGGCGAACGCAACTACGGCAAGATCTACGTGCGCTTCCCCGAAGCGGTCTCGATGCGGCAGTACCTCGGCGCGCCGCACGGGGCACGCGCCCTGGATGAGGACGCCAAACGGCTTGCGCTGCATAAGATGTCGTTTGAGGTTGCGTGGCGGATCCTGCAGGCGACGCCGGTGACGGCGACGGGTTTGGTGTGCGCGTTGCTGCTGACCACCCGGGGCGCGGCGTTGACGCTCGGCCAGCTGCACCACACCCTGCAGGACTCGCTGGACTATTTGGAGCGCAGGCAAATACCGATGTCGACGAGCGCCTTGCGGCTGCGCCGGCGCGACGGCGTACTCGCCGCGGTCGACACGTTGTCCAACGGGCACCCGATCACCCGCATCGACGGCGGCCGGGAGCCGGTGTGGCGCATCGCGCCCGATCAGCAACACGCCGCGGCGTTCTACCGAAACTCGTTGATACACGCCTTTTTGGAGACCTCGATCGTCGAGCTCGCGTTGGCGCACGCCAGGCGCGTCACAGATCCGCAGGGCGACCGCGTCGCGGCGTTCTGGGCGCAGGCGATGCGATTGCGGGATCTGCTGAAGTTCGATTTCTATTTCGCCGACTCGGCGGCGTTCCGCGACCACATCGCCGAGGAGATGGCGTGGAACGACGACTGGGAAGCGCACGTCAGGGCTGGCGGCGACGAGATCCACGCGATGCTGTTCGCCAAGCGTCCGTTGATGGCCGACGCCATGTTGCGGGTGTTCTTCGAGGCGTACGAGATCGTCGCCGACGTGTTGCGCGACGCGCCGGCCGACGTCGGGCCCAAGGAGCTGACCGAGTCGGCGCTCGGGGTGGGCCGGCAATACGTGGCGCAGACCAGGGTCCGCAGCAGCGAATCGGTGTCGACGCTGCTGTTCGCCACCGCGTACCAGGTCGTCGTCGACCAGGATCTGATCGCGCCCGCGACCGACCTCGCCGAACGGCGGACCGCTTTTCGGCAGGAGTTGCGCGACATCCTCGAGGATTCCGACTACGCCGGCCGGATCGCGCGCGAGCAGTTCGTCGCCCGCGAAGTCAAGGCCCGCCGGGAGCGGCTGGAGAGCCAAGCTCAGTAGCCCGCACGCGCCCAATACCCTGGTTGCATGACCGTTGACCGGCTGGCGGCCACCCGCGGGGCGCGGGTGTGGCCGCCGCTGATCGGCGTCGCAGTACTTGCGGGCTGCACGGCCGCGGGGATCGGGGCGCTCTCGTTGGCGGGCGCGCTGAGCGCGACCGGATTGCCCGATCCGGGCCCGGTCACCACGCTGGGGCTGCCGTTCGTCCGCGCGGCGGGGGAGATCGCCGCGGTGCTGGCCGTCGGGTCCTTCCTGTTCGCGGCGTTCCTGATGCCGCCGCAAAAGAGCGGCGTCCTGGATGCCGGCGGATACCGCGCGCTTCGCCTCGGGACGGTCGCATCGGGGGTTTGGGCGGT
The DNA here is from genome assembly GCF_059812845.1 of Mycobacterium sp. NGS34. Lineage (NCBI taxonomy): Bacteria > Bacillati > Actinomycetota > Actinomycetes > Mycobacteriales > Mycobacteriaceae > Mycobacterium > Mycobacterium sp. NGS34. The sequence goes on from NZ_JCALDM010000005.1 coordinate 284,859, forward strand.
GTGCGCGGCCCTGCTCGTCCCGCTGACCATCTCGGATGTGTCCGGTCACCGCGTGGCCGACCTCGACCCCGGCACGATCTGGTCGTTGGCCGGGTTGATCAACACCGCCTCGGCGTGGCGCTGGACGGCGATCCTGGCCGCGGTGATCACGCTGGCGAGCCTGTCGGTGCTGCGCTGGTCGTGGACGCCGCTGCTGCTGGCCGGATCGTTGATGACGCTGATCCCGCTCGGGCTGACCGGTCATTCGTCGGCCGGCGGTTCGCACGACCTGGCCACCAACAGCCTGCTGATCCACCTCGTCGCCGCCAGCGTGTGGGCCGGTGGACTGCTCGCCCTGCTCGCCCACGGGCTGCGCGACGGTGACCACATCGGGCTGGCGGCGCGGCGTTTCTCGACGGTCGCGCTGTGGTGCTGGGTGGCGATGGCGCTCAGCGGATTGGTCAACGCCCTGGTGCGGGTGCTGCCGTCCGACCTGTTGACCACCGGGTACGGCCGGCTGATCGTCGCCAAGTTCGTCGCGCTGTGCGTGCTGGGCTTCCTCGGCTGGCGCCAGCGGCGCTCGGGAGTGGCTGCGCTGCAAGGTGATCCGGGCCCGCCGCGGGCGCGCAGACTGCTGATCAGGCTCGCGCTGATCGAGGCCGCGGTGTTCGGCGTGACCTTCGGCATCGCCGTCGGGCTGGGCCGCACCGCGCCGCCACCGCCGCCGGCCCGGCTGCCCACCATTCCCGAGGCCGAGATCGGTTACGACTTCGACGGGCCGCCGACCGCGGTGCGCATCCTGTTCGACTGGCGCTTCGACCTCATCTTCGGCACCGCGGCGATCGTCTTCGCCGCGCTGTACGTGGCGGCGGTGCTGCGGCTGCGCCGGCGTGGCGATCGCTGGCCGCCGGGGCGGATCGTGTCCTGGCTACTGGGCTGCCTGGCGTTGCTGTTCGTGACCTCGTCGGGCGTCGGTCGCTACATGCCGGCGATGTTCAGCATGCACATGGTCGCGCACATGGGCCTGTCGATGCTGGTCCCGATCCTGCTGGTGCTGGGCGCCCCGGTCACCCTGGCGTTGCGGGCGCTGCCCGCCGCCGGCCGCGACGCCCCGCCCGGCCCGCGGGAGTGGCTGCTGGCCGCGCTGCACAGCCACGTGTCGCGGTTCCTCACCAATCCCGTGGTCGCGACCGTGCTCTTCGTCGCGGGGTTTTACGGCCTGTATCTGTCGAACCTGTTCGACACCACGGTGAGCAGTCACGCCGGGCATCTGGCGATGAACGTGCACTTCTTGCTCAGCGGCTACCTTTTCTATTGGGTCGTCATCGGGGTGGATCCGACGCCGCGCCCCATTCCGCCGCTGGCGAAGGTCGGCGTGGTGTTCGCCTCGCTGCCGCTGCACGCCTTCTTCGGGGTGGTGCTGATGGGCTGGCGGAAGGTGCTCGGCGCCGATTACTACCGCTCGCTCGGGCTGAGCTGGCACACCGACCTGATGGGCGATCAGCGGTTGGGCGGTGGAATCGCCTGGGCGGCAGGCGAAGTGCCGCTGGTGATCGTGATGATCGCGCTGCTCGTGCAGTGGGCGCGCAGCGACAAGCGCACCGCCCGGCGACTGGACCGGGCGGCCGATCTGGACGACGACGCCGACCTGAACGCCTACAACGCGATGCTGGCCGAACTGGCGCGGCGCGAGACGCCGGGGCGCAGCGGGAGTCCGCGAGCGTAACGCCACGGCGGTATTTGCGGCGAAGTTTCGCCATGGCGATACGGCCGTGACCGACTAGGCGTAGTGATAGCGGACCTGGAGGATCTGAAGGTCATCGCCGACGACCCGGTAGACGAGTCGGTGCTCCAAAGTAATCCGCCGAGACCAAGCGCCAACGAGCCCGTATTTCAACGGCTCCGGCTTACCGATGCCTTCGTGCGGCGACCGGCACACGTCTGCGATGAGCTTGTTGATCCGCTTGAGCACCGCACGGTCGGCGGTCTGCCAATGCTGGTAGTCCTCCCACGCCTGAGGCGAGAAGACGATGTTCACTCGGCGAGTTCAGCCCGGATTCCGTGGCCGCGGTCCAAGGCGTCAGCGGCGTCGAGAAGCCGGCGGGCATTCGCCGGGGACTGGAACAGGTACGCGGTCTCCTGCCACGCTTCCCAGTCCTCGGCAGACATCAGCACCGCACGACCAGCCTTCGATGTGATCTCGACCGGCGTCCGGTCGGCGTTGACCTTCTCGATAAGGGGGAAAAGGTTCTTACGTGCCTCGCTCGCGGTGATCGCCACCAGAGACCTCCTCGCTAGTGGTACAAGATACGGTACCAGTTACGTGGCCGGCTTGCCTCAGCACCGTCCAACGCATTGATCCACAGTCACGGGTTCTTCCACAGGCGCCGCGGGCGGAGTCCGTATTGCCCCGGGCCCGTCGGTAGTGCCGACGTCAATGGTCACCACAGAGAAATGCAACCCAGAAGGGATCAGCCCATGTTTGAAACACAGCTGACGGTCGTCGGCCACATCGTCAACAACCCCGAACGCCGCCAGGTCGGCACCCAGGAGGTCATCAAGTTCCGCGTCGCCAGCAACTCCCGGCGGCGCACGGCCGACGGCGGCTGGGAGCCGGGCAACTCGCTGTTCATCAACGTCAACTGCTGGGGCAAGCTGGTCACCGGCGTGGGCGCCGCGCTGGGCAAGGGTGCGCCGGTGATCGTGGTGGGCCACGTGTACACCAGCGAGTACGAGGACCGCGACGGCAACCGACGCTCGTCGCTCGAGATGCGCGCGACGTCGGTCGGGCCGGACGTGTCCCGCGCGATCGTGCGCATCGAGAAGCCGGGCTACACCGGTCCGACCTCCGAGGCCGCCGCGCCCGCGACGGACGCGGCCGACGCCGCTGGTGAGGACGCCGACGCCGGCGACAGCGTCGAGCCCGCCGAAACGGGGCCGCTGCCGCTGTCGGCTTAGCTGCGGAATCGGCGCCGCGGCGCGGTGCCTAGGATGGTCGGCGAGATCTCTCTCAAAGACCAGAAAGGCAAAACCGCGGCATGGCTGAGTTCATCTACACGATGAAGAAGGTCCGCAAGGCGCACGGCGACAAGGTGATCCTGGACGACGTCACGTTGAGCTTCTTCCCGGGCGCCAAGATCGGTGTCGTCGGACCCAACGGCGCCGGCAAGTCGAGCGTCTTGCGGATCATGGCCGGCCTGGACAAGCCCAATAACGGCGACGCCTTCCTGGCCAATGACGCAACGGTCGGCATCCTGCAACAGGAGCCGCCGCTGAACGAGGAGAAGACGGTCCGCGGCAACGTGGAAGAGGGTCTGGGCGAGATCAAGGTCAAGCTCGACCGCTTCAACGAGGTGGCCGAACTGATGGCCACCGACTACTCCGACGAGCTGATGGAGGAGATGGGCCGGCTCCAGGAGGAGCTGGACCACGCCGATGCGTGGGACCTCGACTCCCAGCTGGAGCAGGCGATGGACGCGCTGCGCTGCCCGCCGCCCGACGAGCCGGTCACCAACCTGTCCGGCGGTGAGCGGCGCCGGGTGGCGCTGTGCAAGCTGCTGCTGTCCAAGCCGGACCTGCTGCTGCTCGACGAGCCGACCAACCACCTCGACGCCGAGAGCGTGCAGTGGCTCGAACAGCACCTGGCCGCCTACCCGGGGGCGATCCTGGCGGTGACCCACGACCGCTACTTCCTGGACAACGTCGCCGAGTGGATCCTCGAGCTCGACCGAGGCCGCGCCTACCCCTACGAGGGCAACTACTCGACCTACCTGGAGAAGAAGGCCGAGCGGATCGCGGTGCAGGGCCGCAAGGACGCCAAGCTGCAGAAGCGGTTGACCGAGGAGCTGGCCTGGGTCCGGTCCGGCGCCAAGGCGCGGCAGGCCAAGAGCAAGGCGCGCCTGCAGCGCTACGAAGAGATGGCCGCCGAGGCGGAGAAGACACGCAAGCTCGACTTCGAGGAGATCCAGATCCCGGTGGGGCCGCGCTTGGGCAACGTCGTCGTCGAGGTCGACCACCTCGACAAGGGCTACGACGGGCGCACCCTCATCAAGGACCTGTCGTTCACGCTGCCCCGCAACGGCATCGTCGGGGTCATCGGCCCCAACGGGGTCGGCAAGACCACGCTGTTCAAGACCATCGTCGGCCTCGAGCAGCCGGACAGCGGCACCGTAAAGGTCGGCGAGACCGTCAAGCTCAGCTACGTCGACCAGAGCCGCGCCGGCATCGACCCCAAGAAGACGGTGTGGGAAGTGGTCTCGGACGGGCTGGACCACATCGTCGTCGGCCAGAACGAGATCCCGTCGCGGGCCTACGTGTCGGCGTTCGGTTTCAAGGGGCCGGACCAGCAGAAGCCGGCGGGCGTGCTGTCCGGCGGCGAGCGCAACCGGCTGAACCTGGCGCTCACGTTGAAGGAGGGCGGCAACCTCATCCTGCTGGACGAGCCGACCAACGACCTCGACGTCGAAACCCTGGGCTCGCTGGAGAACGCGCTGGAGAAATTCCCCGGCTGCGCCGTGGTGATCAGCCACGACCGCTGGTTCCTCGACCGCACGTGCACGCACATCCTGGCGTGGGAGGGCGACGAGGACAACGAGGCCAAGTGGTTCTGGTTCGAGGGCAACTTCGGCGCGTACGAGGAAAACAAGGTGGAACGCCTCGGCGCGGAGGCCGCCAGGCCACACCGAGTGACCCACCGCAAGCTCACGCGCGACTAATGTCAGGGCTGCCCCGCCTGAGTGGTGGGGCGATCGGGCGCAGAGTGGCATCCGTCGCGAGTTGGGAGCAATCGGCATGACGATCGATCCCGGTGCTAGGCAGGATCTCAAGCCGTGGACCACGTTCTCCACGAGTGACGACATTCCCGACTGGATCGCCAACGCCTACATCGAGAGCTATCGCGGGCCACGTGGTGACGAACCGGGTGCCTTAGACGCAGGTGTGCCCGGTCCCGTCAACCCTGCCGCCATGGTGACCCCCGCCATGCTGCGCGCCCACTATCGCCTTGCCGAGTGCCGCGCCGAACGCGGGAGCTGCGTCTGTGTGCACGGGGCGGACGACCCCGAGGGATTCGGGCCCGCCCTGCAGGTCGTCACCGATCACGGCAGCATGCTGCTGGACTCGGTCACCGTGCTGCTGCACCGGCTCGGCGTTGCCTACGCCGGCATCATGACCCCGGTCTTCGACGTGCACCGCAGCGCTACGGGTGACCTGATCAGCGTGGAACCCAAAGCCCCCGGCGCGTCGCAATACGACGGCGAGGCGTGGATCTACGTCCCGCTGTCGCCGTCCGTCGACAGCAAGGTCCTCGCCGAGGTCGACCGCCTGCTGCCCAAAGTGCTGAGCGACGTCGAGCAGGTCGCGACGGACGCGTCGACCATGATCGACACCCTGAGTGAACTGGCCGAGGCCGTCCAAACCAACTCGCACGAGCAATATTCGGCGCCGGACCGCGAGGATGTCGCCCAGCTGCTGCGCTGGCTGGGCAACGGAAACTTCCTGCTGCTCGGTTATCAGCGTGCCCGCGCGCACGACAACGTCGTTTCAGGTGACGGCGCCACCGGCCTCGGGGTGCTGCGCACGCGCACCGGTTCGCGCCCGCGATTGACGGACGACGACCACCTGCTGGTCCTGGCCCAGTCCGTGGTCGGCAGCTACCTGCGCTACGGCGCGTATCCGTACGCGATCGCGGTTCGCGAATACGCCGACGACGGCCAGGGCGGTCGAGCCGTCTTCGAGCACCGCTTCGTCGGACTCTTCACCGTCGCCGCCATGAACGCGGACGTCCTGGACATCCCGACGGTCTCGAGCCGGGTCCGGGAGGCGCTCGCGATGGCCGACGGCGACCCGATCCACCCCGGGCAGCTGCTGCTCGACGTCATCCAGACCGTCCCGCGCTCGGAGCTGTTCACGCTCAGCGCCGAACGGCTCCTGACGATGGCCAAAGCGGTGGTGGACCTGGGATCGCAGCGGCGCGCGTTGTTGTTCCTGCGGGCCGACCGCCTGCAGTACTTCGTCTCGTGCCTGGTCTACGTGCCGCGCGACCGCTACACCACCCCGGTTCGGCTGCAGATCGAGGACATCCTGGTCCACGAATTCGGCGGTACGCGACTGGAATTCACCGCGCGGGTCAGCGAATCGCCCTGGGCGCTCATGCATTTCATGGTCCGGCTGCCCGAAAAAGCGACCGCCGTCGACGTCTCGGAAGACAACCGCATCCGGATCCAGGGGATGCTCAGCGAAGCCGCTCGCACCTGGGGGGACCGCCTGATCGCCGCCGCGGCCGACCTCTCCGACGGGCCCGTCTCGCACGCCGACGCCGAGCATTACGCCGCCGCCTTCTCCGAGGTCTACAAACAGGCCGTCACGCCCGACGACGCCATCGCGCACATCGCGATCATCAAAGAGCTGTCCGATGATTCGGTCAAGCTGGTGTTCTCCGAGCGCGGCGAGGACGGCGCGGCCCAGCTCACCTGGTTCGTGGGGGGCCACACCGCCTCGTTGAGCCAACTGCTGCCGATGCTGCAGAGCATGGGCGTCGTCGTGCTCGAGGAGCGGCCGTTCACCGTCACCCGGGAGGACGGGCTGGCGATCTGGATCTACCAGTTCAAGATCCAGCCGCACCCGACGATCCCGGCAGCGCGGACGGCGGCCGAACGGGACGCCACCGCGGAGCGATTCGCCGACGCGGTCACCGCCATCTGGCAGGGACGCGTCGAGATCGACCGGTTCAACGAACTGGTGATGCGCGCGCGGCTGACATGGCAGCAAGTGGTGCTGCTGCGCGCCTACGCGAAATACCTTCGGCAGGCCGGCTTTCCGTACAGCCAGTCCCACATCGAATCGGTGCTGAGCGAGCATCCCTCCACCGTGCGGTCACTCGTCACCCTGTTCGAGGCGCTCTTCGACCCGAGGGCTTCTATTTCCGCGGGGTCGCCGACCAGTCGCGACGCGCAAGCCGCCGCCGCCGCGGTCGCCGCGGACATCGACGCGGTGGTGGGCCTGGACACCGACCGCATCCTGCGCGCGTTCGCGTCGCTGGTGCAGGCCACCCTGCGCACCAACTACTTCGTCACCCGCGAGGGATCCGCCCGCGCCCGTAACGTGTTGGCGCTCAAGCTCGATGCCCAACTGATCGACGAACTTCCGCTGCCGCGGCCCAAATACGAGATCTTCGTGTACTCGCCGCGCGTGGAGGGCGTGCACCTTCGGTTCGGCCCGGTGGCCCGCGGGGGACTGCGCTGGTCCGACCGCCGCGACGACTTCCGCACCGAGATCCTGGGTTTGGTCAAGGCGCAGGCGGTGAAGAACGCCGTCATCGTGCCGGTCGGGGCCAAGGGCGGGTTCGTCCTCAAGCGGCCGCCGCTGCCGACCGGTGACGCCGCCACCGACCGCGACGCCAGCCGCGCCGAGGGCGTCGCCTGCTATCAGCTGTTCATCTCCGGGCTGCTCGACGTCACCGACAACGTCGACCACGCAACGAAAAAGGTCAGCCCGCCACCCGAGGTGATTCGGCGCGACGGCGACGACGCCTACCTGGTGGTGGCCGCGGACAAGGGCACCGCCACGTTCTCCGACATCGCCAACGACGTCGCCAAGTCCTACGGCTTCTGGCTGGGGGACGCGTTCGCGTCCGGCGGCTCGGTGGGCTACGACCACAAGGCGATGGGCATCACCGCCAAGGGCGCCTGGGAGGCGGTCAAACGCCACTTCCGGGAGATGGGGGTCGACACCCAATCCGAGGACTTCACCGTCGTCGGCGTCGGCGACATGAGCGGCGACGTGTTCGGCAACGGCATGCTGCTGAGCCAGCACATCAGGCTGCTCGCCGCCTTCGACCACCGGCACATCTTCTTGGACCCCGACCCCGACCCGGCGGTGTCGTGGCGGGAACGGCAACGGATGTTCGACCTGCCGCGGTCCAGCTGGGACGACTACGACAAGTCGTTGATCAGCGAGGGCGGCGGGGTCTACGACCGCGATCAGAAGGCCATCCCGGTCAGCCCGCAGGTCCGAGAGGCGCTCGGCATCGACGGCTCGGGAGAAGGGGCCGACGAAATGTCCCCGCCCAACCTGATGAAGGCGATCCTGCAGGCGCCCGTCGACCTGTTGTTCAATGGCGGCATCGGCACCTACATCAAGGCCGAATCCGAGTCCGACGCCGACGTCGGCGACCGCGCCAACGACCCGGTGCGGGTGAACGCAAACCAGGTGCGCGCCAAGGTCATTGGTGAGGGCGGCAACCTGGGGGTGACCGCGCTGGGCCGCGTCGAGTTCGATCTGTCGGGCGGGCGGATCAATACCGACGCGATGGACAACTCCGCCGGCGTGGACTGCTCCGACCACGAGGTCAACATCAAGATCCTGATCGACTCGCTGGTCACCGCCGGCAAGGTCCTGGCCGAGGAGCGCAAGGAGCTGCTGGAGTCGATGACCGACGAGGTCGCGCGACTGGTGCTGCTGGACAACGAGGACCAGAACGACCTGATCGGCACCAGCCGCGCCAACGCGGCCAGCCTGCTGCCGGTGCACGCGATGCAAATCAAGTACCTCGAAGAACGCGGCGTCAACCGGGAGCTGGAGGCGCTGCCGTCGGAGAAGGAGATCCACCGGCGCATCGACGTCGGCATCGGGCTCACCTCTCCCGAGCTGTGCACGCTGATGGCCCACGTCAAGCTGGCGCTCAAAGAGGAGATGCTGACCACCGAACTGCCCGAGCAGGACGTCTTCGCGTCCAGGCTGCCGGAGTATTTTCCGACGCCGCTGCGCGAGCGGTTCACCCCGGAGATCCGCACCCACCAGCTGCGCCGGGAGATCGTCACCACCATGCTGATCAACGACCTGGTGGACGCCGCGGGCATCAGCTACGCCTTCCGGATCACCGAAGACGTCGGCGTGGGCCCGATCGACGCGGTGCGCACCTACGTCGCCACCGACGCCATCTTCGGGGTGAGTCATATCTGGCGGCGGATCCGGGCGGCGAACATGCCCGTAGCGCTGTCGGACCGGCTGACGCTGGACACGCGACGGCTGATCGACCGCGCCGGACGCTGGCTGCTCAACTACCGCCCGCAGCCGCTCGCCGTCGGCGCCGAGATCAATCGGTTTGCCGCCAAGGTCAAAGCGTTGACGCCGCGCATGTCGGAGTGGCTGCGCGGTGACGACAAGGCCATCGTGGAAAAGGAAGCCGCGGAATTCGCGTCGCTGGGGGCGCCGAAAGACCTCGCCTACCGGGTCGCGGCCGGCCTGTACCGCTACAGCCTGCTCGACATCATCGACGTCGCCGACATCACCGAGATGGACACCGCCGAAGTGGCGGACACCTATTTCGCCCTGATGGACCGGCTGGGCACCGACAGCCTGTTGACCGCGGTTTCGGAGCTGCCCCGCCACGACCGCTGGCAGTCGTTGGCGCGCTTGGCGATTCGTGACGACATCTACGCGTCGCTGCGCTCGCTGTGCTTCGATGTGCTGGCCGTCGGCGAACCCGACGAAAGCGGCGAAGAGAAGATCAACGAGTGGGAGCACATCAGCGCATCGCGGGTGGAGCGGGCCCGTCGCACGCTGAACGAGATCCAGGAAAGCGGGGCAAAGGATCTCGCGACGCTGTCGGTCGCCGCTCGGCAGATCCGCCGGATGACCCGCACCAGCGGCAGGGGATCCTCGAGTTGAGCGTTGGCTTCGTCGCGCCGGTGCCCGTGCGCTGATCGGACATCGACATGTATCAGCACGTCAATCACGCCACCATGGTCACCATCCTCGAAGAGGCGCGCGTGCAGTTCCTCAAGGAGCCCTTCGCCGCGGACGTCACGACCATCGGGTTGCTGATCGCCGACGTGCGAGTCACCTACAAAAGCCAGCTGCGGCTGGCGGATTCGCCTCTGCAGGTGACGATTTGGACCAAACAGCACCGGACGGTCGACTTCACGCTCGGCTACGAGGTACGCCCGGTCAACGCCGATCCCGCGTCGAAGCCCGCGGTCATCGCCGAGACCCAGCTTGCCGCCGTGCACATCGAGGAGCAGCGGCTGTTTCGCCTTTCACCTCAGCATCGGGAGTATCTGCAACGGTGGCTCAGGGAATAAGCGAACGCGGGCTCTGGCTCAGTGACGCCGCCCACCGCGGGGACCTCGCCACGTTCGTCGATCACGCGATGCGGCTGGACGACGCCGCGGTCATCCGGCTGCGGGCCCGATCCGCCGGGCTGCTGACCGCTTGGGTGGCAACGGGTTTCGACGTGCTGGCCAGCCGGGTGGTGGTCGGCCGGGTGCGACCCGACGACCTGTCGGTCGGGGCGGACGGGCTGGCGCGCGGCCTGGCGGCGATGGACGCCGAGGGCTACGTCGATCCCGGCTTCGCGATGGACTCTGCGTGGCGGGGGGCGCTGCCCCCCGAATCCGGCTTCACTCACCTCGACGACGTGCCCGCCCGGGTGATGCTGGACCTGGCGCAGCGCGGCGCGCAACTCGCCAAGGAGCACGGCAGCTCTCACGGTCCGCCGGTGTCGCTGCTCGATCAGGAGGTGATCCGGGTCAGCTCGGACGACGTGAGCGTGGGCCTGCCCATGCGCTGCGTGTTCGCCTTGACCGCAATGGGTTTCCTGCCCCAGTCACCGGATGCCATCGGCGCCGACGAGATGGTCCGGGTCCGGATCCTGCCCACCTGGCTGCGAGTCGATGCGAAGTTCGGCTCGGTGTACCGGCGCCGCGCACACGCCGCGCTGGTGTTGCACTGACGGGCTCCGGGGCGCTCAGACCAGCCAGGCCGCCGCGTCCGGCGGCAACTTGCCGTCGACCAACGGCGCGCTGGCCAGGATCACCTCTCCGGGTGGCAAAGCCATCGGCAGACGGCCGGCGTTGAGCGCACACACCAGGGCCCCGCCGTGGCGCTCGAAGATCAGCAAGTCGTCCTCGGCGGCCAGCCATTCGAGCTCGCCACCCTCGAATTCGGTTCGCTCCCTGCGTAATTTGAGGGCCCGCCGAAAGAAGGACAGCGTGGACTCGGGATCGTCGAGCTGCTTTTCGACGGTCAGGCCGGCCCAGTCCGCCGGCATCGGCAACCAGGTGTCGGCGGACGTGGAGAAGCCGAACGGGGGAGCGTCGCCCGACCACGGAATCGGGACCCGGCACTTGTCGCGGCCGCGTTCGGTATGCCCGGAGCGCTCCCACGTCGGGTCCTGGAGGACCTCCTCGGGCAGGTCCACGACGTCGGGCAGGCCCAGTTCCTCACCGTTGTAGATGAACACCGCGCCCGGCAGGGCCAGCATCACCATCGCCATCGCCCGCGCGCGGCGCAGCCCGGTCTGGCCGCCGCCGTAGCGGGTGACCTCGCGGCCGACGTCGTGGTTGGACAGCGTCCAGGTCGGGGTGGCGTTCTCAATTGCGGTGGCATCCAGTGAGTTCTGGATCGCGTCGTGGATTTCGCGGGCGTCGAAGTCGATCTTGGTGAGCCGGAAATTGAAGCCGAGATGGAGTTCGTCCGGGCGCAGATACTCGGCCCACAGCAGGTTGTCCATCACCCACACCTCGCCGATGGTCACCGCCGGGGAATAGTCGTCGACGATCGTGCGGATCCCGCGGTGAATCTCGTGCACGCTCGGGTGGTTGAAGCGCGGGTCGTCATCGCTGTGGCTCAGCACCTTGACGTCGTCCTTCGCGTCGGGCAGGTCGGGCGGCTTGGCCATCCCGTGCGCCACGTCGATGCGGAAGCCGTCCACGCCGCGTTCCAGCCAGAAGCGCAGCGTCTTCTCGAAGTCGTCGAAGACGTCCGGGTGGTCCCAGTTCAAATCGGGCTGCTCGACGTCGAACAGGTGCAGATACCACTGGCCGGGGTTGCCGTCCGGTTCGACGACGCGGGTCCATGCCGACCCGCCGAACACCGACGTCCAGTTGTTCGGCGGCAGCGCCCCGTCGGGACCGCGCCCGTCGCGAAAGAAGTAGCGCTCGCGCGCGTCGGTGCCCGGCCCGGCGGCCAGCGCCGCCTGAAACCAGGGGTGCGCCGAGCTGGTGTGGTTGGGCACCACGTCCATGGTGATCTTGATGCCCCGCTCGTGGGCCGCCGCGATCAGCCGCTCGATCGCGGCCATCCCGCCGAACAGCGGGTCGATGTCGCGCGGATCGGCGACGTCGTAGCCATGGTCGGCCATCGGGGAAACCGTGACCGGGTTGAGCCAGATCGCGTCGATACCCAGCTGCTTCAGGTAATCCAGTCGGGCGGTCACCCCGTCCAGATCGCCGACGCCGTCGCCGTCGCTGTCGGCGAACGACCGCGGATACACCTGGTAGAAGACCGCGCTCAACCACCACGGCTCGGGGCTCATGCTGCTCCGTTCGGTTACTGGGGATCAGAACGATGAATTGACCAGCGAGTGCGCGGCCATGTCCAGGTATTCAAGCAACTCCCGGCGGTGCGCGTCGTCGAGAGTCTGCGAGTCGATGGAGGCGACGGCGGTGTGCATGCACCGCAGCCACGCGTCGCGCTCGATGGGGGTGATCCGGAACGGGGCGTGCCGCATCCGCAGCCGCGGGTGCCCGCGCCGGTCGGAGTAGGTGCGCGGGCCGCCCCAGTACTGCTCGAGGAACATCCGCAGCCGCTCCTCGGCCCCGGCCAGGTCGTCCAGGGGGTAGAGCTGGCTGAGAATTTCGTCCTCCGGGACCTGCGCGTAAAACCGCGACACGATCGCATTGAAGGTCTCGGCACCGCCGACGGCGTCGTAAAAGCTCTCCTGATCCATCCCCTCCATTGTGGTGCATCGCCGGGATGGCAAGGCCGAACGGGCCCGGGACGCGCCTTCTGTTCATCGGTTCGTCACGGCGCGCACCAGCGATAAGGGTGCGTTTGGCGGCGAATCATGGTGGACTATCCGCGGAGGATCTATGGCGCATGGCAAGAGACGCCGCAGCCACCGCAGTTCCGGTGCCGCGGCAGGGTTAACCGGGCCCCCATCCGCGTCACCCCTGCACAGCGTCGATACCCATCCGCCCACCCGGCACGAAACGGCCTCGATCTGGAGCCGGCGGCGCGTGCTGCTGCTGAATTCCACCTACGAGCCGCTGACCGCGCTGCCGATGCGGCGGGCGATCGTCATGGTGATCTGCGGCAAGGCTGACGTGGTGCACGACGACCCGGCCGGGCCGGTCATCCACTCGGCGACCAGGTCGATCGTGGTGCCCTCGGTGATCCAGCTGCGCTCCTACGTGCGGGTTCCGTATCGGGCGCGGGTGCCGATGACCCGCGCCGCCCTCATGCACCGCGACCGTTTCTGCTGCGCCTACTGCGGGGCCAAGGCCGACACCGTCGACCACGTGGTGCCGCGCAGCCGCGGCGGCGACCACTCCTGGGAGAACTGCGTGGCGTGCTGTTCGACCTGCAACCACCGCAAGGGCGACAAGCTGCTCACCGAGCTGGGCTGGGCGCTGCGCCGGGCGCCGCTGCCGCCGACGGGGCAGCACTGGCGGCTGCTGTCGACGGTTAAGGAACTGGACCCGTCCTGGGCCCGGTACCTGGGCGAGGGCGCGGCCTGACCAATCCCGTGTCCAAGTGTGCGGGTGGATCACCCGGTGGGATACGGTTTGCGTCGTGAGCCTTGCAGAGATTCACCTGTACTTCATCGGAATCCCGCTGGCGCTGGTCCTGGTGCTGGCCCTGCTGATCTTCCGGCACAAGGGACCCCACCCGGCGGCCTACAAGATGTCGGAGAAGTGGACGCACCCGCCGATCCTGTGGGCGGCCACCGACGAGGACGTCGGCGGCGCGCACGGGGGACACGGCACGTCGGAGTTCTCGGTGGGAGGTGGCGCAAGTGGCACATGGTGAGGTTGCGACGATCGCGCCCAGCGAGCTGCCCTACGGTTCGGCGATCACCACCAGCGGACGGATTTCGGGCGTCACCGAGCCGGGCGACCTATCGGTGCACTACCCGTTCCCGATCGGCGACCTGGTCGCCATCGACGATGCGCTGAAGTACGGCTCGCGGGCATCGCGGGCGCGGTTCGCCATTTACCTCGGTGACCTGGGCGGCGACACCGCCGCGCGGGCCCGCGAGATCTTGGCCAAGGTGCCGACGCCCGACAACGCGGTGCTGCTCGCGGTGTCGCTCGACCAGTGCGTCATCGAGGTGGTCTACGGCTCGGCGGTCCGCGGCCGCGGCGCCGAGTCGGCCGCGCCGCTCGGGGTGGCGGCCGCGTCGTCGGCGTTCGAGCAGGGCCACCTGGTGGACGGGCTGGTCAGCGCGATCCGCGTGCTCAGCGCCGGGATTTCACCGGCCTAGCTTTCTGGCGCCCCGCCCACCGCGCGAGGGTGCGCAAATGTACGCCGAACGCGGCGTGTCGGCGTGCGGACACGCGCGCTCGCGGGGCCGTTATCAGGACGCGTCGAACTTGCGGGCGCGCAGCGACCGCTTGACCCCGGCCTGACCCTCGAGCACCAGGCGCCGCAGGGCCGGCGGAATCCGCGGGTCGCTCAGGAACTCGTCGGCGGCCGCGACGCCGGCCTCGCTGATGTCCCAGTGCGGGTAGAGGCCGATCACCACGGTCTGCGCGACCTCGCTGGACCGCCGCTCCCACACCCCGGCGATCGCCCCGAAGTAGCGCGCGGTGAAGGGCTTGAGCAACTCGTGCTGTCCCGGCGGTGCGATGCCCGCGATCATCGAGCGGGCCGTGATGTTGGCCAGGGTGTCGTCCTCGACCACCGTCGTCCAGGCCTGCTCCTTGACCTCGAGTTGGGGCCGCGCCGCGGCCGCCTGGGCGCCGTGGCGCTTGCCGGCGGCGGTCGGGTCGCGCTGCACCTCGGCGTCGATGAACGGGGTCGCGGGCCCGTCGGCGTCGATTTCGCCGGCGGCGGCCAGCGCGGTCACGATGCGCCACCGCAGGTCGGTGTCGATCTCCAGGCCGGCCAGCCCGAGCTCGGCCGGGTCGTGATCGAGCAGGTCCGCCAGTGTGACGGCGTGTCGCGTGGACAGCACCGCGGTGCACAGCGTGTTGACGAACGCGAGCTGGTGATCCGATCCGGGCGCTGCGGCGCGCGCCAACTCCAACAGCCGGTCGGCGAATTGCGGCCAGCCGTGCTCGCGCGCCCAGCCTTGCTCGGCGTAGGACGCCAGCGCGGTCTGGGCCTGCATCAGCAGCCGCTGCGCCACGCCGACCTCGGTTTCGGCCTGTATGCCGCCGGAGACGAGCGCCACGAAATCGCGGGCGCGCAGCTCGGCCTCGCGGGTCATCTCCCACGCGGCCGACCACACCAGCGAGCGCGGCAGCGGCTCGGCGATGTCGGCGATCCGTTCCAGCGCGGTCTGCAGCGACCGTTCGTCCAGGCGCAGCGAACAGTAGGTCAGGTCGTCGTCGTTGACCAGGATCAGCTGGCCCCGCGAAACCCCAACCAGCGCGGGAACTTCGGTGTCCGGGCCCTCGATGTCCAGTTCCTCCCGGTGCACCCGGACCAGCTTGCCGGAGCCATCGTCGTCGTAGATGCCGATCGCCAGCCGGTGCACCCGCGTCTCGCCCGCGCCGGGCGCGGCGCCGCTTTGCCGCACGACGAACCGGGTGAACTTGCCGTCCGCGTCGACGTCGAAGTCGGGCCGCAGCGTGTTCAGGCCGGTGGTTTTCAGCCACTGTTGGCCCCAGTCGGACAGGTCGCGACCGGACGCCGTTTCCAGCGCGGCGATCAGGTCGCCGAACGTGGCGTTGCCGTAGGCGTGCGTGCGGAAGTAATCGCGCAGCCCGGCCAGGAAGTGCTCCAGCCCGACGTACGCGACCAGTTGCTTGAGGACCGACGCGCCCTTGGCGTAGGTGATGCCGTCGAAGTTCACCTCGACGGCGGCCAGGTCGGGGATCTCGGCGGCGATCGGGTGCGTCGAGGGCAGCTGGTCCTGGCGGTACGCCCACGACTTCTCGACGGTGGCAAACGTCGTCCACGCCTCGGTGAATTCGGTTGCCTCGCTTTGACACAACACCGACGCGAAGGTCGCGAACGACTCGTTGAGCCACAGGTCGTCCCACCACGTCATCGTCACGAGGTCCCCGAACCACATGTGGGCCATCTCGTGCAGCACCGTCTCGGCGCGCCGCTCGTAGGAGGCCCGGGTGACCTTGCTGCGGAAGACGTAGTCCTCGAGGAAGGTCACCGCCCCCGCGTTCTCCATGGCGCCGGCGTTGAACTCGGGGACGAACAGCTGGTCGTACTTGCCGAACGCATACGGCAGGCCAAAGTTCTTGTGGTAGAAGCCGAATCCCTGCTTCGTCTGGGTGAATAACGGCTCGGCGTCCATGAATTCGGCCAGCGACGCGCGGCAGTAGATGCCGAGCGGGATCTCGCCGTGTTCGTCGGTATAGGTGTCCTTCCACTCGGCGTACGGGCCGGCGATCAGCGCCACCAGGTAGGTGCTCATCCGTGGGGTGGTGGCAAAGGTGTGCACACCGTTTTCCGTCGACACTGTCGCGCCGTTGGAGATCACCTTCCAGTGCTTTGGCGCGGCCACCCGTACGTCGAACGTCGCCTTGAGGTCGGGCTGGTCGAAGCATGCGAACATGCGCTTGGCGTCGGCCGTTTCGAACTGCGAGTACAGGTAGGTCTCGTCGTCCACCGGGTCGACGAAGCGATGCAGCCCCTCGCCGGTGTTGGAGTAGCGGCAGTCGGCGTCGACGACGAGGACGTTGTGCTTCTCGAGCCCGCGCAGCGGGATGCCGGTCGACTCGTCGTATCCGGACACGTCGAGCTCGCGGCCGTTGAGGGTGGCGCTGCGGATGGTTTCGGCGGCGATGTCGACGACGGTGTCGGCGCCGCCGAGCGCCTCGAATGCCACCGTGGTGGTGGACCGGAACGTCCGATCGCCCGGTGCCCCCGAGCCGTCGGTGACGTCCAGGTCGATCCGGTAGCTGTCCACGGTGATCAGGGCTGCGCGTTCGACGGCCTGGTCACGGGTGAGGTTTGGAAGGGCCACGCGTCCAACTTAAACGTGTCGGTGAACGCGCGGTAACCGGAGCGACGGAGCGGGAACACGCGCCGCGCGACTACGGTTGTGCACAACGGTGTTCTAACCGTATCTGCTCCCCAGGAGAGGACCGCGCTATGTCCGAGAAGGCCGCCGAGAAAAACCGAGCCGATTTCTGGTTCGATCCGCTGTGTCCGTGGTGCTGGATCACGTCGCGCTGGATCCTCGAGGTGGAGAAGGTCCGCGACATCGAGGTGAACTTCCACGTCATGAGCCTGGCGATCCTCAACGAAAACCGCGAAGGGCTGCCCGACAAGTACCGCGAGATGATGAAGCACGCGTGGGGCCCGGTTCGGGTGGCGATCGCCGCCGAGCAGGCCCACGGCGCCAAAGTGCTGGACCCGCTGTACACCGCGATGGGCACCCGGATCCACAACGAGGACAACAAGAACCTCGAGGAGGTCATCAAGCTGTCCCTGGCCGACGCCGGCCTGCCGGCGGAACTCGCGGAGGCCGCGCAGAGCGAGGCCTACGACGAGGCGCTGCGCAAGAGCCACCACGCGGGGATGGATGCGGTCGGCGACGACGTGGGCACGCCGACCATCCACGTCAACGGTGTGGCGTTCTTCGGGCCGGTGATCTCGAAGATCCCGCGCGGCGAGGAAGCGGGCAAGCTCTGGGACGCGTCGGTGACCTTCGCCTCCTACCCGCACTTCTTCGAACTCAAGCGGACGCGCACCGAGCCGCCCCAGTTCGACTGACGAGCGACGCGTCGCGGCGGCGCGCCGCTGTGTAAAGATGTCGGGCATGCGCGTCTACTTGGGTTCGGACCACGCCGGCTACGAACTCAAGCAGCAGATCATCTCCCACCTCAAGGGATCCGGGCACGAGCCGATCGACTGCGGCGCGTTCAGCTACGACGCCGAGGACGACTACCCGGCGTTTTGCATCGCGGCCGCGACGCGCACCGTGGCCGACCCGGAGAGCCTGGGCATCGTGCTCGGCGGGTCGGGCAACGGCGAGCAGATCGCCGCCAACAAGGTGCCGGGGGCGCGCTGCGCGCTGGCGTGGAGCGTCGAGACCGCGACCCTGGCCCGCGAACACAACAACGCGCAGTTGATCGGCATCGGCGGCCGCATGCACACCGTCGAGGAGGCGCTGGCCATCGTGGACGCCTTCCTGAGCGCGCAGTGGTCGAAAGCCGAACGCCACCAACGGCGCATCGACATCCTCGCCGAGTACGAGCGGACCCACCAGGCGCCGCCGGTGCCCGGCGCCCCGAACTAGGAGGGTCCGAGGTGCCCGAAGGGCACACCCTGCACCGGCTGGCCCGGTTGCATCAGCGCCGTTACGGCGGCGCGCCGCTCGCGGTGTCCAGCCCGCAGGGCCGGTTCGAGGCGGCCGTCGTCGACGGCCGGGTGCTGCAGCGGACCAGCGCGTGGGGCAAGCACCTGTTCCACCACTACGAGGGCGGCCCGATCGTGCACGTGCACCTCGGGTTGTACGGCGCCTTCACCGAGTGGGAGCGGCCCGACGGTGCGCCCCCGCCGGAACCGGTCGGGCAGGTGCGGATGCGGATGGTTGGCGCCGACTACGGCACCGACCTGCGCGGCCCGACGGTGTGCGAAGTCATCGACGAAGCTCAGGTCGCCGACGTGGTGGCCAAGCTCGGCCCCGACCCGTTGCGCAGCGACGCCGACCCGTCGTGGCCGTGGGCCCGAATCAGCAAGTCGCGCAGGCCCATTGGGGCGCTGCTGATGGACCAGACCGTGATCGCCGGCGTGGGCAACGTGTACCGCAACGAGTTGCTGTTCCGCCACCGCATCGATCCGTTCCGGCCCGGCCGGGCGATAGGCCAGGCGGAGTTCGACGCGGCGTGGACCGACCTGGTGGCGCTGATGAAGGTCGGTTTGCGCCGCGGGCAGATCGTCGTGGTGGCCCCCGAACACGACCACGGTCCGCCGTCCTACCGGCCGGGGCGGCCACGCACCTACGTGTACCGGCGCGCGGGGGAGGCGTGCCGGGTGTGCGGTGAGACGATCCGCACGCAAGTGCTGGAGGGCCGAAACGTGTTCTGGTGCCCCAACTGTCAGAAGTGACAGAGCTCACGGCGGCACCGGCCCGGAAACCCGCAGGTTCGCCGGTTCGCAGGAAACCCTAAGCAAGAAACGCTGGCGTCTACTGTTTGGGTGCGGCCGCGGTCGGGTATTGGTGGTGACCGTGAAAATCCTTTTACGTTTAGTTGCAACCGTTTTCGCGATAATCGTCGGTCTGGGCCTGGCGGGGCTGGGCGCCGCAACCGAGGCGCAGGCGCAGCCGGGGCCGTTCCCGCAGTGGTGCCCCGGGGACTTCTGGGACCCGGGCTGGGGCGATAACTGGGACCGTGGGCATTGCCACGACAACTGGCGCGGTCCGGGGCCCAACCCGCACCCCGAGCCGTGGCGCAGCCCCGGCGGGCCGGGCGGCCCTGGATGGGATCATCGCTGACACTTTGACCGACTACCGTGCCCCGCCGGCGTCCGTTCGGCGGGGCGCGGTTTACGCCTGGGCGCGCTCGATGACGCCCAGCGTGGCGTAGATCTCGTCGCTCAGCGCGACGCTGCGCGGGTCGGCGTTGGCCTTGGTGGCGTCGAAACGATTCGCCACGTACGCATACCCGATGCGGTGCTCGAGGTCGACGAACCCGAACGAGCCACCCAACCCGCCGTGCCCGAAGATCCGGGGGTTGGGCCCGTTGACGCAGCGCTGGTTGAGCATGTAGCCCAGACCCCAGCCGTGGTCGGCGACCCGCGGGCCCAGCACCAGGTCGGTCTCGAAGCCGCCCTGCGAGACCCGGACCCGTTCCATGTGCTCGCGGGTCAGCAGCCGCTCCTGCGCCAGCGCGTTATAGAACGTCGCCAGCCCCAGCGCCGACACCTGGCCGTTGGTGCCGGGAAATTCGAGTTGGCGCCACAGCTCCAGGTCGTGCGAGCCGAGTTCGTCGTCGGGGGCGAAGCCCATCGAAATCGACAGCGCCGCCTTGGGGTGCTCGGTCAGGCTGGTCGGGTAGCCGGGGGCCTGCGCCTCCGCCAGCAGGTCACGGGCGTGCGGCTTGTTGACCCGCTCGGCGCAGCGCCGTTGTTCTGCCCGCGACAGCCCGATGTGTACGTCGGCGCCGAACGGTTCGGCGATCTCGGTGCGCAGGTACTCACCCACGGTGCGGCCCGTGACGCGACGGAACACCTCGCCGAGGATGAAGCCGAATGTGGTCATGTGGTAGCCCTGCGCGGTGCCGGGCTCCCACCACGGTTCCGCGGCGGCGAGCTGCGCGCAGACGTAGTCCCAGTCGGCGACCTGCTCCCAGCCCATTCGGGTGCGCGGGCCGATGACGCCGGACCGGTGGCTCATCACCATCGCCAGCGTGATGGCGTCCTTGCCCGCCTGCCCGAACTCCGGCCAGTACCGGGCCACCGGCGCGTGCAGGTCCAGCTCGCCGCGATCGGCCAGCTGGTGGATGCAGGTTGCCGTCAGCCCCTTGGTGCCCGACAGGACCGTCGTCAGGGTGTTCTGTTCCCAGGACCGGGTGCGGGCGGCGTCGGCCCAGCCGCCCCAGAGGTTGACGACGAGCTCCCCGTCGACCCACACCGCGACGGCCGCCCCGACCTCCGCGTGCAGCACAAAGTTGCGCTCGAACGCGTGGCGCACACCGACAAAATCGGGTGCGCAGGTGCCCTTCAGTTCGACGTCGCTCATGGCGCCTTTCTGTCGAGCAAAAATCAGCCCGAGCGGGCGACGGGAATCGAACCCGCGTAGCTAGTTTGGAAGACTAGGGCTCTACCATTGAGCTACGCCCGCAAGTTTTAGTCGAGCGAGACTGTATCTGGCGGCGAACATCAAATCTAATCGAAGCGGTTCTGTGATCGTCCCGTGAGGTCCCGAGGTCCCTGCGAAGCCGATGGCCCGCCTGGCGTCGAAGGGCCGTAGGATCGCGAGGTCAGCGCGGGGTGTAGCGCAGCTTGGTAGCGCATCCGCTTTGGGAGCGGAAGGCCGCAGGTTCAAATCCTGTCACCCCGACCAACACTGCGCCGATCCACCGAATACCGAGGAGCAAACCCGTGAAGAGCAGCGTCGAACAGTTGAGCCCCACCCGGGTGCGCATCAACGTTGAGGTGCCGTTCACCGAACTCGAGCCCGACTTCCAGCGCGCCTACAAGGAGCTGGCCAAGCAGGTCCGGCTGCCCGGCTTCCGGCCCGGCAAGGCGCCGGCCAAGCTGCTCGAGGCCCGTTTCGGCCGCGAGGCGATGCTCGACCAGGTCGTCAACGACGCGCTGCCCGCCCGGTACGGACAGGCCGTCGCCGAGGCGGAGGTCGACCCGATCGGCCAGCCCGACATCGAGGTCACCAAGAAGGAGTACGGCGCGGAGCTGGCGTTCACCGCCGAGGTCGACGTGCGTCCCAAGATCGCCCTGCCCGACCTCGGGTCGCTGAAGGTGTCGGTCGACCCGATCGAGGTCAGCGACGACGACGTCGACGCCGAGCTGGAGTCGTTGCGCGCCCGGTTCGGCACTCTGCAGGGAGTCGAGCGCCCGGTTGCCCTCGGCGACTTCGTCTCGATCGACCTGTCGGCAACCGTCGACGGCGAGGACGTGCCCAACGCGGCCGCGGAGGGCCTGTCACACGAGGTGGGCTCCGGCCGGCTCATCGCAGGCCTGGACGACGCGCTGGTGGGCCTGTCCGTCGACGAGTCCAAGGAGTTCACCGCCCAGCTGGCGACCGGGGAGCACGCCGGCAAGGACGCGCAAGTCACCGTCACCGTCAGGTCGATCAAGGAACGCGAACTGCCCGAGCCCGACGACGAGTTCGCCCAATTGGCCAGCGAGTTCGACACGATCGACGAGCTGCGCTCCAACCTCCGCGACCAGGTGGCCCGCGTCAAGCGCGCCCAGCAGGCGGAGCAGATCCGCGACGCCACGATCGACGCGATTCTCGAGCAGGTCGAGGTTCCGCTGCCCGAGGCGATCGTGCGGTCCCAGGTCGACAGCGCCGTGCACAACGCGCTGCACAGCTTCGAGCACGACGAGGCCAAGTTCGCGGAGGCGCTGCGCGAGCAGGGCAAGTCGCGTCAGCAGTTCGAGGTCGACGCGCAGAACGCCGCCGAGTCGGACCTCAAGAAGCAGCTGCTGTTGGACTCGCTGGCCGACGAACTGAAAATCCAGGTGGGCCAGGAGGACCTGACCGAGCGCCTCGTGATGACGTCCCGGCAGTACGGCATCGAGCCGCAGCAACTGTTCGCCTATCTGCAGGAGAACAACCAGCTGCCGGCCATGTTCGCCGACGTGCGCCGCGGGCTGGCCGTCGCGGCGGCGGTGGAGGCGGCGACGGTCACCGACACCGACGGCAACGCCGTCGACACGACCGAGTTCTTCGGCAAGCGCGGCCAAGCCGCCGAGACCGAGGAGGCCGACGAGGCCGACGAGGCCGAGGACGACGACGCGACCGATGAAACCGACGACGACACCAAGTGACCGGCGATGACGCTGTGAGCGAACGCGCCCATTTCAGGGGGCACGGGACCGGCGCGCGGCGGGCTTGGTTGGTTAGGGTCGGAACAGAGCAGAACTCGAGAAAGCAGGTAACTCAGTCGTGACTGACATGCGTTCGAACTCGCAGGGTCTCAACCTCACGGACTCGGTCTATGAGCGCTTGCTCTCCGAGCGCATCATCTTCCTGGGTTCAGAGGTGAGCGACGAAATCGCCAATCGGCTGTGCGCACAGATCCTGCTGCTCGCCGCCGAGGACGCCACCAAGGACATCTCCCTCTACATCAACTCGCCGGGCGGATCGATCAGCGCCGGCATGGCGATCTACGACACCATGGTCCTGGCGCCGTGCGACATCGCCACCTACGCGATGGGCATGGCCGCATCGATGGGCGAGTTCCTGTTGGCGGCGGGCACCAAGGGCAAGCGCTACGCGCTGCCGCACGCCCGCATCCTGATGCACCAGCCGCTCGGCGGGGTCACCGGCAGCGCGGCCGACATCGCCATCCAGGCCGAGCAGTTCGCCGTCATCAAAAAGGAAATGTTCCGGCTCAACGCCGAGTTCACCGGCCAGCCGATCGAGCGCATCGAGGCCGACTCCGACCGCGACCGCTGGTTCACCGCCCCGGAAGCCCTCGAGTACGGCTTCGTCGACCACATCATCACCCGCGCCGCCCACATCACCAACGGAGAAGCCCAGTGAATCCTGAAACCCAACCCCAGGCGCGCTACATCCTGCCGTCGTTCATCGAGCATTCCAGCTTCGGCGTCAAGGAATCGAACCCCTACAACAAGCTGTTCGAGGAGCGCATCATCTTCCTCGGCGTCCAGGTCGACGACGCGTCGGCGAACGACATCATGGCGCAGCTGCTGGTGCTCGAGTCGCTGGACCCCGACCGCGACATCACCATGTACATCAACTCGCCCGGCGGCGGGTTCACCTCGCTGATGGCGATTTACGACACCATGCAGTACGTGCGCGCCGACATCCAGACCGTGTGCCTCGGTCAGGCCGCCTCGGCGGCGGCGGTGCTGCTGGCCGCCGGGACGCCGGGCAAGCGGATGGCGCTGCCCAACGCCCGCGTGCTGATCCACCAGCCGTCGCTGTCCGGCGTGATCCAGGGCCAGTTCTCCGACCTGGAGATCCAGGCCGCCGAGATCGAGCGGATGCGCACGCTGATGGAGACCACGCTGGCGCGCCACACCGGCAAGGACGCGTCGGTCATCCGCAAGGACACCGACCGGGACAAGATCCTGACCGCCGAAGAGGCCAAGGACTACGGGATCATCGACACCGTCCTGGAGTATCGGAAGCTCTCCGCGCAGACGGCCTAACGGCCTTCGAGTTGGGCGATGGCGGCGATGTCCGCCGGCCCCACCCGGCAGCAGCCGCCGACGATGCGCGCGCCGGCAGCCACCCACTGCGTGGCGAGTCGGGCGGAAAAGGTGCGCCGCCCCGTCCAGGCGCGGCCGTCCCAGCGTTCGCCGCTGTTCGGGTAGACGACCACCGGCTTGCCGGCGGCGCGCGCCAAATCGATCGCGGCGAGCACGTCGTCGGGCGCGCAGCAGTTGACGCCGACCGCGACGATCTCCGGGACCCCGGCGGCCACCGCGAACGCTTCGGCCAGCGGTTGGCCGGCGCGGGTCGTCGTCCCGTCGATGGTGTAGCTGAGCCACGCCGGCACACCGGCCGAGCGGACCAGATCGACCAGCGCCTCGGCCTCGTCGACATCGGGCACGGTCTCGCACGCCAGCACGTCGGCGCCGGCGGCGGCCAGGATCTCCAGCCGGGGCCGGTGCCACCGCCTCAGGGCGGCGACGGACAGGCCATAGCGTCCGCGATATTCGGAGCCGTCGGCCAGCGCCGCGCCGTACGGCCCGACGGACGCGGCGACCATCAGCCCGTCCGCGCCGGCTTCGTCGCGCGCGGCCTTGGCCAGCTCGACGCTGCGGCGCAGCAGGCCGGCGGCTTCGTTGCGGTCGATTCCGCGGGCCGCGAAACCCTCGAACGACGCCTGGTAGCTGGCCGTCGTCGCGATCGCGGCGCCGGCGCGAAAGAACGCCGCGTGCACGGCGGCGATCTCCTGCGGCGCGTCGGCCAGCAGGGTGGCCGACCACAGCCGGTCCGACAGGTCGTGCCCGCGCGCCTCGAGCTCGGTGGCCAGTCCGCCGTCGCTGATGAGCACGGAGTCGTTTCGCCCGCCAAAACCGAAAGCCAATCCCACTCGGCAACTGTAGGGTTGTGGCAGCCCCGGACTCGATCGGGTAACGAGCGCGACACGCCAAAACACGGATTGCGCGTCTCGGCGAGTGGGGGGCGCCGTCTGCCTATATGTTTCATGCAGACAACGGACACGAATACCAACGACGCGATTCGGCGGTAATGGTCGCGGGGGGCCCAAGCAAGCGGGTAGCGTCGGGGAATACACGCGGCATAGCAAGACGAACGGCGAAAAGGAAGTAGGCACTGACGCACCATGGCGCGCATCGGAGACGGCGGTGACCTGCTGAAGTGCTCGTTCTGCGGGAAGAGCCAGAAGCAAGTCAAGAAGCTCATTGCTGGCCCCGGTGTGTACATCTGTGACGAGTGCATAGACCTCTGTAACGAGATCATCGAAGAGGAGCTCGCCGACGCCGACGACGTCAAGCTCGACGAACTGCCCAAGCCCGCCGAGATCAGGGAATTCCTGGAGGGGTACGTCATCGGGCAGGACACCGCGAAGCGCACCCTGGCCGTCGCCGTCTACAACCACTACAAGAGGATTCAGGCCGGCGAGAAGGGCCGTGACTCCCGGGCCGAGCCCGTGGAGCTGACCAAGTCCAACATCTTGATGCTCGGGCCCACCGGATGCGGCAAGACCTACCTGGCCCAGACGCTGGCCAAGATGCTCAACGTGCCGTTCGCCATCGCCGACGCCACCGCGCTCACCGAGGCCGGCTACGTCGGCGAGGACGTCGAGAACATCTTGCTCAAGCTCATCCAGGCCGCCGACTACGACGTCAAGCGCGCCGAGACCGGCATCATCTACATCGACGAGGTCGACAAGATCGCCCGTAAAAGCGAGAACCCGTCGATCACCCGCGACGTCTCAGGCGAGGGCGTTCAGCAGGCGCTGCTGAAGATCCTGGAGGGCACCCAGGCGTCGGTGCCGCCGCAGGGCGGCCGCAAGCACCCGCACCAGGAGTTCATCCAGATCGACACCACCAACGTGCTGTTCATCGTCGCGGGTGCCTTCGCCGGGCTCGAGAAGATCATCTACGAGAGGGTCGGCAAGCGCGGCTTGGGCTTCGGCGCCGAGGTCCGCTCCAAGGCGGAGATCGACACCACCGACCACTTCGCCGACGTCATGCCCGAGGACCTGATCAAGTTCGGCCTGATCCCCGAGTTCATCGGTCGGCTCCCGGTGGTCGCGTCGGTCACGAACCTGGACATGGACTCGTTGGTCAAGATCCTGTCCGAGCCGAAGAACGCCTTGGTCAAGCAGTACACGCGCCTGTTCGAAATGGACGGCGTGGAGCTGGAGTTCACCGACGAGGCGCTGGAGGCGATCGCCGATCAGGCGATCCACCGCGGCACGGGCGCCCGCGGCCTGCGGGCGATCATGGAAGAGGTCCTGCTGCCGGTGATGTACGACATCCCGAGCCGCGACGACGTCGCCAAGGTCGTGGTGACCAAGGAGACCGTGCAGGACAACGTGCTGCCGACGATCGTGCCGCGCAAGCCGTCGCGCGGCGAGCGCCGCGACAAGAGCGCCTGACGCCACCGCGCGTCCGTGCGGCGGACGTGACCAATACCACAGTATTGATAGCTACGCACCAGTAGCCCACGCTGACTTCGGTATTAGCGTAATTCCGCTGCATGCAATGCTTTCGAGAGGCTCATACACCCCTTAGAGAAGTGCCATAATCGGTACTACCAGTGACACACAAGCTCGAGGGCCAGGGAGCGCCCAAACGGCGCGTACCCTGAAGCTCCGGCGCAGTGCCTATCCGGATAACGAATGGAAGGCGGATACGTGGATCCGAACGGCAGCGGAGCCGCGTCTGATTCTCACAGTGGCTCCTCTGGGAATGGGTCGTCGGGTCGCAAGCGCATAGAACAAGTTGTCATTCGATTCGCCGGCGACTCCGGCGACGGCATGCAGCTGACCGGCGACCGATTCACCTCCGAGGCGGCCCTTTTCGGAAACGACCTGGCGACCCAGCCGAACTATCCCGCCGAGATCCGCGCCCCCGCAGGCACACTGCCCGGGGTTTCCTCATTCCAGATTCAGATCGCCGACTACGACATCCTGACCGCGGGCGACCGCCCCGACGTCCTCGTCGCGATGAACCCGGCGGCGCTCAAAGCCAACATCGGCGACCTGCCGCGCGGCGGCATGGTCATCGCGAATTCCGACGAGTTCACCAAGCGCAACCTGACCAAAGTCGGCTACGTCACGAACCCGCTGGAGACCGACGAGCTCGAGGAATACGTCGTGCACTCCGTCGCGATGACGACGCTGACCCTCGGGGCCGTCGAGTCCATCGGCGCGTCGAAGAAGGACGGCCAGCGCGCCAAAAACATGTTCGCGCTCGGCCTGTTGTCGTGGATGTACGGGCGACCGATCGAAGCCAGCGAGAAATTCATCCGCGAGAAGTTCGCCCGCAAGCCCGACATCGCCGAGGCCAACGTGCTCGCGCTCAAGGCGGGCTGGAACTACGGCGAGACGACGGAGGCGTTCGGCACCACCTACGAGGTGTCCCGGGCGTCTCTCCCCGCGGGCGAATACCGCCAGATCTCGGGCAACACCGCGCTGGCGTACGGCATCATCACGGCCGGCCAGCTGGCCGGGATCCAGGTCGTGCTCGGCAGTTACCCGATCACGCCGGCCTCGGACATCCTGCACGAGCTGTCCAAGCACAAGAACTTCAACGTGATCACCTTCCAGGCCGAGGACGAGATCGGCGGCATCTGCGCGGCGATCGGCGCCTCCTACGGCGGCGCCCTGGGCGTCACCAGCACGTCCGGCCCGGGAATTTCGCTGAAGTCCGAGGCGCTGGGCCTCGGCGTGATGACCGAGCTGCCGCTGCTGGTCATCGATGTTCAGCGCGGCGGGCCGTCGACCGGGCTGCCCACCAAGACCGAGCAGGCCGACCTGCTGCAGGCGCTGTATGGCCGCAACGGGGAGTCCCCGGTGGCGGTGGTGGCGCCGCGCTCGCCTTCCGACTGCTTCGAGACCGCCATCGAGGCCGTGCGCATCGCGGTGTCGTACCACACCCCGGTGATCGTGCTGTCCGACGGCGCGATCGCCAACGGCTCGGAACCGTGGCGGATCCCGGATGTCGGCTCGCTGCAGCCGATCACGCACGCCTTCGCCAAACCCGACGAGCCCTTCCAGCCGTACAACCGCGACCCGGAGACGCTCGCCCGGCAATTCGCCGTCCCGGGCACCCCGGGGCTCGAGCACCGCATCGGCGGGCTGGAGGCGGCGAACGGCTCCGGCAACATCTCCTATGAGCCGGTCAACCACGACCTCATGGTTCGGATCCGCCAGGCCAAGATCGACGGCATCGCCGTGCCCGACCTGGAAGTCGACGATCCGAGCGGCGACGCCGAACTGCTGCTGCTGGGGTGGGGCAGCTCTTACGGGCCGATCGGCGAGGCCTGCCGGCGCGCGCGGCGCAAGGGCATCAAGGTCGCGCATGCCCACCTGCGCAACCTCAGCCCGTTCCCGGCGAACCTCGGCGACGTGCTGCGGCGCTACCCGATGGTGGTGTGCCCGGAGATGAACCTGGGCCAGCTGGCGCTGATCCTGCGCGGCAAGTACCTGGTCGACGTGCAATCCGTCACCAAGGTGCAGGGTGTCGCCTTCCTCGCCGACGAGATCGGGCGCATCATCCGCGCCGCGCTGGGCGGCACGCTGGCCGAAATCGAGCAAGACAAGAAGATGGTCGCCAGAATGGCGGCAGCAACGGTTGGAGCGGGAGCTAGCGAATGACCGACCTGATTGGCGCAGACCTCGGGGTCACCCCCCGGTCGAACAAAAACGTGAAGCTGACCAAAAACGACGGGGTCCCCACGGTGTCCGCCGAGGACCAGCCGCAGAAGGCCAAGGACTTCACCAGCGACCAGGAGGTGCGCTGGTGCCCGGGTTGCGGTGACTACGTCATCCTCAACACCATCCGCCAATTCCTGCCCGAGCTGGGGCTGCGTCGCGAGAACATCGTCTTCATCAGCGGCATCGGCTGCTCCAGCCGGTTCCCCTACTACCTCGAGACCTACGGGTTCCACTCGATCCACGGCCGCGCGCCGGCCATCGCGACCGGCCTGGCGCTGGCCCGCGAGGACCTCTCGGTGTGGGTGGTCACCGGCGACGGCGACGCGTTGTCGATCGGCGGCAACCACCTGATTCACGCGCTGCGCCGCAACGTCAACATCACCATCCTGCTGTTCAACAACCGGATCTACGGGCTGACCAAGGGCCAGTACTCGCCGACGTCGGAGGTCGGCAAGGTCACCAAGTCGACGCCGATGGGCTCGCTCGACCAGCCGTTCAACCCGGTGTCGCTGGCGCTGGGCGCCGAGGCGACCTTCGTCGGCCGCGCGCTGGACTCCGACCGCGCCGGGCTTACCGAGGTGCTGCGTGCCGCCGCCGAGCACCGGGGCGCCGCCGTCGTCGAAATCCTGCAGGACTGCCCGATTTTCAACGACGGCTCCTTCGACGCGCTGCGCAAGGAGGGCGCCGAAGAGCGGGTGATCAACGTCCGCCACGGCGAGCCGATCGTGTTCGGCGCCAACGGCGAATACTGCGTGGTGAAGTCGGGCTTCAGCCTGGACGTGGCCAAGACCGCCGACGTGAGCACCGACGAGATCGTCGTGCACGACGCGCACGCCGACGACTCCGCCTACGCGTTTGCGTTGTCCCGGCTTTCGGACCAGAACCTCGACCACACGGTGCTCGGCATCTTCCGCAACATCAGCCGGCCCACCTACGACGACGCGGCGCGGTCTCAGGTCGAGGCCGCCCAGGCGTCGAAGCCGTTCGATTCCGCCGCGCTGCAATCGCTGCTGCGCGGGCGTGACACCTGGACTGTCGACTGACGTGGCCGACCAGGTGCCCGACACAGTGTCACTGGCCGGGGTGATAGTCGCTGGAGGCGAGTCGCGGCGCATGGGCCGCGACAAGGCCACCCTGCCCGGGCCCGGCGGAACCGGCACGCTCGCCGAGTACGTCGTCGGCGTCGTGGCGCAACGCTGCGAGCCGGTCTTCGTGATGGCCGCCCCGGGCCAGCGGTTGCCGTCGTCGCTGCAGGCTCACGTCGTGCGCGACGAGGTGCGCGGGCTGGGACCGCTGCCGGCCACCGGACGGGGACTGCGCGCGGCCGCGGAGGCCGGGGCCCGGCTCGCGTTCGTCTGCGGCGTCGACATGCCGCTGCTGAGCGCGGAACTCATCGACGACCTGGTCCACCTCGCCACCGAGACCAACGCCGAGGTGGTGTTGCCGTGGGACGGCCGCAGCCACTACCTGGCCGCGGTGTACCGCACCGATCTCGCGGACCGGATCGACGCGCTGGTCGCCGCCGGCGAGCGCCGAATGAGCGCCTTGATCGACGCCTCCGACGCCCAGCAGCTCGTGCTGCCGGATTCGCGCCCCCTGACGAACGTCAACACCGACGCCGAACTGCGCGCGGTGACGCAGGCGCGCGCCTGACCGTAAGCGGCATCGCCAATTAATTGGTGCCTCGCTATTTTCTTTAATTCCTCGGCGCGATTTTGCATTGCTCATTAAATGGCCGGGATCTTTTATTCCGTTCTTTCATCGTTATCTGTGGAATGGTGTTCACGTTCAGCGCGCCCGGGGCCGTCGAATCGCCTTGGTGCAGAGCGGTTTTCGGGCGCCGGACGGATAAACCGTCCACGCGGCCGCTCCGGAAATTCGCGGGCGGCCCGGCAAATTGCACCGCGCAAGCCGGGGGGCGCCGGCCGAGCGCCACCCCGATCGAAAGCGATTGAAACGGTTGCTAATTGCCTCAGGATTGCGAAAATCGTTGTAGTGCAGTAGTTTTCGTAACTTGACCATCCCGGCCGTCCGTCCCGGCGTGTCGGAGGCGAACTCGCGCATCTTGTTGTATCCTCCGCCGGTTCGCCTCGTCGTTGCGTGGGCCCGGCGGGCCGTCCGACCGGTCCGCGGCACCGGCAAACGCGTGGGCCAGCTCACAAAAATGGCGTGATTCGGCTCACGATTCGATTGCGATTCCGGGAGCTGGGCACGGCGCCAAAACGCGTGACTGACCTGCAGAAATGATTACGCGATCGCGGCGTGATCGGCTCGTTACCGAACCGAGATATCCATTTCCCGGAGATGACGAATGCGCCCGGGTTTCGTACGGTCCCTGGTAGCCCGAAACGGGTTAAACGAAAAGTAATCGAAAATTGAATCCACGGACCCGCGTGCGAGCGGGGCTGCGGGCGGCAAGGCCGCGTCGCGGCCCGGGGTAGTACCCCGCCGGGCATATCGAGAGCCCGCCGCTGTCGTGCCTGAACGAGACGGCACGTCCCAGAGCACCTTCGAGCACCAATCAAGACCTTCGACCCACCCCGGTGGGTCTGCTTTGGCGCGCGCACCGCGAAAGGAAGAAATTTGAAGAACGTCCGCAAGACGCTCATCCTCGCCGCGATCAGCGGCAGCCTGTTGGCGGTACCCTCCGCCAACGCGGAACCGATGGGCTTTGACCCGAACGTTCCCCCCATCGGAGCGCCCGACGCACCCCCGCCGCCCGCTCCGGACGCCCCGGCGCCCGCGCCGGCGGCCTTCGACCCCAACGTTGCGCCGCCGGCGGCCCTCCCGGACGCCTTGGCGCCCGTTGACGTGCCTCCCGTGCCGGCGCCGGCGGGCTTCGACCCGAACGTTGCGCCGCCGCCCCCGGCGCCGGACGCCCCGCCGCCCGCTCCCGTGGGCTTCGACCCGAACGTTCCGCCGCCGCCGGCGCCGGACGCCCCGCCGCCTCCGCCGGTTCACAAGGCGTACAGCGTGAACTGGGACGCCATCGCGCAGTGCGAGTCGGGTGGCAACTGGGGCATCAGCACCGGTAACGGCTTCTCCGGTGGCCTGCAGTTCACCTCGAGCACCTGGCACGCCAACGGTGGCTCGGGATCGCCGGCCAGCGCCAGCCGTGAGGAGCAGATCCGGGTGGCCGAGAACGTGCTGCACTCGCAGGGCATCGGCGCCTGGCCGGTCTGCGGTCGCCGCGGCTGACCTTCGCCTTAAGTAGAGGTACAAGTAGTGCCGGGCCATCGCGCCCGGCCCTACTTGTTTAGGAGGTAGCGTCGGGCCGGTGACCGCTACGCCGCGCGAATTCGACATCGTCGTCTACGGGGCGACCGGCTTCGTGGGGAAGCTCACGGCCGACTACCTGGCCCGCGCCGGCGCGGGCGCGCGGATCGCGCTGGCGGGCAGGTCGCCGGACCGGCTGCGCGCCGTTCGCGACACCCTGAGCGAATCGGCGCGGGACTGGCCCGTCCTGACCGCCGATGCCGCGTCGCCGTCGACGCTGGACGAGATGGCCGCCCGGGCGCGGGTCGTCATCACGACCGTCGGCCCCTACACCCGCTACGGGCTGCCGCTGGTGGCCGCGTGCGCGGCGGCGGGCACCGACTACGCCGACCTGACCGGCGAGGCGATGTTCGTCCGCGAAAGCATCGATCTGCACCACAAGCAGGCCGCCGACACCGGCGCGCGCATCGTGCACGCCTGCGGCTTCGACTCGGTCCCCTCGGATTTGACCGTGTACGCGCTGTACCGCGCCGCGCAGGGCGACGCCGCCGGGGAGCTGGGCGACACCCACCTCGTGGTGCGGTCCCTCCGCGGCGGGCTGTCCGGCGGCACCGTCGCGTCGCTGCTGGAAGTCCTGGACACCGCCTCGAGCGACCCCGAGGCGCGCCGCCAGCTGAACGACCCGTACACGCTGAGCTCCGACCGTGGCGCCGAACCCGAACTCGGCCGCCAGCCCGACCTGCCGCTGCATCGCGGTCGCGACCTCGCGCCGGAACTTTCCGGCTTGTGGACCGCGGGATTCATGATGGCGCCCTACAACACCCGGATCGTGCGGCGCAGCAACGCCCTGCTGGACTGGGCCTACGGCCGGCGGTTCCGCTACGACGAGAACATGAGCGTCGGGTCGTCGGCCCTGGCGCCGGTGGCATCGGCCGCCATCACCGGAGTCGGCAACGCCACGTTCGGGCTGGGCAGCCGGTTCTTCCGCTTCCTGCCGCGGCGCTTGGTGGAGCGCGTCGTCCCCAAGCCCGGCACCGGCCCGAGCGAGGCGACCCGCGAGCACGGGTACTACCGCATCGAGACATACACCACCACGACCACCGGCGCCCGGTACGTCGCGCGCATGGAGCAACGGGGAGACCCGGGGTACAAGGCGACCTCGGTGCTGCTGGGGGAGTGCGGCCTGGCCCTCGCGCTGGACCGCGACAAGCTCTCCGATCTGTTCGGCGTGCTGACGCCCGCGGCCGCGATGGGCGACGCGCTGCTGGCGCGACTCCCCGCCGCCGGCGTGTCGCTGGGAGTCGACCGGCTGGCCGGGTGACGTCGGCCACATCGGCCGGCGACATTCCAACCGCGCACACGACACGCCGGTACCGGTGTGCGTAGCTGCAATCTCGGCGCCGCCAAGCCGGATTCGACCGCTTACTTGCGGGCCTGCGCCGATCCCTAGAATTGACCGGTGACCGCCACCCCCCACCCCGCCGCCGACCAGCTCCCCAAGTCGTGGGATCCGGCCGCGATGGAGGACGCGATCTACCAGAAGTGGCTGGACGCGGGCTACTTCAAGGCCGACGCGAGCAGCCCCAAGCCCGCCTATTCGATCGTGCTGCCGCCGCCCAACGTGACCGGCAGCCTGCACATGGGCCACGCGCTCGAGCACACCATGATGGACGCCCTGACCCGGCGCAAGCGCATGCAGGGCTACGAGGTGCTCTGGCAGCCGGGCATGGACCACGCGGGCATCGCGACGCAGAGCGTGGTGGAAAAGCAGCTCGCGGTCGACGGCAAGACCAAGGAGGACTTCGGCCGGGAGCTGTTCGTCGACAAGGTTTGGGACTGGAAGCGCGAGTCCGGCGGCGCCATCGGCGGGCAGATGCGCCGGCTCGGCGACGGCGTGGACTGGAGCCGCGACCGCTTCACCATGGACGAGGGCCTCTCGCGGGCGGTGCGCACCATCTTCAAGCGGCTCTACGACGCGGGTCTGATCTATCGGGCCGAGCGGCTGGTGAACTGGTCGCCCGTGCTCGAGACGGCGATCTCGGACCTCGAGGTGAACTACCTCGACGTCGACGGTGAGCTGGTGTCGTTCCGGTACGGCTCGCTCGACGACGCGGAACCGCACATCGTGGTCGCCACCACGCGGGTGGAGACGATGCTGGGCGATACCGCGATCGCGGTCCACCCCGACGACGACCGCTACCGCCACCTGGTCGGCACCAGCCTGCCGCACCCCTTCGTCGACCGCCCGCTCCTCATCGTCGCCGACGAACACGTCGACCCCGAATTCGGCACGGGCGCAGTCAAAGTCACGCCCGCGCACGACCCCAACGACTTCGAGATCGGGCTGCGGCACGAGCTGCCGATGATCTCGATCATGGACACCAAGGGCCGGATCGCCGACACCGGAACGCAATTCGACGGAATGGACCGCTTCGTGGCGCGGGTCGCCGTGCGCGAAGCGCTGGCGGCGCAGGGCCGGGTCGTCGAGGAGAAGCGGCCCTACCTGCACAGCGTCGGGCATTCGGAGCGCAGCGGCGAGCCGATCGAGCCGCGGCTGTCGCTGCAGTGGTGGGTGCGGGTGGAATCGCTGGCCAAGGCCGCCGGCGACGCGGTTCGCAACGGGGACACCGTGATTCACCCGGCCAGCCTGGAGCCGCGCTGGTTCGCCTGGGTCGACGACATGCACGACTGGTGCATCTCGCGGCAGCTGTGGTGGGGTCACCGCATCCCGATCTGGTACGGGCCGGACGGCGAGCAGGTGTGCGTGGGTCCCGACGAGGCGCCGCCGCAGGGCTGGGAGCAGGACCCCGACGTGCTGGACACCTGGTTCTCGTCCGCGCTGTGGCCGTTCTCTACGCTGGGCTGGCCGGCGGAGACCCCGGAGCTGGAAAAGTTCTATCCCACCAGCGTTTTGGTCACCGGCTACGACATCCTGTTCTTCTGGGTCGCGCGGATGATGATGTTCGGCACCTTCGTCGGCGGCGACGACGCCATCACGCTCGGCGGCCGCCGCGGCCCGCAGGTGCCGTTCACCGACATCTTCCTGCACGGGCTGATCCGCGACGAGTTCGGCCGCAAGATGAGCAAGTCCAAGGGCAACGTCGTCGACCCGCTGGACTGGATGCAGGAGTTCGGGGCCGACGCCCTGCGCTTCGCGCTGGCCCGCGGCGCCAGCCCCGGCGGTGACCTGTCCGTCGGCGAGGACGCGGTCCGGGCCTCGCGCAACTTCGGCACCAAGCTGTTCAACGCCACCCGCTACGCGCTGCTGAACGGGGCCGCGCCGGCACCGCTCCCGGCCCCGGCCGAGCTGACCGACGCCGACCGCTGGATCCTCGGGCGACTGGAAGAGGTTCGCGCCGAAGTTGATTCGGCCTTCGACGCCTACGAGTTCAGCCGCGCCTGCGAATCGCTGTACCACTTCGCCTGGGACGAATTCTGCGACTGGTACGTCGAACTGGCCAAGACGCAGCTCGCCGAGGGCCTCGCCCACACCACCGCCGTGCTGGCCGCGGTGCTCGACACGCTGCTGCGGTTGCTGCACCCGGTCATCCCGTTCCTCACCGAAGCGCTGTGGCAGGCCCTGACCGGTCAGGAGTCGCTGGTGATCGCCGAGTGGCCCCAGACGTCCGGCATCGCCCTGGATTCCGTTGCCGCGCAACGGATCACCGATATGCAGCGGCTCGTGACCGAGGTCCGCCGGTTCCGCAGCGACCAGGGGCTGGCCGACCGGCAGAAGGTGCCCGCCCGGCTGGCCGGCGTGGCGTCCTCCGGCCTGGACGGGCAGGTGGCGGCGGTGACGTCGCTGGCGTGGCTCACTGCGCCGGATGCGGGTTTTCAGCCGTCGGCGTCCGTGGAGGTGCGCCTGTCCGGCGGCACCGTCGTCGTCGAGCTCGACACGTCGGGCACCATCGACGTCGCCGCCGAGCGCCGGCGCCTGGAAAAGGATCTGGCCGCGGCGCAAAAGGAGCTGGCGTCCACGGCCGCCAAACTGGGCAACGCGGACTTCCTGGCCAAGGCACCCG
This sequence comes from Mycobacterium sp. NGS34, assembly GCF_059812845.1. Taxonomy (NCBI): domain Bacteria; kingdom Bacillati; phylum Actinomycetota; class Actinomycetes; order Mycobacteriales; family Mycobacteriaceae; genus Mycobacterium; species Mycobacterium sp. NGS34. The sequence continues at coordinate 320,560 of NZ_JCALDM010000005.1, forward strand.
AACCGGTCGTCGCCAAGATCCGCGACCGCCAGCGCGTCGCCCAGGAGGAAACCGACCGGATCAACGCGAGGCTGGCCGGGCTGCAATGAGTGAGCCGCCCGAACGGGGCAGCAGCGCGGCTCCCACACCGGACGAGATCGCGTCGCTGCTGCAGGTCGAGCACCTGCTGGATCAACGCTGGCCGGAAACCAAGATCGAGCCCAGCCTGACCCGCATCAGCGCCCTGATGGACCTGCTGGGATCGCCGCAGCGCGGCTATCCGTCGATCCACATCGCGGGCACCAACGGCAAGACCTCGGTGGCGCGCATGGTTGATGCGCTGGTGACCGCGCTCGGCCGGCGCACCGGCCGGACCACCAGCCCCCACCTGCAGTCGGCGATCGAGCGCATCGCCATCGACGGGCAGCCGATCAGCCCGGCCCAATACGTGGCGACGTACCGCGAGATCGAGCCGTTCGTCCAGATGGTCGACGCGCAATCGCAGGCCGAGGGCGGGCCGGCAATGAGCAAGTTCGAGGTGCTCACCGCGATGGCGTTCGCCGCGTTCGCCGACGCGCCCGTCGACGTGGCGGTGGTCGAGGTGGGTATGGGCGGCCGGTGGGACGCGACCAACGTGGTCAACGCGCCGGTCGCGGTGATCACCCCCATCGGCGTCGACCACGTGGAATACCTCGGCGGCGAGCTCGCCGGGATCGCCGGCGAAAAGGCCGGCATCATCCACCGGGCGCCGGAGGGCGCCCCGGACACCGTCGCCGTCATCGCGCGCCAGGCGCCGGAGGTCATGGAGGTGCTGCTGGCCCAAACCGTGCGCGCCGACGCCGCCGTCGCCCGCGAGGACTCGGAGTTCGCGGTGTTGGGCCGCCAGGTGGCGATCGGCGGGCAGGTGTTGGAGCTGCAGGGCCTGGGCGGGGTCTACTCGGACGTCTACCTGCCGCTGCACGGCGAACACCAGGCCCACAACGCGGTGGGGGCGCTCGCGGCGGTCGAGGCCTTCTTCGGGGCGGGCGCGCAGCGACAGCTCGACGTCGAGGCGGTTCGGGCCGGTTTCGCCGCCGTCACCAGCCCGGGCCGGCTGGAACGCCTGCGCAACGCGCCGACGGTGTTCATCGACGCCGCCCACAACCCGGCCGGGGCCACCGCGCTGGCGCAGACGCTGGCCGGCGAATTCGACTTCCGATTTCTGGTCGGCGTGCTCAGCATCATGGCCGACAAGGACGTGGACGGGATTCTTGCCGCCCTGGAGCCGGCGTTCGATTCCGTCGTGGTGACCCACAACGGCTCGCCGCGGGCGCTGGACGTCGAGTCGCTGGCGCTGTCCGCGCGCGAGCGGTTCGGGCCCGATCGCGTGACGACCGCGGAAAACCTGCGCGACGCCATCGACGTCGCGACCGCCCTGGTCGACGAGTCCGCGACGGAAAGCGATGCGGCGGAATCGTTTTCGGGTACCGGGATCGTCGTCACCGGCTCCGTGGTCACCGCCGGGGTCGCGCGGACCCTGTTCGGTCGGGACCCCGAATGACCCAGCAGAGTCCCGACCCCTGGAAGAGCTTCAGTGGCGTGATGGCCGCGACGCTGATCCTGGAGGCGATCGTGGTGCTGCTGGCGATCCCGGTGGTGGGCGCCGTCGGCGGCGGCCTGAACTCCGTGTCGCTGGCCTATCTGATCGGCCTGGCCGTGGTGCTGATCCTGCTGGCCGGGCTGCAGCGCAGGCCCTGGGCGATCTGGGTGAACCTGGGCGTGCAGGTGGTTCTGCTCGCCGGTTTCGCGGTGTACCCGGGCGTGGGATTCATCGGCGTGCTGTTCACCGGGTTGTGGGCGTTGATCGTGTACTTCCGGGCCGAGGTCCGGCGCCGCCAGTCGCCGCCTAGCTAACCGGCAACCGGTGTTCTGTACGCTGTCGGCCGTGACCGAACGGACCCTGGTACTGATCAAGCCTGACGCCGTGGAGCGGCATCTGATCGGCGAGATCATCGGCCGCATCGAGCGGAAAGGCCTCACCATCGCGGCGCTGGAGCTCCGGCACGTCAGCGAAGAGCTGGCCGGCCAGCATTACGCGGAACACGAGGGCAAGCCCTTCTTCGGATCGTTGCTGGAGTTCATCACCTCGGGCCCGGTGGTGGCGGCGATCGTGGAGGGGCCGCGCGCGATCGCGGCGTTTCGGCAGGTCGCGGGCGGTACCGACCCGGTGGACAAGGCCACGCCCGGCACGATTCGGGGCGATTTCGGGCTCGAGACGCAGTTCAACCTGGTGCACGGGTCCGATTCGGCGGATTCCGCCAAGCGCGAGATCGCGCTCTGGTTTCCCGGAATTTAGCGCTGCCGCGATAGGGGCCGCGCCGGTGCCCCGACGGCGTTTGCTGACGCGCGCGGATCAGGCGCGGCGGGGCACTGGAAGTGATGTGGGATACTGACAGCGGGTGAACGTCGCCGGACCGGTGTCGGACACCCGAATGAAGACTTAGACAAGCGCGACCATCGCGACCCCGCGATGTTGCGCCGCATGTCAGGCCTACATTCAGCACGGCGCCGAGTGAGTTCTTCTTGAGCCGCTCGGGGCGAGACCATCACAAGCCTGGGAGAAGCGACCCGGGCCTATAGCGAAGCCCTCGCGTGGCCGCGTCGAAACGACGCGCCCGGGGGCTAAAGGAGAATACGTGGTAGACAGCGCACCACCCACAGACTCGTCACGAGGGCCGGCCCCGCATGAGGACCTGCCGGACCGCCTGAGAGTCCACCAGCTGGCACGGGCGCTGGGCAGCACCAACAAAGAGGTGCTGGCGGCGCTCAACGCCATCGATGGGCGGGACCGCAACGTGCACTCCGGCGTGGACCGCGAGGACGCCATCAAGGTGCGCGAATTGCTCTTCGCCCAACCGCTGCCGAACATCCCGGGCTTCAGCGACGCGGCCGCCGCCCAGCAGCCGCTGCTGCTCGACACCTCAAGCGCGGGAAGGGATTACATGCCCCTGTTCGTCGCGCCGCAGCCGGTCGAGACCGGTGGCGAGCGCGACACCGACGGCGATGAGTCGGGCGACGACTCCGACGATTCCGACATCGACGACGACGAGCAGGCCGACCGGCCCGCCAACCGGCGGCGGCGCCGCGGCCGACGGGGGCGTGGCCGCGGTCGTGGCGAACAGGGCGGACCCGACGGCCAGGATGCGGACGAGGACGCCGACTCCGAGGACGCCGACGAGGACGACTCCGACGCCGACGACGACGAGAACGGGTCCTCGGAGGCCGCCAGCCGCCGCCGCCGCAGGCGCCGGCGGCGCAAGTCGGGGGCCGGCGACGACGGCGACGAGGGCCCGTCGCCCGACGACCCGCCGAACACGGTGGTGCACGAGCGCCCGTCGCGCAGCGGCAAGAACGGCAGCGACGGGAACGGCAATGCCGAGATCAAGGGCATCGACGGCTCCACCCGCCTGGAGGCCAAGCGGCAACGCCGCCGCGACGGGCGCGACGCCGGACGGCGCCGCCCGCCGGTGCTGACCGAGGCCGAGTTCCTGGCGCGCCGCGAGGCCGTCGAACGGATGATGGTCGTGCGCGACCGGGTGCGCACCGAGGCACCGCACCCCGGCGCGCGCTACACCCAGATCGCGGTGCTGGAAGACGGCATCGTCGTCGAGCACTTCGTGACCTCCGCTGCCTCCGCCTCGCTGGTCGGCAACATCTACCTCGGAATTGTGCAGAACGTGCTGCCCTCGATGGAGGCGGCTTTCGTCGACATCGGCCGCGGCCGCAACGGCGTGCTCTACGCCGGCGAGGTCAACTGGGAGGCCGCGGGGCTGGGCGGGTCGGACCGCAAGATCGAACAGGCCCTCAAACCCGGCGACTACGTCGTCGTGCAGGTCAGCAAGGACCCGGTCGGGCACAAGGGCGCCCGGCTCACCACACAGGTCTCACTGGCCGGCCGCTACCTGGTGTACGTGCCGGGCGCGTCGTCGACCGGGATCAGCCGCAAGCTGCCCGACACCGAGCGCCAGCGGCTCAAGGAGATCCTGCGCGAGGTGGTGCCGTCCGACGCCGGGGTGATCATCCGCACCGCGTCCGAGGGGGTCAAAGAGGAGGACATCCGCAAGGACGTCACCCGCCTGCAGGAACGCTGGGAACAGATCGAGGCCAAGGCCGTCGAGACCAAGCAGAAGGCCGCGGGCGCCGCGGTGTCGCTCTACGAAGAGCCCGACGTGTTGGTCAAGGTCATCCGCGACCTGTTCAACGAGGACTTCGCCGGGCTGATCGTCTCCGGCGACGAGGCCTGGGGCACGATCAACGAGTACGTGAATTCCGTTGCGCCGGAACTAGTTTCGAAGCTGACCAAGTACGAGCCCGCTACCGGGCCGGACGAGGCGAGCGGACCGGATGTGTTCGCGGTGCACCGCATCGACGAACAGCTCGCCAAGGCGATGGAGCGGAAGGTGTGGCTGCCGTCGGGCGGCACGCTGGTGATTGACCGGACCGAGGCGATGACGGTGGTCGACGTCAACACCGGCAAGTTCACCGGCTCCGGGGGCAACCTCGAGCAGACCGTGACCAAGAACAACCTGGAGGCGGCCGAGGAGATCGTGCGCCAGCTGCGGCTGCGCGACATCGGCGGCATCGTGGTCATCGACTTCATCGACATGGTGCTGGAGTCCAACCGCGACCTGGTGTTGCGCCGGCTGACCGAGGCGCTGGCCCGCGACCGCACCCGCCATCAGGTTTCCGAGGTGACGTCGCTGGGCCTGGTCCAGCTGACCCGCAAGCGGTTGGGGACCGGGCTGATCGAGGCCTTCTCGTCGTCGTGCCCGAACTGCGGCGGCCGCGGCCTGTTGCTGCACGGCGATCCCGTGGATTCGGCCCCGTCGAACGGGCGCAAGTCCGAATCCGGTGGCCGCCGCGGCAGGCGGTCGAAGAAGAAGGGGGCCGAGGAGCCCACCGTTGCCAAGGTGCTGCCGGCCCACGCCCCCGGCGAACACCCGATGTTCAAGGCGATGGCGGCGGGCGCGTCCGGGACCTCGGAAGCGCCCGGCGAGGCTGACGAGGAACCCGACGAGTCCGGTGCGGAAGTCACCGCCCAGGCCGAAAACGAAGCCGAAGAGCCGGCCTCCGCGGCCCTGGCGGACACCGAGCCGGAGGACTTCGAGGACAACGGCGACAACGGGGACGACGACGAGGACGACCTGGACGACGACGACGATGACCTCGATGACGAGGACCTCGGCGACGACGAGGACCTCGACCTGGACGACGACGACAGTGATGACGAGGACGATGACGACCTCGACGACGAGGACAACGGAGCCGTCGGCGACGCCGGGCCGGCTTTCGGCCGTCCGCGCCGTCGCCGCGCGGCGGGCAGGCCGGCCGGCCCGCCGATCCATGTGGACTGACCTGCGCCGCCCCGAGCGGTTAGGCGAGCCGGTTTGACCCTGTAGCCGCTGGTCACGTACCCTTGGACAGTTGTCGTCAGGCCGAGCGACGAGGGTTCGGCCGGCGAGCGGGACATATGGGCCCGCGCCAAGCACCCACCACGCGCACCGCAGGTGGCTACGCGCGCGAAGCGAGAAAGAGGCAGGAGCAACGATGGCGACGTACGCAATCGTCAAGACCGGCGGCAAGCAATACAAGGTCGCCGTCGGAGACGTCGTCAAGGTCGAGAAGCTCGACTCCGAGCCGGGTTCGAACGTCACGCTTCCGGTCGCCTTGGTGGTCGACGGCGCCAAGGTCACCAGCGACGCGGCCGCGCTGGCCAAGGTCGCGGTCACCGGCGAGGTGCTCGAGCACACCAAGGGACCCAAGATCCGCATCCACAAGTTCAAGAACAAGACCGGCTACCACAAGCGTCAGGGCCACCGTCAGCAGCTGACGGTCCTGAAGGTCACCGGGATCAAGTAGCGAGGACCACATGGCACACAAAAAGGGCGCTTCCAGCTCGCGCAACGGCCGCGACTCCGCCGCGCAGCGGCTGGGCGTGAAGCGGTTCGGCGGCCAGGTCGTCAAGGCCGGCGAGATCATCGTCCGCCAGCGCGGCACCAAGTTCCATCCCGGCGTCAACGTCGGGCGCGGCGGCGACGACACATTGTTCGCCAAGGAATCCGGGGCCGTCGAGTTCGGGACCAAGCGCGGGCGCAAGACCGTCAGCATCGTCGCGGCCGGGCAGACCGCCGACTAGGCGTTTTTGCCCGGGCCCCGGCCCGGGCGCTGCGTCCGGCCGCGGGCTCCGCCCCGCATCGGCGCCCGCGGTAGTTGAGAGGACCCTCGATGCCCCGGTTTGTCGATCGCGTCGTCATCCACGCGCGCGCCGGTTCGGGCGGTAACGGCTGCGCGTCGGTCCACCGCGAGAAGTTCAAGCCGCTCGGCGGGCCCGACGGCGGCAACGGGGGCCGCGGCGGCAGCATCGTGCTGGTCGTTGACCCGCAGGTACACACCCTGCTGGACTTCCACTTTCATCCGCACGTCACCGCGCCCTCGGGCAAACAGGGCATGGGCAACAACCGCGACGGCGCCGCCGGCGCGGACCTGGAGGTCAAAGTCCCCGACGGCACCGTCGTCCTGGACGAACGCGGCCGCCTGCTCGCCGACCTGGTGGGGGCCGGCACCCGCTTCGAGGCGGCCGCCGGAGGCCGCGGCGGCCTCGGCAACGCCGCGCTGGCGTCGCGCGCCCGCAAGGCCCCCGGCTTTGCCCTGCTCGGCGAGCCGGGCCAGGCCCGCGACCTGACGCTGGAGCTCAAGACCGTCGCCGACGTCGGGCTGATCGGGTTTCCCTCGGCCGGGAAATCCTCGCTGGTGTCCGCGATTTCGGCGGCCAAACCGAAGATCGCCGACTACCCCTTCACCACGCTGGTGCCCAACCTCGGTGTCGTCTCGGCGGGGGAGCACACCTTCACCGTCGCCGACGTGCCCGGGCTGATCCCGGGGGCGTCCGAGGGTCGCGGCCTGGGCCTGGAATTCCTGCGCCACATCGAGCGGTGTGCCGTGCTGGTACATGTGGTGGATTGCGCCACCGCGGAACCCGGCCGCGACCCGATCTCCGACATCGACGCGCTCGAAGCCGAACTCGCCGCGTACACCCCGACGCTGCAGGGGGACGCGGTGCTGGGCGATCTGGCCGAGCGGCCGCGGGCGGTGGTGCTCAACAAGATCGACGTGCCCGAGGCGCGCGAGCTGGCCGAATTCGTCCGCGACGAGATCGCCGAGCGTGGCTGGCCGGTGTTCCTGGTCTCGACCATCGCGCGGGAAGGCTTGCAGCCCTTGGTCTTTGGGCTCTGGCAGATGATCTCGGAGTACAACGCCGCGCGGCCCCAAATCGTGCCGCGCCGGCCGGTGATCCGTCCGCTGCCCGTCGACGACAGCGGTTTCACCGTCGAGCCCGATGGGCAGGGCGGGTTCGTCGTCACCGGGGCACGGCCCGAGCGGTGGGTCGGCCAGACCAACTTCGACAACGACGAGGCGGTGGGTTACCTCGCCGACCGCCTCGCGCGCCTCGGCGTCGAGGAGGAACTGCTGAAGCTCGGCGCGAAACCGGGCTGCGCCGTGACCATCGGGGAAATGACGTTCGACTGGGAGCCGCAAACGCCTGCGGGAGAACATGTTGCGCTGTCCGGCCGCGGCACCGACGCGCGGCTGGAACGCACCGAACGAATCGGGGCCGCCGAGCGCAAGGCCGCCCGGCGCCAGCGCCGCCAACACGGTGACGAAGAATGAGCCCCCACCGCGAGACGATCCGAACCGCGCGCAGCCTCGTGGTCAAGGTCGGTACCAACGCGCTGACCACGCCGTCCGGGGTTTTTGACGCCGGTCGGCTGGCCGGGCTGGCCGACGCCATCGAGGCGCGAATGAAGGCCGGCACCGACGTCGTCATCGTGTCGTCGGGCGCCATCGCCGCGGGCATCGAGCCGCTCGGATTATCCCGTCGTCCAAAGGATTTGGCGACCAAGCAGGCCGCGGCCAGCGTCGGCCAGGTCGCGCTGGTCAACTCGTGGAGCGCGGCGTTCGCCCGCTACGGCCGCACGGTGGGGCAGATTTTGCTGACGGCGCACGACATTTCGGTGCGGGCATCTCACACCAACGCCCAGCGCACCCTGGATCGGCTGCGCGCGCTGCACGCGGTGGCGATCGTCAACGAAAACGACACGGTGGCCACCAACGAGATCCGGTTCGGCGACAACGACCGGCTCTCGGCGCTGGTGGCCCACCTGGTGGGCGCCGAGGCGCTGGTGCTGCTCTCCGACATCGACGGCCTCTACGACTCCGATCCGCGGAAAACCAAGGGCGCCAGGTTCATCCCCGAGGTGTCCGGCGCGTCCGACCTGGACGGCGTGGTCGCCGGGCCGGGCAGTGACCTGGGCACCGGCGGGATGGCGTCGAAGATGTCGTCGGCGCTGCTGGCCGCCGACGCCGGCGTCCCGGTGCTGCTCGCGGCAGCGACCGACGCCGCGACCGCGCTCAGCGACGCCTCGGGCGGAACGGTGTTCGCGCCTCGGCCGGTTCGGATGTCGGCCCGCCGGTTCTGGGTGCGCTACGCCGCCGAGGCGGCCGGGTCGCTGACGCTGGATGAGGGCGCGGTGCGCGCGGTGGTGGCCCAACGCCGCTCGCTGCTGGCCGCCGGAATCACCACCGTCACGGGCCGGTTCTACGCCGGGGACGTCGTTGAACTGCGCGGACCGGACGCGGCCATGGTGGCCCGGGGCGTGGTCGCCTACGACGCAACCGAACTGGCCACCATGATGGGCCGGTCGACCTCCGACTTGCCCGGTGAGTTGCGCCGGCCGGCGGTGCACGCCGACGACCTGGTCGCGGTGTAGTCGGCTAGGTGAACGGGTTGCTGTTGTCCTGCCACGCGGCCGATTCGGGACGCGGCCCGTAGCGGCGGGCGTAGACCTCGTGCATCTTCGATTCTTTCTCGCGTTTGATCACGTCGACCAGGTTCGGGTTGAGGCCATGCTGCGCCAGCCGGTGCCGGCGCCAGACCTTGTTCAGCGCTAGCGAGATGAGTAGCGCCCAGATGTACAGCGGCACCGTCATCTCCGTGTGGACGTACAGTGACGCGGGCAGCAGCCAGAAGGGCGCCAGCACGAACAGCGGCGGTATTGCCCACCGAACCATGTGCCGGCGCACGGCTCCCGGGCCCGCCAGGTCGTTCGCGACCCAGCTGCGCATGGAATCCGGTAGGCACCGGCCGTACGAATAGCCGATGTACTGCCAGAGGTTGGGCTTGGTGGTGCTCATGCTCGCTCCCGGGGTTGTTTCAGGCCTGCAGTGCGCCGGCCGCCAGGGCGGCCGAGTTGATGCGCGTCAGCACCTGATGCAGGTGCCGCAGTTCGTCCATGTCGACGCCCAGACGCGCGACGACGGCGGGCGGGATCTTCAGCGCGCGCCGCCGCAAGGCGGTGCCGCTGTCGGTGAGTTCGACGTCGGTGGAGCGCTCGTCGACGGCGCTTCGGGTACGGGTGATCAGTCCCAGCGCCTCCAGGCGCTTGAGCATCGGCGACAGCGTCGCCGAATCCATCTGCAGCGTGGCGGCAATGTCCTTGACCGACAGCGGTTTCTGCGGACCCGTCTTCTGGTGATCCCAGAGCGTCAGCATCACCAGATACTGGGGATGCGTCAGCCCCAACGGCTCCAGCAGCGGACGGTAGACCGCCAAAACGGCGCGGTTGGTGACGCTCAGCGCGAAACAGACCTGCTGCTCGAGGGCGAGTGGGTCGATTTCCGGTGCGGTCGGCGCGGCCATGCTCCCATCGTACCCTAATAGTTAGGGCCCTAACTATGTTGTTCCGATCACAGGCGTCGCTGAAGCGGCCGATGGCCCTATCGCCCCGCGGGTTCCGGCCCTATCATCTGGCAATCATCTGGCAGAGTCACCTTCGTCCGCAGAGGAAACAAATGAACGGTTATCGCGACCTCTACCAGTCCAGCCTCAATGACCCGGCGGCATTCTGGGCCGATGCCGCGTCGGCCGTGACATGGATCCGGTCGCCACAACGGATCCTCGACGACAGTCACCCGCCGTTCTACCGCTGGTTTCCCGACGCGGAACTCAACACCTGTGCCAACGCGCTCGACCGGCACGTCGATGCCGGCCGCGGCAGCACGCCGGCGCTGATCTACGACTCACCCGTGACGGCCACCAAGCGCACCTTCTCGTATGCCGAATTGCTGGACCTCACATCGCGTTTCGCCGGGGTCCTGCGCGACCTGGGAGTGGGCAAGGGCGACCGCGTGGTCATCTACATGCCGATGATTCCCGAGGCCGCCATCGCAATGCTGGCGTGCGCCCGGATCGGCGCCGTGCATTCCGTCGTCTTCGGGGGATTTTCCGCGCACGAACTCGCCGCCCGGATCGACAACGCCCGTCCCACGGTGATCGTGTCGGCGTCGTGCGGCATCGAGCCGACCCGGTTGGTCGAATACAAACCGATGCTCGACGCGGCGATCGACGCCAGCGCGCATCCGCCGCGGCACTGCGTCATCGTGCAACGAGAGCAGCTGCGCTGCGGCATGGTCGAAGGGCGCGACCAGGACTGGGAGACGCTGATCGGCCGGGCCGAACCCGCGCCGGCCGTCGCCGTCGCCGCGACGGACCCGCTGTACATCCTGCACACCTCGGGGACCACGGGTAAACCCAAAGGCGTCATGCGGGACAACGGCGGCCACGCGGTGGCGCTGCTGTGGAGCATGCGTCACATCTACGACATCGGCCCCGGCGACGTATTCTGGGCGGCCTCGGACGTCGGCTGGGTCGTCGGGCACTCCTACATCGTCTACGGCCCCCTCCTCGCGGGCGCCACCACCGTGCTCTACGAGGGCAAGCCGGTGGGAACCCCCGACCCCGGCGCCTTCTGGCGCGTGATAACCGAGCACGGCGTGAAGGCGCTCTTCACCGCGCCGACCGCCATTCGCGCTATCCGCAGGGACGACCCCGACGGCACCTGCCTGCAGCCATACGACCGCGCCAGCCTGCAGTCGCTGTTCCTCGCCGGGGAGCGGCTCGACCCCGACACGTACCTCTGGGCGTCGGAAAAACTCGGCGTCCGCGTCATCGACCACTGGTGGCAGACCGAGACCGGGTGGGCCATCGCGGCCAATCCCATTGGCGCGGAGGAGCTTCCGGTCAAGCCCGGTTCGCCTGGCGTGCCCATGCCGGGCTACCGCGTCGCGATTCTTCAGCCCGACGGTACCGGCTGCTCGCCCGGTGAGGAGGGTGCGATCTGCCTGAGTCTGCCGCTGCCGCCCGGTACCTTCCCGACGCTCTGGCAGGACGACGCACGGTACGAATCGTCATACCTGTGTGAGCATCCCGGCTACTACCTGACCGGCGACGGCGGATACGTCGACGAGGACGGCTACCTGTTCGTCATGGGCCGCATCGACGACGTGATCAACGTGGCCGGTCACCGACTATCCACCGGCGCATTGGAAGCGGTGCTGGCGTCCCATCCCGCCGTCGCCGAAGCCGCGGTGATCGGCGTCGCCGACGACATCAAGGGCCAGATCCCGCGCGGATTCGTCGTTTTGCAGGCCGGGTCGTCGCGGGATGGGCTGGAAGACGAGTTGGTCGCGCTGGTGCGTGACGAGATCGGCGCGGTCGCGTGCCTGAAGCGGGTCGACATCGTCTCGGCATTGCCGAAGACGCGCTCCGGCAAGATCCTGCGCAAGGCGATGCACCGGATTGCGCACGGTCACGACGACGAGATGCCCGCCACCATCGAGGATCCCAACGTGCTGCACGCCCTGCGCCCGGTCTTGAAGCCGGTGGGGAGCCGCTAACCGATCAGCTCGGTGGTATCGGCTTGAGATACAGTGCGCCCCAGATGATTTGGGCCAGGGACTCGGCCAGTTCGGCGTCGTAGGTGTCCGGGGCGGTCGGAAGATTCTGCTGGCAGGCGCGCTCGACCATCCAGGTCAGCGCGCTGGCCGTGGCGGTCGGGGGCAGCTCGGGGCGGATGGATCCGTCGGCCTGGCCGTCCTCGATGACACGGGTCACCCGGCCGGTGATCGCGGTCAGCAGATTTCGGTAGGTTGCCCCCACCACGGGGTCGTAGCCGGCCATTTCGTTCAGCGCGACGAGCACCGGTTGGTGGCGCCGGTAGTTTCCGATGATTCCGGCCATGGCCGCGCGGACGTCGTCGGGATCGTGCCGCCACGCCATGCTCCACCACCGGTCCGCGCTGGAGGCGAGGTCGGCGAACACCTGGCCGGCGAGCCGGCGCAGCAGGTGGCCCTTGTCCTCGAAGTAGATGTAGAAGCTGGCGCGCGAGATGCCGGCCTCGCTCGACAGCCGGTCCACGCTGATCTCGGTGAAACTGGTGCCGTCGCGCATCAGCCGCTCGGTGGCGTCCAGCAACCGGCGTTCCATCTGCTCGCGCCGCTGCTGACGTCCCTGTTCGCGATTGCCCTGCGGCTTTCGGGTAACGGACGGCATTCGCCCAGCATAGCCAGGGGTTCAACATATTGACTAGACGTAGTGTCTAATCATATTGTCAAGTGACTGGGGTCATAAGCGACGGAGGGCGACGATGACAGTGGCGACCGGGGTGTCCAGCAGCCGTGAATACGACGCGATCGATCTGTCGTCGCTCGCGTTCTGGTCGACGACCGCGGCCGAGCGGGAGCGCTCGTTCGCGGTGCTGCGGGCCGAGCGCCCGGTCAGCTGGCACCGTCCGGTCGAGGCTTCCCTGATGCCCGACCTCGACGACCCCGGCTATTGGGCGGTCACCAGGCGCGCGGACATCGTCGAGGTCAGCCGTAACAACGGCACGTTCCTGTCCGGCAAGGGGGTGATCTTCGAGAACGTCCCCGAGGAGCTGCTGGAAGCCTCGCAATCCTTCCTCGCGATGGATCCGCCGCGGCACACCAAGCTGCGCAAGGTAGTCAGCGCCGCCTTCACCCCGAGGCAGGTCCGCCGCATCGAGGACTCGATCAAGTCGAACGCGAAGACCATCGTCGAAGAGCTACGGGCGGCCGGCGGCGGTGCCGATTTCGTTGATCTGTGCGCCAAGCAGCTGCCCATCCGCACGCTGTCGGACATGGTCGGGATTCCGGAGTCCGAGCGCGAGCGCGTGGCGCATGCTGCCGACGCGCTGGTTTCCTGGGCCGACCCCGTCTACCTCGGCGGCCGCAACCCGCTGGAGGTGCTGGTCGAGAACCAGATATACCTCCACCAGGTCGCCGGCGCCCTGGCCGCCGAGCGACGCGAGCGACCCGGCGACGACCTGTTCAGCAGCCTGGTGAACGCCGAAGTGGACGGCGACCGGCTGTCGGACGCCGACGTGTCCGCGTTCTTCGTCCTGCTTGCCGTGGCCGGCAACGACACCACCCGGCAAACCACCAGCCACGCGATGAAGGCGCTCACCGACTTTCCCGAGCAGCGGGCCTGGCTGCGCGAGGACTTCGACAACCGGATCGGCACGGCCGTCGAGGAGTTCGTCCGCTGGGCGACGCCCGTCATGACCTTCCGCCGCACGGCGGCCACGGATGTCGAGCTGGGCGGTCAGAGCATCCGGGCGGGCGAGAAGGTGGTCATGTTTTATTCGTCCGGCAACTGGGACACCGACGCGTTCGACGAGCCGGACCGTTTCGACCTCGGTCGCAACCCCAACCCGCACGTCGGCTTCGGCGGCGGTGGGGTGCACTTCTGCCTCGGCGCGCATGTGGCCCGGGCGCAACTGCGCGCCATCTTCGGCGAACTGCTCGCTCAGCTGCCCGAAATCCAGGCGGGCGAACCGGCCTACGTGCCGGGCAATTTCATCCACGCGATCCGCAGCATGCCTGTCAGCTTCTAAGGCGTGGGCGCCAGCGCCCCCAACTCGCACGCCAGCAGCGTCAGCAGCTCCGAGCACCCGCCGTCGACCTTCACGGTGGCCAGGTCGTCGCCGCGGGTGGGGCCGCGGTTGACGATGGCGATCGGGAGGCCCAGCGCGGCAGCGTGCCGCACGAATCGATAGCCGGAGAACACCGTCAGCGACGAGCCGGCGACCAGCAGCGCCTCGGCGCGGTCGACCAACGAATATGCCTCCGCCACAACATCTTTGGGCACGCTCTCGCCGAAGTAGACGATGTCGGGCTTGAGCATGCCGCCGCAGCGCGGGCAGTCGAGGTAGCGGAACGACGCGGTGTCGGCGATGACGGCATCGGCGTCGGGAGCCACCGCCAGCCCGCCCACGGCCTCCGCGCGTTCGATGAAGCCCGGGTTGAGCACCTCGAGTTCTTCGGCGAGCGCGGCCCGGCTCATCCCGTACCGGCAGCCCAGGCAGACGACGTGCGCGTAGGTGCCGTGCAGGTTGACGACGTTGCGGCTGCCGGCCTTGGTGTGCAGCAGGTCGACGTTCTGGGTGATCACCCCGGTCACCACCGAGGCGCGCTCCAGCGCGGCCAGCGCCCGGTGCCCGGCGTTGGGCGCGGTGTGGTCCATGTGGCGCCACCCGACGTGGTTGCGCGCCCAATACCGCTGCCGGAACAGCGGATCCGAGGTGAACTGGCCGATGGTCATGGGGTTGCTCGGCGGCGAATCGGGGCCGCGGTAGTCGGGGATGCCCGAGTCGGTGGACATCCCGGCACCGGTCAGCACCGCGACCCGGCGGCCGGCGAGCAGCGCGACGAGTTCGGGCGATTCCGCGCGGCTGGAGGTCACCCGTCCGAGGGTACGGGCAATTCAGGACGGGTCGAGGCAGTCGGCCGCCGAGGTGAGCTCGGCGGACATGTTCTGCTGCATCATCTTCAGCGCCGCCTCACCCAGATCGGGGTCGATGTGGGCGACGGCGTCGGCCGGGATCACGACGGGGAAGTGGCGCACGTAGGCGTCGAGCGCGGTGTACAGGATGCACTGCTCGGTGACCTGGCCGGTGAGGATCAACCGCTTGGTCTCCAGCCGACCGAGCAGATAGGCCAGCGCCGTCGCGTAGAAGGCGCTGTGCCGGACCTTCGTCATCACCCGGCAGTCGTCGCTCGGCACGATCGGTTTGATCAGGTCGGGCCGCGCCCCATCGAGCGCGGATCCGACGATGTCGGAGAACTGGGCGGTGAAATCGCCGTAGTTGTCGTTGACGTAGACCACGTCGACGCCGTCGGCGTCCCGCGCCCGGCGGATCAGGTCGGCGAGCGGGTCCATGATTTTCTCGACATTGGGTATCAGATCTTCAGCATCGGGATGCTGATACGTGTTCATCATGTCGACCACGACGAGGGCGGTATCGCTCATGCCGTTGGGGATACCCGGCGGCGACGAGTTGACGCCCGTCGGGCGACAATGGGAGGGTCATGGACTTTTACAACGCCTACCACCAGGGTTTTGTCCGCGTCGCCGCCTGCACGCACCACACCGCGATCGGCGATCCGGCGGCCAACGCCGAGTCGGTGCTGCGGTTGGCCGGCCAATGCCACGACGACGGCGTCGCCGTGGCCGTCTTCCCGGAGCTGACGCTGTCCGGGTACTCCATCGAGGACATCGTCCTGCAAGATCTCCTGCTCGACGACGTCGAAGCCGCCGTCGCCGACGTAGTGGCGGCGTCGGCCGACCTGCTGCCGGTGCTGGTCGTCGGCGCCCCGCTGCGCTACCGGCATCGGATCTACAACACCGCGGTGGTCATCCACCGCGGCGAGGTGCTCGGCGTCGCGCCCAAGTCATACCTGCCCACCTATCGCGAGTTCTACGAGCGCCGCCAGCTCGCGCCCGGCAACGACGAGCGCGGCATCATCCGCATCGGCGAGCTCGAGGCCCCGTTCGGTCCCGATCTGCTGTTCGCCGCGTCCGACCTGCCGGGCTTGGTGTTGCACGTCGAAATCTGCGAGGACATGTTCGTGCCGATCCCGCCCAGCGCGGAGGCGGCGCTGGCGGGCGCGACGGTGCTGGCCAACCTGTCCGGGAGCCCGATCACGATCGGGCGCGCCGAGGATCGCTGCCTGCTGGCGCGCTCGGCGTCGTCACGGTGCCTGGCCGCCTATGTGTACGCCGCCGCGGGCGAGGGCGAATCGACCACCGACCTGGCCTGGGACGGCCAGACCATGGTCTGGGAGAACGGCGTGCTGCTCGCCACGTCCGAGCGTTTCCCGAAAGGGGAGCGGCGCAGCGTCGCCGACGTCGACCTCGAACTGCTTCGCGCCGAACGGCTACGGATGGGCACCTTCGACGACAACCGGCGCCACCACCGGACGACGGCGGAGTCGTTCCGGCGCATCGAGTTCCGGCTCGACCCGCCCGGCGGCGACATCGGGCTGCGCCGCGAGATCGAGCGCTTCCCGTTCGTGCCGGCCGATCCGCAACGGCTGGAACAGGATTGCTACGAGGCCTACAACATTCAGGTGTCGGGGCTCGAGCAGCGGCTGCGCGCGCTGGACTACCCGAAGCTGGTCATCGGGATCTCCGGCGGGCTGGATTCGACGCACGCGCTGATCGTCGCCGCCCGCGCGATGGACCGCGAGGAACGACCGCGCAGCGACATCCTGGCGTTCACGCTGCCCGGCTTCGCGACGGGAGATCGCACCAAGCGCAACGCGATCGAGCTGTGCCGCGCGCTGGGCGTCACCTTCTCCGAGATCGACATCACCGAGACCGCGCAACTCATGCTCAAGGAGATGGACCACCCGTTCTCGCGCGGCGAGAAGGTCTACGACGTCACCTTCGAGAACGTCCAGGCCGGCCTGCGCACGGACTACTTGTTCCGGCTGGCCAACCAGCGCGGGGGGATCGTGCTGGGCACCGGCGACCTCTCGGAGCTGGGGTTGGGCTGGTCGACGTACGGGGTGGGCGACCAGATGTCGCACTACAACGTCAACGGCGGCGTCCCCAAGACGTTGATTCAGCACCTGATCCGCTGGGTGATTTCGTCGGGCCAGTTCGAATCGGATGTGTGCGAGGTGCTGCAGTCGGTGCTGGACACCGAGATCACGCCGGAGCTCGTCCCTAGTGGCGAGGAGGAGGAGCTGCAGAGCAGCGAGGCCAAAGTCGGACCCTTTGCCCTGCAAGACTTTTCGCTGTTCCACGTGCTGCGCTTCGGGTTCCGGCCGTCGAAGATCGCGTTCTTGGCCTGGCGCGCGTGGAGCGACCCCGAGCAGGGCAACTGGCCGGCGGGATTCCCCGAGGACAAGCGGCCGGCGTACTCGCTCAAGGAGATCCGGCACTGGCTGGGCGTGTTCGTGCAGCGGTTCTACTCGTTCAGCCAGTTCAAGCGCTCCGCGTTGCCGAATGGCCCCAAGGTGTCGCACGGTGGCGCGCTGTCGCCGCGCGGCGATTGGCGCGCCCCGTCGGACATGTCCGCGCGCATCTGGCTCGACGAGATCGAGCGCGAGGTTCCAGAGGACTAGCGGGGGCTGGGCGGGCTTACGCCTTCGCGCGGCGCCAGCCCTGGTATTGCAGTTCCGCGAACAGCAGCGTGTAGGCGCCGGCCGCCAGGTTCAACGCGACGCCGGCCGACGTCAGTGGGAAGACGTCCGCGAGGACGAGAACGATGGAGCCCGCCGTGTACAGCAGGTTGGCGATGATGACGCCCAGGCCGGCGCGCCGTACCGACGGTAAGGCGGCCAGCCCGAACACGACCGCGCCGTAGGCGATCAAGAACGCGGCCACGCCGTACTCGAACGCCTTCGTGGTGCCGGATAGGTTAGCCAGCCAGCCGGCCAGCGGGATACCGGCCAGGCCCACCAGTCCGCTGATGACGGCGTCGGCACGCATGGCAAAACGGAGCAACCCGTCGCGAGTTCCCCTGCGGTCAATGGTGGTGGTGGACATCGTGTTCCTTCCTCGAACGTTGACACGGGTCACGCTGCTCGGAAACCGCTGCCAGATCGACGCCAGACGCTGCCAACCACTGCCAACCGCAGGTCAGCGGCACATTGGGTGAGCTAATGGTCAGGGCGCCCGCGTTAACGTTCGTACGTGCCGGTCAGGGTGCCGCGGGCCAGCACGTGGCCGGCCATCGCCGCCAGCAACGCCTTGGCCGTGGTGACGGTGTCGCGGACGGGCTCGTCGATCGCGAACACATGGAACCGGTACCGGTGCGGCCCGTGGCCGGGAATCGGGCGTGGTCCGGCGTAGCCGCGATGGCCCAAATCGGCCCGGAGGAAACGCACTCCGGCGGCGCCCGGCTGCAACGCACCCGCGGCGACACCGTCGAGCGTCGGGTCGATCACCGCGATGGTGTGCAGCAGCGGCCGGGGCAGCGGAACGTCGATGTCGTCCATCACGAGCACCAGCTGCCGCGCCCCCGCCGGCACCCCGTCCCAGCTCAGCGGCGGCGAGGCGTTGTCGCCGACGCCCTTGCCCGCGCTGGACGTCGGCATCGCACCGCCGTCGTCGAACGCCGGGCTGGTCACCGCGATCGACTCCGACGCGTCAAAAGCGCTGCCGGCCAATGGGCTTCGGCCCGCGCCCGCCCGCACTCCGCGCAGCAACCGCCCCAACATCAGGCGCCGCTGCCGGCGCCGCGCATGGCGACCGTGCTCGACCGCAGGACATCGCCGAGTTCGGCCGGCAGGTAGCCCTGCTCGGCCAAGCGCGGCAGCACGCCGCCGCTTTCGACGATCTCGAGGATCAAATCGGGCAGCCTGGGGACGCTGCCCGAGTCTCCCGTGGTGTCGTTTCGCCAGGTCCCCGCGGTCAGGTCGAAGGTCGCGGTGTCGCCCTCGCGGAAGACCTCGGTGGCGTTGGGCACGGTCATCGCCGGCAGGCCGGCGTTGACCGCGTTGCGGAAGAACAACGAGTTGAATTCCTCGGCGACCAGGCCGGCGACTCCGAGCTCGGTGAACAGTGCCGCGACCGGACGCGACGATCCGAGCCCGAAGTTCCTGCCCGCCACCACGATGTCGCCCGCTGAGACCTCGTCGGTCCAGCCCGGGCGCACCTCGTAGAAGATGTGCTTGGCCGCCTCGGGCGGGTCCATCTTCATGGCGAACGCCGGGTACATGGCGTCGGTGTTGAGGTTGTCGCCGAACACCCAGAGCTTCCCGCTGAACGAGACCGTCATGCCGTCACGCTCCTCGGGTCCGTGATGTAGCCGGTGATCGCGGACGCGGCGACGGTCGCCGGTGAGGCCATGAAGATCTCCGCCTCGGTGCTGCCCATGCGTCCGGTGAAGTTGCGGGTGCTCGACGTGATGCACACCTCGCCGGGGCCCACCACACCCATGTGGTAGCCGAAGCACGCGCCGCACGTCGAGTTGGTGATCACCGCGCCGGCGTCCGCGAGGTCCTGCAAGTACCCCAACCGCATGGCCTCCCGGTACACCGCCTGCGAGGCGGGCGTGACCAGCAGCCGCACCCCGGGCGCGACGGTCTTGCCGCGCAACACTTCCGCGGCAATCTCGAGGTCCTCGAGTTGGCCGTTCGCGCACGACCCGATGAACGCCTGGTCCACCTTCTGCCGGTCCAGCCGCGACACGGGCAGCCCGTTGCGGCTGACGGTTCCCGGCCGCGCGACGTAGGGTTCCAACGTCGACAGGTCGATGCGCCGGACGTCGCGGTAGTTCGCGTCGGAATCCGGTGCGGCCGCGTCATATCCGGCGACGCCGGCGTCGTCGAGGAAGCCGGCCAGCACCGCGTCGGGTTCGAAGGTGCTGAAGTCGGCCGACACCTCGGCGCCCTGGGTGGCGATGGTGCGCCGATCGTGCATCGGGATCCCGGCCAGGCCGGCGCCGCCGAATTCGAGATTCAGGTTGGGCGCGTCGCCGTACTCGTTGGCGATGTGCAGGAAGATGTCCTTGCCGCTCACCGTGTTCGGTTTGACGCCGTCGAGTTCGTAGCGGATCGTCGGCGCCACCTGAAACCACGTCGTGCCGGTGCACATGATCGAGTACACCTCGGCGGGGCCCAGGCCCCGCGCCGCGGTGTTGTAGGCGCCCGCGGCGCACGTGTGAGAGTCGGTGCAGGCCAGGATCTCTCCCGGGCGCGCCAGCCCGTTCTCGGCGATCACCTGGTGGCAGATGCCGTGCCGGCCCACATCATAAAAACGCTCGATGCCGAAGTCGGCGACGAACTTTCGGGCGTGCCCGCCGCCGGCGGCATCCTTGATCGTCGGCGCGGGAACGGCGTGGTCCATGACGACCGCCAGCTTGTCGGGGTCGTGGATCCGGTTGGGCGGTATCCACATGGTGGCGAACTGCAGGTCGATCAGGACGGTCATGTCGACGTCGACCACGACGGTGTCGCCCGGGGCCACCGAGTCCAGCCCGGCCTTGCGGGCGAAGATCTTTTCGACGACGGTCATGCCCATGAGCGGTCCTCGGTGTGTGCGTACTTGTCGTCGAGGGCGAGCCACTCCGCCATGCCGACCAGGTTGAAGAAGTCTCCGGGACTGTTCGGCAGATGGGCTGCGGCGTCCGCGCCGTTGAGTTCGCAAAGGCTTTGCAGCATGCCCAATGTCGCCTGAATCAGCAGATTGCTCGGATGGATGGCGATCGCGTAACCCAGCTCCTGCAGCCGCGAAGCGGACTGCAGCGGCGTCATGCCGCCCAGCACGAGATTGATCAGCAGGGGAGCCTCGACTTCGCGTGCGATGCGGTCGATCTCGTCGGCGTCCTGCGGCGCTTCGACGAAGATGATGTCGGCGCCAGCTTGCGCGTACCGGTTGGCGCGCTCGATCGCGGCGGCCAGGCCGAGCGGGGCGCGCGCGTCGGTGCGGGCCACCACCAGCAGGGCGTCATCGGACCGGGCGTCCAGGGCGGCGGCGAGCGTCTGCTCGAACACCGCGGCGTCGACGACCTGCTTGTCCGGCAAGTGACCGCACCGCTTGGGAAACACCTGGTCTTCCAGCTGGATAGCCGCCACTCCGGCCGCGTCGTAGGAGCGGACCGTGCGCACCACGTTCATGGGCGCGCCGTAGCCGGTGTCGGCGTCGGCAATCAGCGGAACGTCGCCCAGCGCGCCGGTGATCATCCGGACCCGGTCGGCCATTTCGGTCGCGGTGACCAGTCCGATGTCGGGCAGGCCAAAACCCGACGCCGCGACGCCGGCACCGGTCATGTAGGCAGCGACGTGGCCCGTCCGTTTGGTCAGCCGCGCGGAGATCCCGTCGAAAACGCCTGGTGCGACGATGAGTTCGCGCATGGCAAGCAGCTCTTTCAGCCGCCGGCGGGCCGATGTCGTGGCCATATCCGTCCTTTCAGTCCAGTGCCCCCGCGACGGGGGCGGCGAGTAGGTCGACCAACAGGCCGATGTCGTCGAGGTCGTCCAGCCCGATCACCGCGCGCTCGATCGCGTCGGCGCGCCCGCGGCCGGTGACCCGGTCGGCGAGCGCGTGGAACTTCGCCACCAGCTCGCCGTTGGTGACGGGTTCGTTGGGCGCGCCGTGCGGCAGGTCCACGCGGGCGCGATGCACGGCGCCGTCGCGAGTGGTCACCGCGACCTCGGTGCGGAACTTCTCGGTGATGCCGGCGTGGGCCAACGACTCGTCGAGGTGCACTGTCGTCGCGGCGATCAGCGACCAGATGTCATCGGAATCGAGGCGGGCAGGCGTGAATTGCTCCGGCAGGACGTCGCCGTCGAGCAGCGCCGCCGCGGTCGCGTATCCGATGTTCATCTGGGCGCCGATCGGGGTGAGCGGCCGCCGGGGCCGCCACCAACCGTGCTTGAAGATGGTCTCGCCGACGGTGATGTCGATCGTTGAAATGTCCTCCGGTGCAACCGAAGTGCGCAGCCGCCGGGCGGCGTCGATCGCGCCGTGCAGCCCGCCCATCGCGGCGTAGGACTTGACCATGATGACGGTGGTTTCCCAGCGCTGGCCGAGCTGCCCGGTGAGCAGCGAGGCGTCGGGATCGTGGCCCTCGCCGAAAACGCTGAGAAACCCGCCGTATTCGCGCTCGAACACCCGCTTGATGCCGGTATAGCCGGCCGCCGCTAGGCCCGCGGCGTAGAAGCCGTTGCGCGCCGCCAGGCCGTGATGCATGCGCTTGCTCATGGCCTCGTACTGCGCGGCCATCAACCCCGCGGACTGGGTGCCGGCCAGGCCGAGGGCGTCCTCCAGCTGCGCCGGCGACAGGCCGCGCAGCTTGCCGGATGCCACGGCCGCCGAGTGGGTCCCGAAGACCGAGCCGGAGTGCCAGCCGCGGTCCAGCATCTGGGTGCCGTGCAGCGTGTAGCCGACGCGGGGGCCGACCTCGAACCCGGCGATCGCCGCCAGCAGAAGGTCGGCGCCCCTCGTGCCCATCGGCCGCGCCGACGCCGTCGACAGCAGTGCCGGGATGAGCAGCGAGCAGCTGTGCAGCGGCGCCAGGGGATGGAAGTCGTCGAGCTCGAAGCCCTGGATGAAGGTGCCATTGAGGACCGCCGCCGCCGGCGGCCCGGCCGTGCGACCGGTGCCGATCACGGGGGTGTCGCCGGGGCCCTCCATGGCGAACACCGCCTCGGTGGCGACGCGAGACCAGGGCAATTGAGCCCCGACCAGTGCGCAACCGAGGCCGTCCAACATCAGGTGTTTGGCCCGCTCCACCACGCTCGGCGGGACGTCGTCGAGCGTGAGGTCGGCGACCCAGGTGGCCAGCCGGCCTGTCGGCCCCGCCGGATCGGTGGCGGGTTGCTGTTGCACCGCGGTCATCGTTTCTCCCCCGAGATGGCAAGTTGTTATATACATATAACAACTGATGCCCAGGCGCAAGTGAGGTGGTGTGGAAACATTGACGACCGTGCGGCAGAGCGGGGACAGGGTGGGACAGGTGTCCACCGCCGCGGGGGTGCCCTTGCATCGGCAGCTGTTCCTGGTGCTGCACGACGAGATCGACCGCGGCGCCATCGCCCCGGGCGAGGCGTTGCCCACCGAGCAGACGCTCTGCGATCAGTTCGGGGTGTCCCGCATCACGGTCCGCCGGGCGCTGGCGGACCTCGTTGCGCAGGGATACATCGAACGCAGGCACGGCGTCGGATCGTTTGTGCGCGAGCACAGTCCGTCGGACCTGCCGGCGGGCGGCTCGTACCTGGAAGGGCTGCGCCAGACCCAATTCGAAACCGAGGTCGACGTGGTCGAGGTCGGGACGCGGCGCCCGCCGCGGGCCATCGCCGAGGCGCTCCGGGCGTCCGGCGAGCTGCTGCAGATCGCGCGGGTGCGCCGGCAACGCCGCACCGGCGAGCCGTTGATGGTCACCGACGCCTGGCTGCCGGTGGATCTCGCCGGCGCCCTGACCGAGCCCGCGCTGCGCCAAGCGCCGCTGTATGAGTTGCTCTCGGATGCCGGGATCGTCGTGGATCGCATCCGGCACGAAATCACCGCCGAAATCGCCGGCCCGCGCAACGCGCGCCTGTTGGACACCGCGATCGGCGCCGCGCTGCTGCGCGTCAACCGGCTGGCGTTCGTGGCGGACGCGCCGCATCACCACTTGTCGGTGCTGTTATCGCCCAGCCGCAGCCGCGTGCTGCTCAGCCAGACGGCGGACGAATTGGAAACGGGCGATGGCTTGACAATCGCCCACGACGTGGCGGCGCCGCGCTAGCGAACGAGCCCGACCCCGGGGACGAACCGACCCACCCTGGCGGCGTAGGCGCGGTAGGCGTCACCGTGCGTCCGCAACAGGTACGGCTCCTCGACGCGACGGACCTGCAGCTCGATCGTTGCGACCAGCAAGATAAGACCCGCGAACGCAACAACATTGGGCGTCACCAGCACGATGCCGAAGCCGAAGGTGAACATCGCGGTGTAGATGGGGTTGCGGATCTGGCCGAACACGCCGGTGTGCAGCAGCGTCGTCGTCTCCCTCGGGTCCACCCCGATCCGCCAGGAATCACCCATCTCCAGTTGCGCGTACACCGTCGCGGCGATGCCGGCCGTCGCCACCACGATGCCCACGGTCTGGATCCAGGCCTCGTCGAGCCAGCCGACGGGTTCAACGACCCTGGCCTCCTGCACGATTGGGGCGCTGACCGCCACCGCGAGCGCGGCGACGAAGCCGACGCCGGCCAGGCGTTCCAACACGCCACCGGTACGGATGCCGCGAAAACCGGTCGAGCCGGTCCGCCGATACTGCAGCCAACTGCGCCAGCCGAATCCGAGGATTCCGAATATCGCGAAGAGCACCAAGGCCATGTCGGCGGCGGCTGTCGCCGGCATGCAAGCTCCCAAAACCGCAGGCATCGCAGCGAGGGTACATCAATCGGTTTGGTCAGGAAAAGCGTCCCGCACCGCGGTGTCGATCGCGGCTGCGCGCGGGGCGCAGTCACCGGCGCCGGGCACCAGGGTCGCCAGCGCGCCCGCGGCGCAGGCGCGCTGCAGCGCGGCCAATCGCCCTGCCCTCGAAGCCGGATGCGGGCAGTCGCCGCGCGGCCAACTCGCGGCCAGCACCCCGGCGAACACGTCGCCCGCGCCGGTGGTGTCAACGGCTTTGACCTTCGGCGCCGGTACGGCGAAATCGCCGTCTTCGCCGACGTAGTGCGCGCCGCGCGCCCCCAGGGTGATCACAAAGTGGGCCGGCCGCCACGGCCAGCATTCGGCCTCGGCTTCGTTGGCGATCACCACGTCCGTGGCGGCCGCCAGTTCGGCCAATTGGCCTTGGTCCTGCCCGGCCGGTGAGGCGTTGACGACGACCACCGCCCCCGCCGAGCGGGCTTTGCGCGCCGCCGCCGCGGCCGTCGGCACCGGAATCTCCAACTGCGTCAAGAGAACATCGCAGGTGCCGACCGCCCGGCAAGCGTCGGCCGGTGTCAGCCGCCCGTTGGCCCCCGGCGCGACGACGATGGTGTTCTCGGCCCCGGTGTCGACCACGACGACGGCGGTACCGCTCGGCCCCGAAACCTCGACCGACCCGTCGAGCCCAACACCGTTCGCCCGCAGGTGGGCCCGCAACCGCGCGCCGGCCGCGTCGTCGCCGAGCGCGCCGACGAACCGCACGCGCGCGCCCGCGCGGGCCGCCGCCACCGCCTGGTTGGCGCCCTTGCCGCCGGGAGCGGAGTTCAGCGACGAGGCCAACACCGTCTCGCCCGACCGCGGCAGGGCATCGACGTCGAACGTCAGGTCCATGTTCACGCTGCCGACCACGCAGACCCGCGCCATGACGGCGACGTTAGTCGGGCCGCTCCGGTATTTTGCGCTAATCGTTCGCGGCATTCGCCAATATCGTGATGTCCGCGCGTTAGTCTGCAGCGTGATCGGTATCAATCCGGTCGGAAGGAAGGGGGAAAGGCGAATGACGTTGACCGAGCCGAAAATGGCCGAACCGGCGTCTGAAAACACGCCGGAAACCGCCCCTGAATCCGTGTCGCCCGAAAAGCCGCGCCGGGGTGCGCGCCGGCCGCTGGTGTGGCACCGCTTCCGCTTCGGCATCCAGTCCAAGATCCTCATCGCGATGCTCCTCTCGGGCATCCTCGGTGTGTCCGTGATCGGGCTGATCGGCGCGATATCAGGCCGCAACGCGCTGCGGCAGGTCGAGTCCGAGCGGCTGATCGAGTTGCGCGAGTCGCAGAAGAGGCAGGTCCAGGCGCTGTTCCGGGAAGTGACGAATTCCCTGATCGTCTACAGCAGCGGATTCAGCATCAACGAGGCCACCGCGGCGTTGACGGCGGGCTTCAACCAATTGGGAAATTCGACGATCACCCCCGCCCAACAGCAGGAGCTCGTCAACTACTACCAGAACCAGATGATCGCGCCGATCAAACGGATCAACGGCAACGAGATCGACCTCAACGCGGTGCTGCCGACTTCCCCGTCGCAGAAATACATTCAGGCGTATTACACCGCGCCGCCGAGGCCGACGCCCGACTCGTTGCCCGTCGAGGACGCGGGTGACGGCAGCGCATGGTCGGCGGCCAACGCGCGCTTCGATTTCTACATGCGCTCCATCGTCACCCGCTTCGATTATCGCGACGCGCTGTTGCTCGACATGCAGGGCAACGTCGTCTACTCCGTCCGGAAGGGCCCCGACCTAGGGACCAACATCCTCACCGGGCCCTATCGCGAATCGAAGTTGCATGACGCGTACGACAAGGCGCTGCGCTCCAACGACGTGGACTTCGTCTGGATCACCGACTTTCAGCCCTATCAGCCGGCACTCGACGCGCCCACGGCGTGGGTGGTCTCGCCGGTCGGCATGAACGGCAAGATGGACGGTGTCATGGCCCTTCCGGTGCCGATCGCGAAGATCAACAACATCATGACCGCCAACAGGCACTGGCAAGCCGCCGGCATGGGCGCCGCGACCGAGACCTATCTGGCCGGCGCCGACGGCCTGATGCGTTCGGACTCACGGGAATTCCTGGAAAACCCACAGCAATACAAGCGAGACGCCATCGACGCCGGCACGGCGCCCGACGTCGTCGAAAGGGCGATCCGGCTGGGCGGCACGACGCTGGTGCAGCCGGTCGACACCGCGGGTCTTCGCGCCGCCAAGCGCGGGGAGAGCGGCACGATGAGCTCCGTCGACTACACCGGCAACAAGGAATTGGAGGCCTATGCCCCACTGGACATTCCCAATTCCGACCTGCACTGGTCGATCCTGGCCACGCGGGACGACTCGGACGCATTTGCGCGGCTGGGCAGGTTCAGCAAGACACTCGTGATTGCGGTCACCGCGCTGGTGTTCGTGATCAGCGTCGCCTCGATGGTGATCGCCGGGACGGCGATGCGGCCGGTCCGGCGCCTGGAGGAGGGCACGCGAAAGATCAGCTCCGGCGACTACGACGTCAACATTCCGGTCATGGCGCGCGACGAAATCGGCGACCTCACAGCGGCTTTCAATGAGATGAGCCGCAACCTCGCGATCAAGGAAGAGCTGCTCAACGAGCAGCGCAACGAAAACAACCGCCTGCTGCTGGCGCTGATGCCGGAGTCGATCGTCCAGCGGTACCGCGAGGGCGAGGCGACCATCGCCCAGAAGCACCAGGACGTCGCCATCATCTTCGCCGACATCGCCGGGCTGGACGAGCTCTCCAACGACCTGCCGGGCGACGAGCTGGTGGGGATCGTCGACGAGCTGTTCCGGCAGTTCGATTCCGCCGCGGAAACCCTTGGCGTCGAACGGATCCGCACCTTCCACAACGGCTACCTCGCCACCTGCGGGGTGATCACCCCGCGATTGGACAGCATTCACCGGACCGTCGACTTCGCCATCGAGATGCGCCGCATCATCGAGCGGTTCAACAGCCAGACCGGCCACGAGTTGGGCCTTCGGGTCGGGATCAACACCGGCAACGTCATCAGCGGGCTGGTGGGCCGATCGAGCCTCGTCTACGACATGTGGGGCGCCGCGGTCAGCCTCGCCTCCCAGATGCACAGGGGCGCAACGCAACCCGGCATCTATGTCAGCGCTCCGGTGTACGAGGCGATGCGTGACGTGCGGCAGTTCACGCCCGCCGGCACCATTTCGGTGGGCGGAACCGATCAGCCCATGTACAGGTTGTCGGAGCGGTGATGAACACCTGGAGCTCCTCCTGGTTCTACTGGGCGATCGGGATCGCGATCGGTTTCCCGGTCGGGCTGATCTTTCTGACCGAACTGCACCACACGCTGGTCCGCCGAAATAGCCGCGTGGCCAGGCAGGTTGGCCTGCTGCGCAATTACCTGCTGCCCCTGGTCGCGCTCTTGTTGCTGCTCGTCAAGGCGTCGCAGATTCCCGCCGGGGAGGTGCCGGTGCGGCTCCTCACCACGGTGTTCGGCTTCCTGGTGCTGGTGCTGATGCTGTCCGGCCTCAACGCCACGGTGTTCGAAGGCGCGCCCGAAGAGAGCTGGCGGGCGCGCATGCCCGCCATCTTCCTCGACGTCGCGCGGTTCGCGCTGATCGGCGTCGGGCTGGTGCTGATCCTGTCGTACATCTGGGGCGTGCGGGTCGGCGGCCTGTTCACCGCGCTGGGCGTCACCTCGGTCGTCATCGGCCTGATGTTGCAGAACTCCGTCGGCCAGATCGTGTCGGGCTTGTTCATGCTCTTCGAGCAGCCGTTCCGGATCAACGACTGGCTGGACACCGGGACCGCGAAGGGACGCGTCGTCGAGGTGAACTGGCGGGCGGTCCACATCGACACCGGCAGCGGAATGCGGGTGACGCCGAACTCGGTGCTGGCCACCACGGCGTTCACCAACCTGAGTCGCCCGGCGGGCACCCACAAACTGACGATGACGACTACGTTTTCGCCCGCCGACCCGCCCGATCAAGTTTGCGCAATGCTGTCGCGGGTTGCCCTCGGGCTGCCGCAGCTCAAGGCGGATAGCGCGCCCCGGTCGGTGCCCCTCGGCGCCGGCGAATACCGCACCTCCATCGGGCTGACCTCACCCGCCGACGACGGCGCCGCGAAAGCAACCTTCCTGCGCTGGATCTGGTACGCCGCACGGCGCGAGGGCCTGCACCTGGACAACAGCGACGACGACTACTCGACCCCGGAACGGGTGGAGAAAGCGCTGCGCACCGTGGTGGCGCCGGCATTGCGGCTGAACGCCGACGAACAGCGGTCGCTGCATTCCTGCGCGAAACTCGTCCGATACGGTGCCGACGAGACCGTGGAATACGCCGGTCAGATTCCGAGCGGCATGACGTTTCTGGTCGAGGGCCGCGTGCAGCTGACCGCGCTGGCCGACGATGGATCGATCATCCCGATCAGCACGCTGCTCGAGGGTTCGTTCCTGGGGTTGACCGCACTGACCCGGCAGCCGAACATGGCGAGCGCGTACGCGCTCGACGAGGTGACCGCGCTGGAGATCGATCGCGAACACGTCGAGCACCTGGTGATGCGTGAACCGTTGCTGCTACAGAACTTCGGCCACATCCTCGACGAGCGGCAGAGCAAAGTGCGGCAGGCGCGGCGGGGCGAGCGGGTTGCCTGAGGCTCCCGCTCTGACCTGGCCCGCAACGGACCGTTACCCTTAATAAATGAGTCTGCAAGCCCCAACGCGCCCTGACTTGCGCCGGGAGGTCCACGACGCCGCGCGCCGCGCCCGGGTCGCCGCCCGCGCGCTGGCGTTGTTGCCGACCGTCGCCAAGGACGCGGCGCTGCAGTCGGCGGCCGACGCGATCGGCGCCCACACCGAGCGGATCCTGGCGGCCAACGCCGAAGACCTCGACGCCGCCCGGGCCGCCGGCACGCCGGCCGCGATGCTCGACCGGTTGGCCCTGGACCGCAAGCGCGTCGACGGAATCGCCGCCGGCCTGCGCCAGGTCGCCGGGTTGCCGGACCCGGTCGGGGAGGTGCTGCGGGGCTACACCCTGCCCAACGGGCTGCACCTGCGCCAGCAGCGGGTTCCGCTCGGCGTGGTCGGCATGATCTACGAGGGCCGGCCCAACGTCACCGTCGACGCGTTCGGGCTGGCGCTCAAGTCCGGCAACGCGGTGCTGCTGCGCGGCAGCTCGTCGGCCGCGAAGTCCAACCAGGCGCTCGTCGACGTGTTGCGCGGGTCGCTGATCAGCGAGGACCTGCCCGCCGACGCGGTTCAGCTGCTCTCAGCCGCCGATCGATCCACGGTCACCCACCTCATCCAGGCGCGCGGCCTGGTCGACGTGGTGATCCCGCGCGGGGGAGCGAGCCTGATCGACGCGGTCGTGCGCGACGCCCGGGTCCCGACCATCGAGACCGGAGTCGGCAACTGCCACGTGTACGTGCACGAGTCCGCCGACCTGGACGTGGCGGAACGGATCCTGCTGAACTCCAAGACCCGTCGGCCCAGCGTCTGCAACGCCGCCGAGACGCTGCTGGTCGATTCCGCGATCGCCGGGGCAGCCATGCCCAGGCTGGTCGGCGCCCTGCAGGACGCCGGGGTGACGGTGCATCTCGACGCGGATGAATCCGACCTGCGCCGCGAATACCTGTCGATGGACATCGCGGTGGCCGTCGTCGACGACGTCGACGCTGCGATCGCCCACATCAACGAGTACGGCACCGGGCACACCGAGGCGATCGTGACAACGAATATGGCCGCGGCGCAACGCTTTAGCGACGGAGTCGACGCTGCCGCGGTGATGATCAACGCCTCGACGGCGTTCACCGACGGCGAGCAGTTCGGTTTCGGCGCCGAGATCGGCATCTCCACGCAGAAGCTGCATGCGCGCGGCCCGATGGGATTGCCGGAACTGACCTCGACCAAGTGGATCGCGTGGGGAGACGGGCAGACCCGCCCGGCCTGACGCCCAAAGCCATAGGAGAACTGAGATCGTGAGTGTGCCCGCCCGGCCGGCGCCGCTGTTCGCCGACATCGACGACGTCTCGCGGCGGTTGGCCGAGACCGGCTACCTGCCCGACACCGCGACCGCGACGGCCGTGTTCCTGGCCGACCGGCTCGGCAAGCCGCTGCTGGTGGAGGGGCCGGCCGGCGTCGGCAAGACCGAGCTGGCGCGCGCCATCGCCCAAGCCACCGGCTCGGGGCTGGTGCGCCTGCAGTGCTACGAGGGCGTCGACGAGGCCCGTGCGCTCTACGAGTGGAACCACGCCAAGCAGATCCTGCGGATCCAGGCCGGCTCGGGCGACTGGGACCAGACCAAGGACGACGTGTTCAGCGAGGAATTCCTGCTGCAGCGTCCGCTGCTGACCGCCATCCGGCGCACCGACCCGACCGTGCTGCTGATCGACGAGACCGACAAGGCCGACATCGAGATCGAGGGCCTGCTGCTCGAGGTGCTGTCCGACTTCGCGGTGACCGTGCCCGAACTGGGCACCATCACCGCCGAGCGGACACCGCTCGTGGTGCTGACCTCCAACGCCACCCGCGAACTGTCCGAGGCGCTCAAGCGCCGCTGCCTGTTCCTGCACATCGACTTCCCGAGCCCCGAGCTGGAGCGGCGCATCCTGTTGTCCCGGGTCCCCGAGCTGCCCGCCCACCTGGCCGAGGAATTGGTGCGCATCATCGGCGTGCTGCGCGGGATGCAGCTGAAGAAGGTGCCGTCCATCGCCGAGACCATCGACTGGGGCCGCACCCTGCTCGCGCTGGGCCTGGACACCATCGACGACGCCGTCGTCGCCCAGACGCTCGGCGTGGTCCTCAAGCATCAATCCGATCAGCAGCGCGCCGCGGGAGAACTGAGGCTCAACTGATGGCCGCCCGCCGCACCCGTCCCAGCCGCCCGCTGGCCCCGCACGGGCTGCCGGGCCATCTGGTCGGCTTCGTGGAAGCGCTTCGCGCGCAGGGTATTTCGGTAGGTCCCTCAGAGACGGTGGACGCCGGGCGGGTGATGGCGACCCTCGGCCTGGCCGATCGTGAGGTGCTGCGGGAAGGGATCGCCTGCGCCGTGCTGCGCCGCCCCGATCACCGCGAGACCTACGACGCCATGTTCGACCTGTGGTTCCCCGCCGCGCTGGGTTCACGGGCGGTGGTCACCGACGAGGAGGCCGGCGAGGCGCAAGCCGACGCCCTTCCGCCCGACGACGTCGAGGCGATGCGCCAGATGCTGCTGGACCTGCTCACCGAAAACCCCGACCTGGCCGACATGGACGAGCGCCTCGTCGCGATGATCGCGCGGATCGTGGAGGCCTACGGCAAATACAGTTCCAGCCGGGGCCCGTCGTTCTCGTCGTATCAGGCGCTCAAGGCGATGGCGCTGGACGAGTTGGAGGGCAAGCTGCTGGCCGGCCTGCTCGCCCCATACGGTGACGAGCCCACGCCCACCCAGGAACAGATCGCCAAAGCGCTCGCGGCCCAGCGGATCACGCAGCTGCGCAAGATGGTCGACGCCGAAACCAAGCGGCGCACCGCCGAGCAGCTCGGCCGCGACCACGTCCAGATGTACGGCATCCCACAGCTTTCGGAGAACGTCGAGTTCCTGCGCGCATCCGGTGAACAGCTGCGCCAGATGCAACGGGTGGTGGCGCCGCTGGCCCGTACCCTGGCGACCCGGCTGGCCGCGCGCCGGCGGCGCTCCCGGGCGGGGACCATCGACCTGCGCAAGACGCTGCGCAAGTCCATGTCCACCGGCGGGGTGCCGATCGACGTGGTGCTGGCCAAACCCCGCCCGGCCCGGCCGGAACTGGTTGTGCTGTGCGACGTTTCGGGTTCGGTCGCCGGGTTCAGCCACTTCACCCTGCTGCTGGTGCACGCCCTCCGGCAGCAGTTCTCCCGGGTGCGCGTGTTCGCGTTCATCGACACGACCGACGAGGTGACCCACATGTTCGGCCCGGAGGCCGACCTGGCCGTCGCGATCCAGCGGATCACCCGCGAGGCCGGGGTGTACAGCCGCGACGGGCACTCCGACTACGGCAACGCGTTCGTCTCATTCCTGCAGGCGCACCCGAACGCGCTGTCGCCGCGCAGCTCGCTGCTGGTGCTTGGCGACGGGCGCACCAACTACCGCGACCCGGCGATCGACGTGCTCGTCGACATGGTGACCGCCAGCCGCCACGCGCACTGGCTCAACCCCGAACCCAAGCATCTGTGGGGCAGCGGCGACTCGGCGGTGCCGCGCTACCAAGAGGTCATCACGATGCACGAATGCCGGTCCGCCAAGCAGCTGGCGGCGGTGATCGACCAGCTGCTGCCGGTGTGACCGCGCGTCGGCCCGGTGAGCTGGGGAATCAGCGCCGCGCCTGAGCTCAAGTAAGCTGGCAAACCGTGCAAAAGCAGCTTCGCCGGCTCGGGGTGATGGGCGGGACGTTCGATCCCATCCATTACGGCCACCTGGTGGCCGCCAGCGAGGTCGCCGACCTGTTCGACCTTGACCAGGTGGTCTTCGTGCCCAGCGGTCAGCCGTGGCAGAAGAGCCGGCACGTCTCCGCCGCCGAGGACCGCTACCTGATGACGGTGATCGCCACCGCGTCCAATCCGCGGTTTTCGGTGAGCCGGGTCGACATCGACCGCGCCGGGCCCACCTACACCCGGGACACGCTGGCCGACCTGCACGCGCTCAACCCCGAATCGCAGCTGTACTTCATCACGGGCGCCGACGCGCTCGAGTCGATCCTCTCGTGGCAAGGATGGGAGGAGCTGTTCGGGTTGGCGCGCTTCATCGGCGTCAGCCGGCCCGGATACGAGCTGCGCCGCGAACACGTCACCGGCGTTCTGGGCGAGCTGACCGAGGACGCGCTGACCCTCGTCGAGGTCCCGGCGCTGGCGATCTCGTCGACCGACTGCCGCCGCCGTGCCGAGGAGGGCCGCCCGTTGTGGTACCTGATGCCCGACGGTGTCGTGCAATACGTTTCGAAGCGCCGGCTGTACCGCACGGCCGAAGGGGCCGGGCGCCCACCGACATTCGTGGCAGGGAACAACACATGAGCGCCACCCCGGAAGCCATCGACATGGCCACCGTGGCGGCCGCCGCGGCCGCCTCGAAGCTGGCCGACGACGTGCTCGTGATCGACGTCTCGGGCCAGCTGGTGATCACGGACTGCTTCGTCATCGCCTCGGCGTCCAACGAGCGGCAGGTCAACGCGATCGTCGACGAGGTCGAGGAGAAAATGCGCAAGGCGGGCTACCGCCCGGCGCGGCGCGAGGGCGCCCGGGAAGGGCGCTGGACGCTGCTCGACTACCGCGACATCGTCGTGCACATCCAGCACCAGGACGACCGCAACTTCTATGCGCTGGACCGGCTGTGGGGCGATTGCCCGGTGGTGCCGGTGAACCTGGAGGACCGGCGCGAGGACGCGGACGATTCAGACGACGCGGCGAGCGCGCGATGAGGATCCGCCGCCTGGTGATGCTCCGGCACGGCCAAACCGACTTCAACGCGGGCAGCCGGATGCAGGGGCAGCTGGACTCCGCGCTCACCGAACTCGGTCGCGCCCAGGCGGTCGCCGCCGCCGAAGTGCTGGGCAAGCTGCCGCCGCTGCTGATCGTTTCGTCGGACCTGCATCGCGCCTACGACACCGCGGTCACGCTCGGGGAGCGGACCGGGTTGAGGGTCCGGGTGGACCCCCGGTTGCGCGAGACCCATTTGGGCGACTGGCAGGGGCTGACACACACCGAGGTCGACGCGCAGGCCCCCGGCGCGCGGCTGGCGTGGCACGACGACGCCAGGTGGGCGCCGCACGGCGGGGAAAGCCGCGTCGACGTGGCCGCGCGAAGCGTGCCGGTGGTCGCCGAGCTGGTGGCCGGCGAGCCGGAATGGGGCGACCCCGACGGGCCGGACCGACCCGTCGTGCTGGTTGCGCACGGGGGTCTGATCGCCGCCCTGTCCGCGGCGTTGCTCAAGCTGCCGGTCGACAACTGGCCGATTCTGGGCGGCATGGGCAACGCCAGTTGGGTTCAACTGAGTGGGCATGCCGGTGACTCGGACGTCGATTTCGGCAGCATCCGGTGGCGCCTGGACGTGTGGAACGCTTCTGCTCAGGTCGCCAACGATGTCCTCTGACGCGCGCCCCAGGCCCACCCTGTTGGTGTTCGCCGATTCCCTGTCCTACTACGGGCCGACCGGGGGCCTGCCCGCCGACGATCCCCGCATCTGGCCCAATATCGTTGCCACGCAACTGGGTTGGGATGTGGAGCTGATCGGGCGCATCGGCTGGACCTGTCGCGACCTCTGGTGGGCGGCGACGCAGGACCCGCGGGCCTGGGCGGCGCTGCCCCGGGCGGGCGCGGTGATCTTCGCGACCGGCGGGATGGATTCGCTGCCGTCGGTGCTGCCGACCGCGGTGCGCGAGCTGATCCGCTACGTGCGGCCGCCGTGGCTGCGGCGCTGGGTCCGCGACGGCTACGCGTGGCTGCAGCCCCGGCTCTCGCCGGTGGCCCGTCCGGCGCTGCCGCCGCACCTGAGCGCCGAATACCTCGAACAGACCCGCGGCGCAATCGATTTCAACCGCCCCGGCATCCCGATCGTGGCCTCGCTGCCGTCGGTGCACATCGCCGAGACGTACGGCAAGGCCCACCATGGCCGCGAGGGGACGGTGGCCGCGATCACCGAATGGGCGCAGCAACACGACGTCCCCCTGGTGGATCTCAAAGCCGCTGTCGCAGAACAGGTCATGAGTGGGCGCGGCAACCCCGACGGCATCCATTGGAACTTCGAAGCCCACCAGGCGGTCGCGGAGCTGATGC
This sequence comes from Mycobacterium sp. NGS34, assembly GCF_059812845.1. Classification (NCBI taxonomy): domain Bacteria; kingdom Bacillati; phylum Actinomycetota; class Actinomycetes; order Mycobacteriales; family Mycobacteriaceae; genus Mycobacterium; species Mycobacterium sp. NGS34. Next base: position 355,388 of record NZ_JCALDM010000005.1, read on the forward strand.
TCAAGGCCCTGGCCGAAGCCGGCGTTCCCCAAGAGAAGCCGCGCTCGTGACCGTCGTGGTGGTCACCGACGCGTCGTCGCGCCTGCCCGCCGAGCTGCTCGAAAAGTGGTCCATCCGCGTGGTTCCGTTGCACATCCTGCTCGACGGCCGCGACCTGCGCGACGGCGTGGACGACATCCCCGACGACATCTACCAGCAGCACGCGACCACCGCGGCGGCCACCCCGGCCGAACTGGCCAACGCCTATCAGCAGGCGCTGACCGACAGCGGGGGCGACGGCGTGGTGGCGGTGCACCTTTCCGCGGCGCTGTCCGGAACCTACGGCGCTGCCCAACGCACCGCGGCCGACCTGGACGCGAACGTGCGCGTCATCGACTCGCGGTCGGCCGCGATGGGCACCGGGTTCGTGGCGCTGGCCGCCGCGCGCGCCGCGGCCGACGGCGGCGACCTGTCCGTCGTCGCGGGCGCCGCGACTTCGGCGGTGTCGCGCGGCCACGCGTTCGTGGTGGTGCACCGGCTCGACAACCTGCGCCGCAGCGGGCGGATCGGCGGGGCCAAGGCGTGGCTGGGCACCGCGCTGGCGCTCAAGCCGCTGCTGCGCATCGACGACGGCAAACTCGTTCTCGCCCAACGGGTCCGGACCGTGACCGCCGCGACCGCGGCGATGATCGACCGGGTGTGCGAGGTCGTCGGCGAGAGCCCCGCGGCCCTGGCGGTGCAACACGTGGCCAACCCCGAGGGCGCGAACGAGGTGGCGGCGGCGCTGGCGCGGCGGCTACCGGCGTGCGAGCCGGCGATCGTCAGCCCGCTGGGGCCGGTGCTGGGGCTACACGTCGGCCCGGGGGCCGTTGCGGTGTGCCTGGACCTAGCTCCGGGCGGCTGACGCCGCCGGTGCCGTGACGGCGCGGGGACGGCCGTAATCACCGCGCGGGTGAACGAGGAGCGGCCACCAGAACCAGCGACCGAGCAGGGTGGCGATCGACGGCATCAGCAGCGTGCGCACGATCAGCGTGTCGAGCAGCAGGCCGATGCACACCGTGGACCCGAACTGCCCCAGCACCCGCAGGTCGCTGCCGAGCATGGACGCCATGGTGAAGGCGAACACCAGCCCCGCGGCGGTCACCACCCCACCGGTGCCGGCCATCGATCGGATGATCCCCGTCTTGAGCCCGTGATGGATCTCTTCTTTGAACCGCGACACCAGCAGCAGGTTGTAGTCGGACCCGACGGCCAGCAGGATGATGACCGACAGCGCCATCACGATCCAGTGGATTCTGATGCCGAACAGGTCCTGCCAAATCAGCACCGACAGCCCGAATGACGCGGCGATCGAACTGGCCGCGGTGCCGACGATCACCAGCGCGGCCACCACGCTGCGGGTGAGCAGCAGCATGATCATGAAGATCAGCGTCAGGGCCGACACCACGGCGATCATCAGGTCGTATTTCTCGCCGTCGGCCATGTCCCGGAACGTCGCGGCGGTTCCGCCGAGATACACCCGGGCATCCGACAGCGAGGACTGTTTCAACGCCTCCTGCGCGGCGGTGCGTTCGGCGTCGACTCGTGCGATGCCCTCCGGACTCATCGGATCGCCCTGATGGGTGATGAAGAACCGGGCCGACTTACCGTCCGGCGACAGGAACATGCGAAGGCCCGTCTGGAAATCGGGGTTGTCGAAGGCCTCCGGCGGCAGGTAGAAGAAGTCGTCGTTCTTGGACTGATCGAAGCTTTGCCCCATCACGATGGCGGTGTTGCTCATCGCTTCCATCTGATCGATCATCGCCTTGAACGTCTGGTAGAGCGTCAGCGTGATGCCCCTGGTGTTCTTCAGGGTCGAGATCAGTACGGGGAACAGCGCATTCAGGTCGTGGGTGGCCTTGGCGGTGTGTGCGATATCGGCGGTGAGGTAGTGGAACTGCTCGGCGAGCTGATCGAAGCCGTCGAAGGTGTCGAAGAGGGACCGTATGCCGATGCACAACGGGATGTCGTAGCAGTGCCGCTCCCAGTAGAAGTAGCTCCGTACCGGCCGGAAGGTGTCGTCGAAATCCGCGATGTGGTCACGCAACTTGTCGGTGATCTCCGACGTCACCTGGGTGGTCTTTGCGCTGTCGTCGGCGGCGTTGGCCAGGTCCAGCGACACCTCGTACTGGCGTTGGGTGGTGTCGATCTGGGTCTGCAGGTCGTCGGCCATCCTGAGGATGTCGGCGATGCGGTCCTTTAGGAAGCTCATGTTCTGCATCGTCGTCTGGCTCTGGATGCTGTTCTGGAACGGAATCGAGCTGTGCTGGATCGGGATTCCCAGCGGCCGGGTGATGTCCTGGACCATGGCGATGCCCTGCGTGCGCATCTCGTTCTTCGCCACCCGGTCCAGCACCAGCATGTCGGCCGGGTTTCGCATGTCGTGGTCGGACTCGACCATCAACAGGTCGGGGTTCATCCGCGCCTCGGAGAAATGCCGGTTGGCGGCCTCCTGCCCCTGGTTCGACGGGGCCGACAGCGGCAGGTAATGGCGGTCGTTGTAGCTGGTGTGGAAGCTCGGCAGGGCGATCATGCCAACCAGCACGATCGCGGCGCTGACAGCCAAAATCGGTGCGGGCCAACGCACTACGGCGGTGCCCACCCGCCGCCAGAGCCGGCCACGCTTGGCCTGCTTTTCGAAGAGGTGGATGCGGCTGCCGATGAAGACCACCGCGGGGCCCAGCGTGAGCCCGGCCGCGACCACCACCAGCATGCCGATCGCCACGGGCGCGCCCATGGTGTTGAACCACGGCAGCCGCGAAAAACTCAGGCAATAGGTCGCGCCGGCGATCGTCAGGCCCGAACCCAGGACCACGGGGGCGACGCCCTTGAATGTGGTGTAGTACGCGCTTTCTCGATCCTCGCCGGCGGCCAGTGCTTCTTGATAGCGGCCGACGAGGAAGATGCCGTAGTCCGTCCCGGCGGCGATCGCCAGCATGGTGAGGATGTTGGCGGCGAAGGTCGTGAGCCCGAATGCGTTGTGATAGGCCAGAACCGCGACGACCCCCCGCGCACACGCCAGGGCCACGAAGGTCATGAACAGCTGCACGAGTGTGGTGACGATGGACCGGTAGACCAGCAGCAACATGATCGCGATGGCGCCCAGCGTGAACAGCGTGATCTTGGCCAGGCTGGCGTTGCCGATGATGTGCATGTCGTCGGACAGCGCGGCGGGACCGGTGACGTAGGCCTTCACGCCGGGTGGCGCCTTGTTCTCGCCGATCACCTTGCGGACCGCGTCCACCGACTCGTTGGCCTGCGTGGTGCCTTGATTACCGGCGAGGTTTATCTGCACATAGGCGGCCTTGGCGTCGGCGCTCTGGGCGCCGGCCGCGGTCAGCCGGTCTCCCCAGAAGTCCTGGATGTGCTGGATGTGCTTGGAATCCTGCCGCAGTTGGCGAATGACGTTGTCGTAGTAGCGGTGCGCGTCGGCGCCCAGGGGTTGTTGGCCTTCCAGGACGATCATGACGGTGCTGTTGGAATCGAATTCGCGGAAGTTGTGCCCCATCCGCATCATGGCCTTCATGGACGGAGCGTCCAGTGGCGCCATCGGCGCCGAATGCGCTTCGCCGACGACTTCGAGTTTGGGAACGATCGTGTTCACGAGCACCGTCACGAACACCCAGGCGAGGATGATCGGTATCGCGAAGATGCGGATCGCGTGGGGAAGATAAGGGCGGTGGCCGCGATCCGCCATGCTGGGCTTCTTGGTCGTGATCGGGCCCGTGGCTTCGTCGTCTTCGGCGCTTCTGGCGCCGGAATCGGACTTGTGGATGTCGGTCATGCGGACTTCACCAGGCAGAAGGTCTGGGCGTTATGGCCGTCGGAATTCTGGTTGTCGCGGACGACGCCGTCGACGGTGATCTTGCAGCTGATCCGGCTGCCGTCGCTTTGCGCCATGACGTTGGCGCTCACCGACGGAAGCGTGGTGGAGATGGTGGTCGACCAGGGCAGCGGCGCGTTGTTGATCTGGTGGGTGTTGGCGTTCTCGTCCCAGTAGTTGATGTTCGCGGTGGACCCCGGCGGGCCGGAGATTTCGTAGACGACGACCTTCGGATTGAATTGCACGATCTCGATCCCCCTGCCCGCATTCGCGTTGAGGTCCTGGGACCCAAAAATCTTGTGCAGCCGCGAGACCACCAAGGCCGAGACGGCGAGCACGACCACCAACACCACAGGGATCCACGCTCGCCTGAGCGCCTGGGCTAGGGCCTTCACCACCTTGACCGCCTTCCGCTCGCTCCCGCGGCCACCGCCGCCGACAACGCCGGTTGCCGATACATTGCTCAGCTAAGCATCGTAAACCTTAGTGCACGGAACCGTTCCTCCCGGGGGCGGGATTTGTGACGGCCGACACCTGGGCTAGCGCGCCAGCCGGCCCGTGACCGGCGGCAGGTCGGCGAGCGTGACTATCCCGGGCCTGGCAGCGACGACGGCCGGGACCGCGTTGGTGACCGGCATCGCGGTGTAGATCATTCCCAGGCCCATGAAGCCGGGCTCCGTCCAATCCTTCGGCGGCAGGCAGTGCAGGACGGTGCGCATGTTGGGCAGGCCGAAAACCTGGATGACGTGGCCGTGCTCGAGCGGTTTGGGCGGGACGACGTGGCTGCCCATGGTCCAGTTGAATCCGACGCTGACGACGTTGCGGTCGCCTTCCCAGCCGCGGTGGTAGCCGTAGACGCTGCCGACCGTTCCCGCGGGGATCTTCATGAAGCCCAGATCGGAGTCGGCGGTGGCCGCGGTGAACGTGACGTCGAACGTCATCTTGTCCAGTTTGGCGCCGATCGCGTCGGCCATCATCGCCGCCGATTCCGCGAAGACCTCGCTTTCCCGGCGCACGTTCTCCGCCAGTCCCGGGGTGTCGGGGTCTTGCGAGAACCCCATCGCCGTTTGGGTTTCCGCCGACTCGTAGGTCGAGCAGTCCACCGACTCGGTGATGCGGATCTCGTCGACGCGCTCGCACGACGCGGACAGCACCATCCCGACCATGTTGGTCATCCCGGGGTGCGCTCCGCTGCCGAAGATCGTGGAACCGCCCCGTTCGCAGGCGTCCTGGATGCGCCCGCGGTCCTGGGGCGTCTGCTTGGCGCCGGTGATCCAGGCGGCGCTGGTGCACACGTTGACGCCGGCCTCCAGCAGCCGCACCAGTTCGTCCACGTTCGGCCACAGCGGGTTGTAGCAACACGCGTCCGGCCGGAGCGCCAGCAGCGCATCGATGTCATTGGTGGCCGTGATCCCGGTCGGCTCGGGCCACCCGGACAGCTCGGCGGCGTCCACGCCGACCTTTTCGGCTCCGTGCGCGTACACCCCGACCAGTTCCATGTCCGGCCGGCCGATGATCGCGTGCAGCGACCGCCGCCCGATGTTGCCTGTCGTCCACTGGATCACACGAAACGGACGGTCTGCGCTGGTCGGGCTCATCGGGGGCTCCTTTGCCGGTGCGAGTGGACTCATTATGTTCACCCCGTCCCACACGCGCGGCGGCCGGGCGTCCCAATCACCAGCCCGGCCGACTCTCACGCGGGTTCGGTGTAGGCGTCCAACCGGGTGAACTGGTCCCGCCGGTACTGCTCGGCACAGGCCGCGCGCCGGATCTTGCCGCTCGTCGTGGTGGGAATCGAGCCGGGCGGCACCAGAACCAGGTCCCCGACGTTCAGGCCGTGCTCATTGGATATCGCCGACGTGACATCGCTTTTGACCCCGCTGAGCCAGTTGGTCGCGTCCCCGGCGTCGCCGCGTTTTTTGAGCTCGACGATCGTGACCAGCTTCTCGGTGCTGTTCAGCGGGACCGCAATCGCCGCGACCCGGCCACGCGTGATCTCCTGGACCGTCGCCTCGATGTCCTCGGGATAGTGATTGCGCCCGTGGATGATCAGCAGATCCTTGATGCGGCCGACGATGAACAGCGCGCCCTCGAAGATGAAACCCTGGTCGCCGGTTTTCAGCCAGGGTCCGCCGGGGGTGCCCGGCGACGGGTCGACGAGCGTTCCCCCGAAGCAGCGCTGCTCCGCGGGCGGTTTGCCCCAGTAGCCGTCGGCGACATTGGGACCGTGCACCCAGATCTCGCCGACCGTGCCCGCATCGCACTCCCGGTTCGTGTCGGAATCGACGATCCGCAGCGACGGCGAGTGCGGCACTTTGTATTTGACCAGCGCCGTGCCGGTCCCGGTCGCACACCGCCGGGCGCGGCCCGCGGACAGCTCCCCGACATCGAAGCGGACCGCATCCGAGGATTCGCTCCAGGTGCCGGCCGTCACGAAGACGGTCGCCTCCGCCAGACCGTACGAGGGACGCATCATATGGTCCCGAAAATTGAAGTGGGCGAACCGATCGACGAAGCGGTGCAAAGTGGCCGGCTCGACGCGCTCGGCTCCGCTGATGATCCCCAGCACGTCGCCGAGGTCGAGCCCGGCCAGGTCGGCATCGGTCGTCTTGCGGGCGGCCAAATCGAAGGCGAAGTTGGGCGCCGCCGACCACGCATGAGGATTCTCGGCCAGTGATCGCATCCATCGGGCCGGCCTCTCCAGAAACGAAACCGGACTGGTCAGTTCGCCGCGATAGCCGCCGAGGATCGGTGCGCAGATTCCGAGCACCAGGCCCATGTCGTGGTAGAAGGGCAACCACGAAACGATCGTGAGATCAGAAGGGGCTTTGGAATCGGCGAAGAAGCTGCGCATCAGCTGCTCGAAATTCACCTGCAGATTGCGGTGCGAGACCATGACCCCGGTGGGCGCCCGGGTCGAACCCGAGCTGTACTGCAGGTACGCGATGCTCGGCAAATCCGCTGCAGGGACTCCTGTTCCGCCGTCGGCGTCCAGGTTGGCCGGTCGGATCGCATCGATTTCCACGATCTTCGGAACCACGTCGAGGCGTGCCTGGTCGACGTATCCGGCGACGTCTTCCGCGACCGCGGACGTGGTGAGAACCACCGACGGCGACGTGTCGGCCAGGACCGCGCTGACCCGTTCGTGACTGGCGCCGCGATGGGGCAACAGGAGCGGGACGGCGATCTGCCCGGCCTGCATGGATCCCAGGAACGCCGTCACGTAGCCGAAACTTTGGGGCGCCAGGATGACCGCCCTGTCGCCGGCGGACCCATGCACGCTGAGTTCGCGCGCCACATCCAGAGTTCGGCGGGATAGTTGCGACCACGTGAGGCTCTCGGGAACGCCCGCCCAGTCGTCGGCGTAGTCGGTAAAGGTGAACGCCACGTCGTGGGGCCGCAGGCTGGCCCGTCCGTGCAACATGGACAGAATTGTTGATTGAGACATAGGGCTACTTCACGTCCGTACTAGTTGTCGACTCCGTTGGATGGAGTCAGTGGTCGGCCGGTCCCGCGTGCGACAGCACGGACATGGCGCCGGCGAGGATCTGCGAGAACGGGTCGGCGCCGCCGCCGAACGTCGCCTGGTTGGCCGGCGCGGTGACCTCCGCCGGATCGAAGCCGTGCACCGGGTCGACCTGAATCGGAGCGGTCGACGGGTCGTCGTTTCGCGAATAGCCGGCGTTCACGCGGGGCATCAGGATCGCGTCGAGCTTGTTGAGCGTGTCCTCCGGGATCCCGATGTATTTCAGCGGCATCACCAGCGGAAGGTGCTTCTCCGGCACCATGATCGTCGTGTCTTTCGCGCCCCGGGAGTTGATGGTGGTTCGGATGTTCTGCGGCGGCACCATGCTCCGGTTCGTGAAGGCCACCGCGGTGTGACCGGTGGCCAGACCCATCAGCGTGTTGGCGAAGGCGAACAGGTTGTCGGGCCGGTCGGGGAAGTCCGCGATCGAGTCGTACGCGGCCACGAACCTGTTGGTGTCGTACTGGCTCTCGTAGGTCGGCGGCATGGTGTAGTCGAGCGCCGGAACGGTGCTGCCGACCGGGAAAACGGCGGTCAGAAAACTCTGACCGAAGGCGTGATGCCCGATCGGGTCGCCGAATGTGGCGAAGTTCAGCGTGTCCGGCGGGGGAGCGGCCGGGTCAGTCGCCAGCCGCGCCTGGGCGCCGTCGACCACGAACCCGCCCTCGGACAGGCCGATCGCCGTGCCCGGGCGGCCGTTTTTGATCGCGGCAACAAGGTTGTCCACTCCAGCGTCGACCGACTCGCCGACGCTGGGGCCGTCCAGACCCAGACCCGGGATGATCTCGTCGCCGGCCTTGCCGATTCCGGGGAAGAGCCGCCCCAGCACGTGGCCCTGAACCTGCCCCGCCGGGTAGTTGACGATTTCGCGCTGCTGGCCGGGAAACCATTGGGCGCCTTCCTGGCGGATGTACTCGTCGTAGGGGATGCCGAGAACGTGAGCGCCGCCGAGGGCGTACGCGGTCTGGTCGCCCGGGGCCCCCGGTGTCGGCGGTCCGCCGATGGGCGTCTCGTCGGCCGATGCCGCCCCGACGCCGAAATACACTGTGGCGCCCACAGTTACCAGTGCGGTAGCTCTTGCGAGTGTTTTGTTCATTCCTGCCCCCGACCGCTCTGCTTCCCTAGTTTCACATACATGACGCGCGCCTGCTAACCGGTTTGCGGCTTTGCGCGCGCGATCGCCGCCCGCCGCACCGTCATCCGCGACGGCCACCAGTTCGCCCGCCCGAACAGCGCCGCGATGGCGGGAACCGTGATGGTGCGGACCAGGAAGGTGTCCAGCAAAATACCCACACCGATCACGAAACCGCCTTGGACCACGGTGCCGATGCTCGAGAACAACAGCCCGCACATCGAGGCGGCGAAGATCAGACCCGCGGCGGTGATCACACCGCCCGTCGAACTCAGGGTGCGAATTATGCCGTAACGCACGCTGTTCGGGGACTCGTCACGCATTCGCGAGACGAGCAGCATGTTGTAGTCGGCGCCCACCGAGACCAGCACCACGAATGCCAGCGGGGGCACGCTCCAGTGCAATTGCTGACCCAGCATGAACTGAAAGAACACCACGCCGATGCCCACCGCCGACAAATACGAAACGACCACGGACGCAACCAGATAGAGCGGCGCGACGATCGCCCGTAGCAGCGCGACCAGAGTCAGGAGCACGACCAGGAGGGTCACCGCGATGATGAAGCGGATGTCGTGCTGGTAGTAGTCGCGCGTGTCCTTCAGGCCGACGGTGTATCCCGCCATCGAAATCTTGGCGTCCGCCAGGGCGGTATTCGGTTGAGCTCCCCGGGCGGTCGCACTGATCGTGTTGACCTGATCCATGGCTTCGGTGCTGAACGGGTTGAGCTTGGTCTGAACCAGATACCGCACCGAGTGGCCGTCCGGCGAGATGAAAACCTTGGCGGCCTCCTGGAACTCTTTGAGATGCAGCAGCTGGGACGGGATATTGAACCCGGCCATCGCCGGTTGCGCCGCGTCGTGTTTCAGCGACAGCAAGAACGTCGCCGATTCACTGAGCCCGGCGCCCAGCTTCTTGACCTGCTCGACGAGTTGCGCCACCGCGTCGGCCACCTGCCGGCTCCCACCGGCGAACCGGTCCGCGCCGTTTTGCAGGGTGTTCAGGTTCGACTGCAGGCCACCGGGCTGATCCACCCCCATCGAGCGCAACACGTTGGTGAGCTTCGTGACCGCGTTGCGCAGCCGGTCCGTCGATGCCTTCAGGGTCTGTTTGTCCGGATACGCCTGCAGTTGGTGGGACAGGTCGTTGATCGCGTCGAGGTCGGCCTGGTCGCGTGACCCGACCAGCTGCTCAAACGTCCCTCGGGTTGCGCTGCACGACGGGTCGGCGTCGCAGACGGGGTTGCCCTGCAGCGCCGCCAGCACCGGGCCTATCCAGGCGAACATGTTCTTGGCGGCCGAGAAATTCCAGCCCATGGCGTTGGTGAGCGAGTTGACGTGGTCGACGAGTTGGGCCGCGACGTCGACCTGTTTGACCAGCGCGTCGCCGCTGTACTGGTTCTTTGTCGCGGCAAAGGCGTTTTCCAGTTCCTGCACGCCGGCGGCGAGCTGGCCGACCTGGCCGCGGACCTGGCTGAGGCTGTCGGCCAGCGTGCCGGCCCCCTCGACCAGCCGGTTGAGGTCGTTGGTGTGCTCGTTGATCAGGGTGGACCCGCCCGCCAGAAAGCTGCCGATCGCGCCCGCCTGATAGGTGGCCCGGAATTGTTCCGGCACGTTCCCGGTGGGACGGGTGATGCCGCTGATCGCGGCGATATTCGGCAGTTGGCTGACGCGGTCCGCCATCTGTTCCAGGTCCGCGAGGGCCTGCGGCGTCCGAAGATCGTGCGGCGACTGGACGAGGATGTACTCCGGAATGGATTGATTCACCGGGAAATGGCGATCCAGCGCGGCATACCCGATGGAGCTCGGCGCCGACGGCCGCAGGGCCTTGCGGTCGTCGTAGTTATAGCGCACCAAGCCGGCGCAGCTGGCCAGGATGATCAGCACCAACACGCTCGCGACCAGGTGGGCCCTCGGCCGGCGCACGATGCGGATGCCCGAGCGCCGCCAGAACCGGGCGGTCAGCTCGCGCCGCGGCTTGACCCAGCCGCGTGGCCCGGCGAGCACCAGAATCGCCGGCAGCAACGTCATCGCCGCGAGGAATGCCACGCCGATCCCGATCGCCGACGACACGCCGACCGTTTCGAACACTCCCATCCGCGCGAAGCTGATCAGCAAAAACGTGAGTCCCACGGTGGTGGCGGACGCGGTGATCACCTTGCCGATCGAGATCATCGCCCGCCTGACCGCTTGATCGAAATCCGCACCCGTCCGCAGATAGTCGTGATAGCGGCTGGTGAGAAAGACCGCGTAGTCCGTTCCGGCGCCGGCCATGATCGCGCTCAGAAACACGATGGACTGGTTCGACACGCCCGAGCCGGTCAGCTGCGAGTAGCCCGCCACCAGCGCCTGGGCGATCACCAGCGACAAGCCGATCGTGATCAACGGCAGCAGCATGGTGACCGCGCTGCGGTACACCACCAGCAGGACGATCAGCACCAGAACGGAGATCGCCAACTCGATCGGAAGCCGATCCCGGTTGCCCGCGACCGTGAGGTCGGCGACGGTGGCCGCCGGGCCGGTGAGGTTCGCGGTGAGGTGCGTCCCGGCGGGAGCCTGTGCCAGCGCGTGTTTGACGACGTCGCCGATCCGGTTGAACGCGGCATAGGACTGCGGGGTGCCCAACTCGCCCGCGACGCCGACCGGCAGCACCCAGGCCTTATGGTCCTGGCTGGTCACGACCGAACGCAGGGGCGGCGTGCTGATGAAATCCTGCAGCATCACGACATCTCGCGGGTCCGCGCGCAGGGCGTCCACCACTTTGCGGTATCCGGCCTCGTCGTCGGGGCTGAGCCCCTTGTCGTCGGTCAGCACCACCAGCAGGAGGTCCTCGGAGGCTGATTCGTGGAACGCCTCGGTCATCTTTCGCGCGGTGACGCTCGACGGTGCATCGGAGGGCAGGATCGCGAGCGGATGCTTCTGGGCCATCTCACCCAGGGACGGGAGGGTCAGTGGCAGGGCGACCGCAATCGCGACCCAGAGCCCGATCACCGCCCAGGGCCACCGCACCACGAAATCGGCTAGCCGTCGCATATTGGCCTCACCTCAAACCACAAAATTTCCCGCTCGAGCCATCTAAGGGTCATTGAACTACCCCGCGCTAGGCGACGCGTCCCCAATGGCCGCTGTCGGCGACCCGCGCGCACACGGACCTCATCGCTTCCATGTAGCGGGTAACCGATTTCTGGGCGATCGGATTGTCGGGGTACATGATCGCCATCGCCGTGCCCTCCCCGTACCGAAAGACATAAATGGTCAGTTGGTAGGAATAGCGGCCGTCGGAATAGATTCCCAAATTGTTCGCGTAACCCAGGTCGGCCGCGGCCAGGACGGCGTTGAGCGGTGCGGCTCCGCCGTGCAAGAAGTTCGAGACCGGAAAGTTCGGCTCCGGCCAGTGCAACCACGGCGCCAATTCCAGGACGCGGTAATACGGCACCTTCGCCAGGTCCAGGCCCGAATCGAAAGAGGCCTGCGCCGCCCAGGCGGCGTCGGCGAACGAGGCCGCGGCTATCGGCACGGTGATGGGGACCAGGCCGGTGAACCAACCCTGCGTCATGAAATTGTCCGTGGTCCGGCGGGTGTCCCTGGGGGTCAGGCCGTAGTAGGTGAGTGCCCCGGTGAATTCGTGCTCTACCAGGGCGAAGCAGGCGAACAGGCCGCCGATGAAGCGCGCCCCGACCCCCGTGCAGGCCGATTCGAACCGCTCCGTCTGCTCCGGGTCCATCAGGAATTCGGAGAGCAACTCACTGTTGCTCGGCTCCGAAGGATCGCCCAGCGGAAGCGGAAATTCGGGAAAGCCGCCGTTGTTGTTCTCGGCGAAGTCGATCCAGGCGCGCACCTGCGGCGAATCCAGGGTCAAACCCGCCGCGTACTGGCGCTCGCGCGCGCAGAAATCGTTGAAGCTACCGGCCTCGGGCAGCGCGAGGGGTTCGCCGCCGCCGCTCAACGCCGCGTACATTCCGTTGGCCTCGAGCATGGTCGTGCCGATCAACGTCGCGTCCCCGTGGACGTGGTCCATTGCGACAAAGAAAGTGAAATGATCGTCGTTCCGAACGATTCCGAAGGTGAAGCAGCCCCACTCCAGCGGATTCGGAATGGCCACGAGGTGCGTGCGTATTTCGTCAACCGTCATTGCGCCGTGGTCGATCGGCGTGAATTCGATATCGGCGGGATCGGTGAGGGTGTGCCTGATGAATTCGCCATTCTCGGCGGGCTCGAACCAGCTGCGGAACGTGTCATGCCGGCGCAGGTACGCGTTGACGGCGTGGTCCATGGCGGAAATGTCGCACTGGCCGGGTACCTCACAGGTGGCGATGATCTGCCGCGAAAAGTCGAGCCCGGCGGCGGTCCGCTCGTGATAGTTGCGCAGATGCTGGCCCTGCATGTAGCTGACCGGCACCGAACTGACCGGCGCCTGGCGGGCCTTCTCCAGGGACGCGGCGGTCGGATGCCAGGAGATGACCGACCCCGCGGTCGGCGTCCAATCGCCGAGCGAGCCGATCCTGATTTTCCCGATGCGCAATATGTTCTCCCCGAGTTTCACGGCGGCACTTCGGCCCCGCCGGTAGCGAGACCCAAGATAGCCTCTCCGGCAGCCACAGTCCCCGACATGCGCAGATCCGCGCACAACAGCTCACCGGTCGGCTCGCCGTGGTGATCGAACGCCCCTTGGGAACGGCCGCGCCGGGCCCGGTGGAAACCCGCACCCGAGGACATGTGCGCGTCGCGCCACCGCGAATCAGCCGGCGCTTGTAATACTGGTCGGCGTAGTGGATTCGGCTGCGGCAACCCGGCCCGGATGTGTAGATTCGCGATGACAGTCGCTGTAAGGCAGTACCCGGGGGGGTTCTGCCAGCTCTGGTCCTGGGTGTGTGCAGTGAGCGGCCTAGGACGTGGTTCGAGGAGACCACGGCTCCGGCGCCGCAAGGGCCCGCGGGCATCAAATTTTCCGGTCGAAACGGGGAGGACAACCGCATGACATCCGTCGAAGACCCGATGGAGCGGTCGTTGGCTTCTGAGGGTTTCGCGATCGTGGGTTACGCGGCGCGTTTTCCGGGTGCGGCGGATGCGGACGAATTCTGGCGGGTGCTGGCCGAGGGCCGGGATGCGATATCGGAGGTGCCCCAGGACCGGTGGGATGTCGACGAATTCTTCGACCCGGATCCCGATGTGCCCGGCAAGGTCGTCACCCGTCGGGCGGGTTTCGTCGATGACGTAACGGGGTTCGACGCGCCGTTCTTCGGGATGTCGGCGCGCGAGGTCAGGTTGCTGGACCCGCAGCATCGGCTCCTGCTGGAGACGGCGTGGCGGGCGGTGGAGCATTCCGGCACCGCGCCAACGGCTTTGGCAAACACCCAGACCGGTGTGTTCATGGGTCTGTCCACCCACGACTATCTCGGAATGATGTCCCACGACCTGACTTCCACTGAGATTGAGGCATACCTGGCGATCGGGACGTCGTCTGCTGCAGGGGCGGGTCGGATCAGTTATCGGTTGGGGCTGCAGGGTCCGTCGTTCACAGTCGACACGGCGTGCAGTTCGTCGCTGGTGGCCATCCATCAGGCATGCCAAGCGCTTCGCTTACGGGAGTGTGACCTCGCGCTGGCCGGCGGCGTTAACGTCCTACTCAGTCCGGCAACCATGATCACGTTCTCCAGCGCGCACATGCTCGCGCCCGACGGCAGGTGCAAGACCTTCGACGCGGCCGCGGACGGCTACGTGCGCGGCGAGGGTTGTGGCGTCATCGTCGTCAAGCGGCTCGAGGACGCGATCCGAGACGGTGACCGGATCAGGGCCGTCATCCGGGGCAGCGCGATCAATCAGGACGGCGCGTCGGGCGGTTTGACGGTGCCGAACGGCATTGCCCAGCAAAGGGTTATCGCCGAGGCGTGCAAGCGCGCCGGCATCGCACCCGGCGACGTCGGATACCTGGAGGCGCACGGGACCGGGACGTCGCTGGGCGACCCGATCGAAGCGCAGGCCGCGGGCGCGGTGTTCGGCGAGGGCCGCGACGCCGGCAGGCCGCTGTTGCTCGGTTCGGTCAAGACGAACATCGGTCACCTGGAGGCCGCCGCGGGGATCGCGGGCGTGATCAAGGTCATCCTGTCGCTCGAGCACGAGTTGCTGCCGCAGCACCTGCACTTCCGCAACCCGTCGCCGCACATTCCGTGGGAACGGCTGCCCGTCCAGGTCGTGCGGGAGGCCACCGCCTGGGAGCGCGACCGCGGGCCGCGCATCGCGGGAGTCAGCTCGTTCGGCTTCGCCGGGACCAACGCGCACATCCTCATCGAGGAAGCTCCGCTGACGCCCGAGGCGGATCGGGTCGCGGTGGCACCGGGTCCGGGCGACCAACGGTTCAACGTGCTTGCGCTGTCGGCGCGCACGCCCGCCGCGCTGGTGCAGATCGCCGATCAATACCGCAGCTGGTTGGGCGAGCACCCAGAGGCCTCGTTGACCGACGTGTGCTTCACCGCCGGCGTGGGCCGGGCGCACTTCGAGCATCGGGCCGCGTTGGTGATCAACTCGAAGGAGTCCGCCGGCGAGCTGCTCGGCGCGCTGGCCGATGACCGCCCGGCGCCCGGCCTGCTGCGCGGGATATCCGACGGCACGCCGAAGACGGCGTGGCTGTTCACCGGTCAAGGCAGCCAGTACCCGGGCATGGCCCGCGAGCTGTTCGACACCGAGCCGGTGTTCGCCGAGACGGTGACCCGCTGCGCGGAGGTGGTCGCGGACGTCCTCGAAAAGCCGCTGCTGGATGTGATTTTCGATCTGGACGGCCCGGATAACGAAGAGACGCTGCGGCAGACCTCCTACGCCCAGCCGGCCTTGTTCGCGGTGGAGATGGGCCTGGCCCGGCTCTGGCAGTCCTGGGGTTTCGAACCCGACGTGGTGCTGGGCCACAGCGTGGGCCAGTACGCGGCGGCCTGCGTCGCGGGCGTGCTCAGCCTTCAGGACGGCGCGCTGCTGATGGCCGAGCGCGGCCGCCTTTTCGGAAGCTTGCCCGCGGGCGGTCGCATGGTCGCGGTGTTCACCGCCGCCGAACGGGTCGAGGGCCTCACCGACGAGTTCCCGAGCCTCTCGGTTGCCGCCTACAACGGCGCCAACACCGTGCTTTCGGGACCCGCACCGGATCTGGAGCAGGCGGTGGCCGGGCTGGCGGCCGACGGTGTCCGGTGTGACTGGTTGGACACCAGCCACGCCTTCCACTCCTCGCTGCTGGATCCGATCCTCGACGACTTCGGGGCGTACGCGAACCGGTTCGAATTCAGCCCGCCGCAACGGATTTTGGTGTGCAACCGCACCGGCGCCGCGATCGGCAGGAGTGTGAAACTCGATGGCTCCTATTGGCGTCGTCACGCGCGCCAGCCGGTGGAATTCGCCAAGAGCGTGCGCACCCTGGCCGAACTGAATTGCAGGGTATTGCTGGAGATCGGCCCGCAACCGGTGCTCACCGCCGCGGCCCTGCGGGCGTGGCCCGATCCGGGCACCGCGCCGCGGGCGATCGCCTCGCTGCGGCGCAACGTCGCCGACCACCGCCAGCTCAGCGAAGCCCTCGCAGGCGCCTATGTGCTGGGCCACCTCCCCGACTTCGGCGCTGTCATGGGCCCGGCGCGCAAGGTCGACCTGCCGCCTTACCCGTTCCAGCATCGCGAGTACTGGTATCGCGACGATCGGGAGCGCCGGCAACAGAACACCGCCGTGAGCACCGAGACCGTCCGGCTTCTCGAGGACGGCCGCATCGAGGAACTCGCTCAACTCCTCGACGGCGCGAACGGCGATCAGCAGACCGTGAACGTGCTGACAAAGCTTGCTGCACAACACAACCAGCAGCGTGAGACCCGGTCGATCGTGGACGACCGCTACGAGGTTCGCTGGGAGAAAGCCACCGCCGGAGTGTCACGGGCCTTGAACGGGGAAGCCGAGGAGCGATCGGAATGGCTCCTCATCGGCAATGACGCCGAGGCGGTTCGGCCATTGGTCGACGCGTTGAGCGCACGTGGCCATCGGCATCGGGTTCTCGGCTTGCCGGTGTCCGACGCCGACGAGGAACAGCTCGTGGCCGCGTTGCGCGCCGCGGAGGCGGACGAATCGACGTCGCACATCCTGCACGTCGCGGCGCTCGACTCCGATGCCGCACCGTCGGCGCGGTCGCTGCTGCGGATGCAACACCGAATCCTGGGCGGCACCCGGCGGCTCTTCCGCGCCGCGGTATCCGCCGAACTGCGCCGGCCCATCTGGGTGGTGACCCGTGGCGCGCAACGAGTCACCGATGCGGACACCGTGTCACCGGACCAGAGCTGCCTCTGGGGATTCGGTCGGGCCGCCGCGCTGGAGCATCCGCAGGCGTGGGGCGGACTGGCGGACCTGTCGCCGGGCCGGGAAAACGAAGCCGACGAATGGTCGCGGCTGATCGACCAATTGACGGCGGCGCCGCGCGACACGGCCGTCCGGGAAGACCAAGTCGCGCTGCGTGATCAAGCGGTCTATGTTCCCCGGTTGGTTCGGCGGGGCGGGCAGGCGGGCGCCGCACCGCTGGCGCTGCGCGACGACGCGACCTATCTGGTGACCGGGGGACTGGGTTCGGTCGGACTGGAAATCGCCGCATACCTGGCCGCGCACGGCGCCCGGCATTTGGTGCTGACCGGTCGGCGCGCGCCCACCGATGCCGCCCAACGGCGCATCGACGCCATCGGCGAACAGCACGGCTGCGACGTCCGGGTCATCGCGGCCGACGTCGCCGACGCGCACGCCGTCGCGCGCCTGCTGGCCACCGTGCAGGCCGAACTGCCGCCGGTGGCCGGCATCGTGCACGCCGCGGGCGAGATCGGGACCACGCCGCTGCGCGCCCTGGACGACGCCGAGGTCGATCGCGTGTTCGCCGGGAAGGTTTGGGGCGCTTGGAATTTGAGCGAAGCCGCCCTGGACACCTTCGGCCTGCAGCTGGACTTCTTCGTGAGCACCTCATCGATCGCCTCGGTGTGGGGCGGGTTCGGTCAGACCGCCTATGGCGCGGCCAACGCCTTCCTCGACGGGCAGGCCTGGCGGCTGCGCGAGCACGGTGTTCCCGCGGTCAGCGTGAATTTCGGTCCCTGGTCGGCGGGCATGGCCGACGAGCAGGCCCGCGCCCAACTGGATCGGCGCGGGGTCCGGACGTTGGGGCCCTCCGATGCCCTGGCGGGGATGGCCGAGCTCATGGCGGCTTCTTCCGCGCACGGGACGGCCAACGGGGTGGTGGCCCGGATCGACTGGGCCCGCTTCCTGCCGCTCTACCAGCAGGCGGGGCGGCGGTCGTTAATGGCGGAGCTGGAGCGCGAGGTGCCGGCTTCCGTGCAGGCGGCCACGCTGTCCGGGCCGTCCGGGACGACTCGACTCGTCGAGCGGCTCACCAACGCGCCGGTGCAGCAGCGCAAAAAGCTTGTCGTGGATTACCTGCGCGAGGCCGTGGCGGAGGTGACGCGAGTCGACGCCTCGGAGATCCGCGAGGACGCCGGGTTCTTCGATCTCGGCATGGACTCGCTGATGGCCATCGAATTGCGGCAGCGCCTCGAGCAAGGAGTGGGCAAGGAGATACCGGCGACCCTGGCGATGGACCACCCACGCCTGGTCGACGTGGCCGACTACCTGCTGGGCGACGTGCTCGGTCTCGGCGAGCAGGCGGACGCCAAGCCGCGTCCGGCGCCGGTCGTGACGACCCGCACGGATGAGCCGATCGCGATCGTTGCGGTGGCGTGCCGTTTTCCCGGCGCGCCGAATCCCGAAGCGTTCTGGGAGGTGTTGTCCGGCGGCGTCGACGCGATCCGGGAAATTCCGGAGGACCGATTCGACATCGACGAGTTCTACGACCCGGACCCCGAGACGCCGGGCAAGATCTACAGCCGCTTCGGCGGATTCATCGACGAGATCGATGGATTCGACCCGGAATTCTTCGGCATTTCCCCGCGCGAGGCCGTGTGGATCGATCCGCAGCAGCGGCTCATGCTGGAAACGGTCTGGGAGGGCCTCGAGAGGGCGGGGTACGCGCCGTCCGCCTTGCGCGGCAGCCGCAGCGGCATCTTCGTCGGGGTGGGCGCCAACGAGTACTCGCACCTGCTATCCGCCGAGTCGGTCGAGAAGCTCGAGCCCCAGTTCATCACCGGCAATGCGCTGAACGCCATTTCGGGCCGGGTCGCGTTCGCGCTCGGACTGGAGGGACCGGCGGTCGCGGTCGACACCGCGTGCAGCTCGTCGCTGGTGGCCGTCCACCAGGCCTGCCAGGCACTGCATTCCGGTGACTGCGATCTGGCGCTGGCCGGTGGGGTGAACGTCTTGCTGAGTCCGGTGACGATCATCGCCGCATCGCGCGCCAGGATGCTTTCCCCCGTCGGGCGATGCAAGACCTTCGACGCCTCCGCCGACGGCTATGTGCGCAGCGAGGGCTGCGGGATTCTGGTGCTCAAGAGGCTCAGCGACGCGGTGCGCGACGGTGACCGTGTTTGCGCCGTCATCCCCAGCAGCGCGGTCAATCAGGACGGCGCATCCAGCGGTCTGACGGTGCCTAATGGTGGTGCGCAGCAACGGCTTATCGGCATGGCGCTGTCCCGCGCCGGTCTCGTAGGCGGGGACGTCGACTACCTCGAGGCCCACGGGACCGGCACCGCGCTGGGCGACCCGATCGAGGTGCAGGCGGCGGGTGCCGTGTTCGGCGCCGGCCGTGACGCGGACCGGCCATTGCTGATCGGGTCGGTGAAGACCAACATCGGCCACCTCGAGTCGGCATCGGGGGTCGCCGGCCTGATCAAGGTCGTGCTGTCGCTGCAGCACGAAACGCTGCCACAGAGCCTGCATTTCGAGACACCGTCGCCGCACATCCCGTGGGATTCGCTGCCGGTGCGGGTCGTCGACAGGGCCATTCCGTGGCAGGCCAACGGAAAACCGCGTCGCGCCGGTGTCAGCTCCTTCGGGTTCACCGGCACCAACGCGCACGTGGTGATCGAAGAGGCGCCACCGCTTGCCGCGACCGCCGACGAGTACTCGACGGGCGACATCTTCCGCGACGACACCGCATCGTCGGAATCGGACGCTCAGGAGGAACCGGTCGAGGTGCTGCCGCTGTCCGCGCGGTCACCGGAGGCGCTGGTGGCGTTGGTCCAGCGATACGGGGATTGGCTGAACGCCCACCCCAAGGTCGACATCGCCGACGTGTGCTTCACGGCGGGGGCCGGGCGCTCGCATTTCGAGCACCGGGCCGCGCTGGTCGTCGATTCGGTGCAGGGCGCCCGCGAGGTGCTGGCCGAGTTGGCCGAGAACCGGATGCGACCCGGAGTGGTGCGCGGCGAGTGCACGGACAAGCCGACGACGGCCTGGTTGTTCACCGGGCAGGGCAGCCAGTACCCGGGGATGGCACGCGAATTGTTCGACGCGGAACCGGTTTTCGCGGAAACGGTGACCCGATGCGCGGACGCGGTCGACGGGATGCTGCCGCGCCCCTTGCTGGAGGTGCTGTTCGCGACAGACCGGGAAACCGGTGGCGAGGCCGGGAAGATGCTGCGGCACACCTCTTTTGCGCAGCCCGCGCTTTTCGCCGTCGAGATGGGCCTGGCCCGGCTGTGGCAGTCCTGGGGCATCGAGCCCGACGTGGTGCTGGGGCACAGCGTGGGCCAGTACGCGGCGGCATGTGTGGCCGGGGTTTTCGGCCTCGAGGACGGGGCACGGCTGATCGCCGAGCGCGGCCGGCTGTTCGGCAGCCTGCCCGAGGGTGGGCGAATGGTGGCGGTGTTCGCCGACGCCAAATACGTCGAGGAGATCGCCGGCGACTTCCCGCGGGTGTCGGTGGCCGCCTACAACGGCCCGAACACGGTGCTCTCGGGACCCGGCGAGGACCTGGAGCAGGTCTTCGCCCGGTGCGGCGGTGACGGGATCCGGTGCAGCTGGCTGGAAACCAGCCACGCGTTCCACTCGGAGCTGCTCGAGCCGGTACTCGGCGAGTTCGAGTCGTACGCGGCGCGGATGGAGTTCGCCGTGCCGACGTTGCCGCTCGTGTGCAACCGCACCGGGGCCGTGCTCACGGCGGACACCCCGCTGGACGCGCAATATTGGCGGCGGCATTCCCGACAGCCGGTGCAGTTCGCCGAAAGCGTGCGCACCGTCGCGGCGCTGGGCTGCTCGGTGTTGATGGAAATCGGCCCGCAACCGGTCCTGACCGGGGCCGCGGTGCAGGTCTGGCCGGAGCACCTGGCGGCCCCGCGTGCGATCGTTTCGCTGCGCAAGGGCATCGGCGACCGGCGCCAGATCGCCGAAGCGGTGGCCGCGGCCTACGTCAGCGGCCACCGGCCCAATTTCGCCGCGCTGCATCGTCAATCCCACCGCAGGCTCGAACTGCCCACCTATCCGTTCCAGCGCCGTCACTTCTGGCCCAAGACGTCCGGGATCGCCGGCCTCGACGGACCGGGTGCCGGTGTGTCCGGAATCCTGGGTAGCGCAAAAGATCTCGCGTCCGGTGACTGCGTCTACACGAGTCGGCTGTCGGTCAAGTCGCAGCCGTGGCTTTCCGATCACGTCATCTACGGGACCGTCGTCGTTCCCGGTGCGACCTACGCGGCGATGGCTCTCGCCGCCGTCGGGACGCCGGCGCACGTAAAGGATGTCTTCTTCTACGAGCCGATCATCCTGCCCGAGAAGGCTTCTCGCGAGGTGCAGCTGACCCTGCATCCGCTGGACGCAGGCGGCTGGAGCTTCCGCGTGGACAGCCGCCCGTATGGCGTCAGCGATGCCGAATGGTCGCTGAACGCCGACGGCACGGTCGTCACCGGTGTTGCCGATTTCGAGGCGGGGTCCCCGGAGTCCCCGGAAGCCCCGGAATCCATCGACGCGGTGATCGAGCGGATGAACCGCATGCGTCCGCAGCAGCTCTTCGAGACCTTCGCCGACATGGAGCTGGCCTGGGGGCCCAGCTGGTCCGGTTCGCTGAAGTCGTTGTGGCTCGGTGAGGGCGAGGCGATCGGCGATATCAGCGTGGGCGAAGAACTCACCGAGCACCTCGGAACCGAGCCGATGCATCCGGTGCTGATGGACCTCTGCACCGGCGTCGCGTTCCCGGCGTTCCCGGCGCTTCTCGCCGCCGAGCAGGGCGTGAGCGATCTGTTCCTGCCGCTGCGGTACGGCGCGGTGGAGTTGCGGGAGAAGATGCCCCGGCGGTTTTACTGCCGCGCGAAGTGGCACACCAGCGGCCTCGACAGCGAAACCCAGGTCTTCGATCTCGACTTCGTCGACCGGGATGGCCGCCGCCTCGGTGGGATTCGCGAGTTCACGGTCAAACGCGCGCCCAGGGAGGCGTTGTTGCGCGGGCTCGGCGGCGACGCCACCCGGCTGCTGTACACCCTCGGCTGGCACGAGGTGCCGGCCCCGCCGTCGAACGACGACACCGAGGGCGTCCGAAATGTGAACGGCACCTGGCTGGTTGCCGGCTTCGATGAACTGGCGGCCGAGCTGGCGGGCTGCATCGCTTTTGATCCGACCACCGATCCGGAGCCCGTGGGGCGGCTGTTGGCCCAGGCGAAAGAGCGCGGTATGCCGTTCGCCGGGATCGTCTGGCGCAGCGCAGGACCGAGTGCGGAAGAGTCGGACGCCCAATCCGCGGAGCGCCTGGAGGCGGAGATCGCCCAGCTGCTCAGCGTCGTGCACACCGTGCAGGCCGACGGGACGGTCAAACTTCCGGGCGGCCTGTGGATTGTCACCGAACGCGCCGTGGCCACCGAATCCGGCGAGCCCGTCGACCCGGTGCAGGCGGCCCTGTGGGGCCTCGGGCGCACCATCGTCAACGAGGAACCGGCCCTGCGCTGCAGGCTGGTCGATTGCGACGGGTCAGAGCAGGCCGTGCACGCGCTGGCAGGTCTGCTCGGCACGCCGATCGAGGAGCCCGAACTCGCGGTGCGGCAAGGCAAATTCTTGGCGTCCCGGCTGCTGCAATGGTCGCGCAGCGGTCATCTCGCGATGCCGCGGGCAACCGATTACGTCCTGGCGCCCACCGAACGCGGCGCCATCGACAACCTGCGACTGACCGAGGCGGAAGTTCCGCCGCCGGACGACGGCTATGTGCAGGTCCGCGTGGAGGCCGCCGGGTTGAATTTCCGGGACGTGCTCAACGTGCTGGGCCTCTACCCGGGTGATCCGGGCCCGATCGGCGGCGACTTCGCCGGTGTCGTCACCCAATTGGGCGGCGGCGTCACCGGACTCGAGGTCGGGCTCAAGGTTGGTCAGCGCGTGTTTGGCTTCATGCAGGGCGCCTTCGCCAGCCGGTTCAACGTGCCGGCCCAGCTGCTGGCGCCGATACCCGACGGGCTGAGCGCGGTGGACGCGGCGACGATTCCCGCCGCGGCGCTGACGGCGCGGCTCGCGTTCGACTGGGCGCAGCTGAAGCCCGGTGACCGTGTCCTCATCCACGCCGCCAGCGGCGGTGTCGGATTGGCCGCAATCCAGATGGCGCAGCAGCACGGCGCGACCGTCTTCGCGACCGCCAGCACCTACAAGCGCGCGACGCTGCGCAAGCTGGGCGTGGAGCACGTCTACGACTCGCGCAGCACGGATTTCGCCGACCAAATCCTCGCCGACACCGGCGGCGCGGGCGTCGACGTGGTGCTCAACAGCCTGACCAACGAGGGGTTCGTCGAGGCGACCGTGCGGGCCACCGCTCAGGGCGGCCGGTTCGCCGAGATCGCCAAGCGCGACATCTGGTCCCCGGAGCATATGGCGGCGGCCCGCCCCGACATCGCCTACGAGATCGTCGCGCTGGACACGGTTACCTTCCAGGAGCCCGAACGCATCCGTGGCCTGCTCGGCGAGGTGTCCCAGGGGTTGGCCGGCGGCGAGTGGACACCACTGCCCGCCGAGATCTACCCGCTGACGGAGGCGAAGACGGCGTTCCGCCGCATGCAGCAGGCGCGCCACATCGGCAAAATCGTGGTGCAGATGCCCAAACCGCTTCAGCCGCGGGGCGATCGGAGCTACCTGATCACCGGTGGGCTCGGCGCGATCGGCCTGCACACGGCGGCCTATCTGGCCCAGCTCGGTGCCGGGGACATCGTGTTGACCAGCCGGCGCGCACCCGACGCGGACGCGCAACGCGCGATCGACGACATCACCGAGCGCTACCGGTGTCGCGTCCACGTCTTCGCGGCCGACGTCGGCGACGAGACGCAAGTCGAAAGCCTGCTGGAGCGGATCCGCACGGAGTTGCCTCCGCTCGCGGGGGTCGCGCACTTCGCGGGCGTCCTCGACGACGCGCTGCTGTCCCAGCAGAGTCTGGAGCGCTTCCACACGGCGTTGGCGCCCAAGGCTTTCGGCGCCTGCTACCTGGACAGGTTGACCAGAGACGACGATCTCGACTTCTTCATCGTGTCCTCCTCGGTGGCCAGCCTGCTCGGCTCGCCCGGCCAGGCCAACTACTCGACCGCCAACGCGATGCTCGACGGCCTGGTCGCGCAACGAAAGGCGCACGGCCTGCCGGCGACCGGCGTCAACCTAGGCCCCTGGGGCAAGGGGGGCATGGCGTCGTCGGAGGCTGCCCGCGCCAATCTCGGTGCGCAAGGCCTGATTCCGTTGGAACCCACGGCCGCCCTCAATGCGCTCGCCGAGGCCGTCGCCAGCGGGACCGGGCAGGCGACCGTGATCAAGGCCAACTGGCAGCGCGCCGCCAAGCTGCTGGGCGCTGCCCGGCCGCCGATACTCGACCTGGTGTTGCCGAGCGCCGTCACGGAGGCGACCGGCGACAGCGAGTTGCTGCGGCAGCTGCAGGAAATACCGGTGGCCCAGCGCGCCGGCTTCATTACCGAATTCCTGCAGCGCGAGGTGCAAGGCTTCCTGCGGCTCGCCCAGCCGCCGGCCGCGACCAGCCGGTTCCTGGACCTCGGCACGGATTCACTGATGGCGGTCGAGCTGCGCAACCGGCTGTACAGCCAGTTCGGTGGGGCGTTCACGATCAACGCCACCGCGGTATTCGACTATCCGACGATCGGCGGGCTCGCCGAGTACCTCGCCGGTCAGCTGCCGGATTCGGAACCGGAGCCGGCCCCGGCCCCGGAGGACGCGGAATCGCCGGCAGCGGAGGCGGAATCGCCTGCGGCGGAGCCGGAATCGCCTGCGGCGGAGGCGGAATCGCCTGCGGCGGAGCCGAGTTGACGCCCGCGCGTCAGTCGGCGATATCGAATCCGGAGATGACCTTGGTGGGGCGCACCCGAACCACCAGTTCGCCCGGAACGGCGTTGCGGCGGCCGAACTCGTCGGCGCGCTCGGCACCCATGTAGCGCGCGCCCGTCCGCGTCGCGATGTCCAGCACGTCGGGCTGATGCTCGCTCACCGAGGCCACGCCCTGCACCTGGACGAACGAATACGGCGGATGCGGATCGTCGACACAGATCGCGACCCGCGAATCCCTGGCCAGTGCACGGCCTTTCGAGGTGTCTCGGCCGGTGGTGAACGCCAGCTGACCGTCTTCGACGACGAACCAGACCGGCGCGACCAGCGGCCGCCCGTCGGCGGCGACGTACCCGAGCATCCCGGTGCGGGTGCCGGCTGACAGGAACTCGACAACCCGTTCGGAGAGCTCGGCCATGCGCTAGAGCCGGGCCAGGTCGTAGTCGCCGAGATGGTCGATCAGGTTGTGCAGGTGGTCGTTCGAGGTGCCCAGCGTGTGCTCGATCGCGGTGAGCCGGGCCGCGTAGTGGCTGACGGGGTATTCCGCGGTCACGCCGATTCCGCCGTGCATCTGGATTGACTCCTGCGCGATGTGCCGCCCCGACCGGCCGATCTGCACCTTGGCGCGCGACGCGATCAGCGGGTCGAGGTTGCCGTCGGCGATCGACATCGCGGCGTAGAAGCTCATGCTGCGCGCCACCTCCAGCGACACGTACATGTCGGCGGCCCGCTGGGTCAGCGCCTGGAACTTGTTGAGCGTCACGCCGAACTGCTTGCGGGTCTTGAGGTAGTCGGTGGTCAGGCGGAGCGCTTCCTCCATCGCGCCGACGGCTTCGGAGCACAGGGCCGACTGGATGCGGATGACGGCGTCGCGGATGGCGAGCGACGCGTCCCCGCCCCGGCCGAGCGGTTCGGCGGCGGCGCCGTCGAGATCGACCTGCGCGCCGCGCTGCCCGTCGAACGTCCGGTAGGGGCGCCTCGTCACAGCGCCGGCGTCGACCAGGAACAGGCCGGTGCCGCCGTCGGGCAATGCGGCGCTGACCACCAACGCGTCGGCGCAGTCACCGGCGAGCACCGGGTTCTTGCGCCCGCTCAACGTCCATGAATCGCCTTGCCGCGCAGCGGCAGTGGTGACCGTGGCCGACGGGGTGCGGTGGCCCGGCTCCAGGTGGGCGAACGCCAGCAGGCGTTGGCCGGCCGCGACCTCGTCGAGCTGTTGGCGCTGCGCGTCGCTGCCCAGCTCGGCGATCAGCGCGCCCGGTGCGAGCGCGGCGTGCAGGATCGGTTCGGGGGCCAGCCGGCGCCCGACCTCGGTGAGCACCACCATGATCTCGATCTGGCCGGCCTCCTCCGGCTCGAACCCGAGACCGAGGATCCCGGTGTCGGCGAGCTGGCTCCACACATCCCGGCTCCAGCCGAGGTCGGACCCGATCACCTTGTTGCGGCTCTCCGGGTCGTAGGTGCGCGAGAGCAGGTCGCGGGTGGTGTCGCGAAGCAGGCCCTGCTCGTCGGTCAACTGAAAGTCCATGGCTGCCTCACAATCCGAGAATGGTGGACGCGATGATGTTGCGCTGCACCTCGCTGCTGCCGCCGTAGATCGACGTTTTGCGGTAGTTGAGGTAGTGCGGCGCGCTGTGTTGCGCCCAGGACGGCGAGGAGATGTCTTCACCGTCGGCGGGCAGCGCGTCCGGGCCCGCGACCTCGACCAGCAGCTCGGTCGCGATCTGCTGCAACTGGCTGCCGCGCAGCTTGAGCACCGACGACGCCGGGTTGGGCTGGCCGTCGGCGGAATCCGAAACCACTCGCGACTGCGTGAGTTCCAGTGCCAGGACCTCGTTTTCGGCCTCGGCGAGCCGCGCCGCGAACAGGGGATCGTTTAGCACCCCGGTTTTCGCGGCGTGCTTTTTCACCTCGGCGAGGCGCACTTTGGTGCGCCCCACGCCGGCGATGCCGGTGCGTTCGTTGCCGAGCAGGAATTTCGCGTACGACCAGCCCTGATTCTCTTGTCCCACAAGCTGATCGACGGGCACCCGAACGTCGGAGAAGAACAGCTCGTTGACCTCCTGGCCGCCGTCGATCGTCTTGATCGGGCGCAGTGTGATGCCCGGCGTCTTCATGTCGAAGAGCAGAAACGAGATGCCGGCCTGCCGCTTGGGCGCCTGCGGGTCGGTGCGCACCAGGCAGAAGATCCAGTCGGCGTACTGGCCGAGGGTGGTCCAGGTCTTCTGGCCGTTGACGATGTAGTGGTCGCCGTCCCGGACCGCGGTGGTGCGCAGCGACGCGAGGTCAGAGCCGGCCTCGGGCTCGGAGAAGCCCTGACACCACCAGATGTCGAGGCTGGCCGTCGGCGGCAGGAAGCGTTGTTTGATCTCCTCGGAACCGAATTCGGCGATCACCGGGCCGACCATCTTGGTGTTGAAGTTCAGCGGCTCGGGGACGCACGCCAGTTGCATTTCGTCGGCCCAGATCTGGTGCTGGGTGGGCGTCCAGTCCTTGCCGCCCCATTCGACGGGCCAACTCGGCACCGCCAGACCGTGCTCGTGCAGGATCTTGTGGCTGGTGACGATGTCTTCGCGGCGCACCGAGGCCGCGCCCTGGCGCACCCGGTCCCTCAGCTCTTCGGGGATCTGGGTGGTGTAGAAGGTGCGAAGCTCGTCGCGGAACGCGGCTTCCTCCGGTGTGAGCGCCAGTTGCATGGCCGCCTCCTTTGGTCGAGGTGAACGTCGCGACTCTCCCATCTTTACCCATCCCGTTCGGTGGTTGTGCACAGCCTCGGATTGGTCCACATCCCCGCGGCGCGACGCCGCCGCGCGGGGCCGTGGTGGCGGTCGGCGCGCCTACGGTCGGCGCATGCGAACAGAACTGCCCGGCGAGCGACTGCAGCGGCGCCTCGGCGCCGACCCGGAGACCGATTCGGCAGCCGAGCCCGCCGACGGATCGTCGGACCAAGAGGCCGCGGACTTGGGCGAATCAGAGGACCCGAACTCGCTGTTGCCGCGCTGGATTCCCGATTCGGCCGACCACCGGGGCTGGGTGGCGAAGATGCGGGCCGACCCCGGGCGCACCGGTGCCATCGCCTTGGCGGTGGTGGCCGCGCTCGCGGTGCTCGTGACGGTGTTCACCCTGCTGCGCGACAGGCCGGCGCCGGTGATGTCGGCCAAGCTGCCACCGGTGGAGAAGGCCGCCACCGCGAGCCCCAGGTCGTCGGCCAGCCCGGGCGCCGCGCAGCCCGCCGCTCCCGACCGGCCGGTGGTGGTCAGCGTGGTCGGGCTGGTGCACACCCCCGGGCTGGTCACCCTGGCGCCCGGCGCCCGCGTCGCCGACGCGCTGCAGGCCGCCGGGGGACCGGTGAACGGCGCCGACACCATCGGGCTGAACATGGCCCGCCCGGTCGGCGACGGCGAGCAGATAGTGGTCGGGCTCGCTCCCGTCGCGGGGCAGCGGGCGGCACTGGGCAGCTCGGTGTCCGCCGGGACGGCGGCGCCCGGGGCGCCGGGGCCGGCTTCGGGGACGGTGAAGCCGAAGGCCGGCGAGGTGCTCGACCTGAACACCGCGACGCAGGAGCAGCTGGACGCGCTGCCCGGGGTCGGGCCGGTCACCGCCGCTGCGATCGTGGCCTGGCGGCAGGCGAACGGGAAATTCGCCAGCGTCGACCAGCTCGCCGATGTCGATGGCATCGGCCCGGCGCGGCTGGAAAAACTGCGCCCGCTGGTTCGTGTCTGACGGCGGTGCGCGACGCGGCCCCCGCCGGCCCGGCCTCGGCGCGCCTCGATGTGCGCCTGGTCCCGGCCGCGCTGACCGCCTGGATGGTCACCGCCGCCGGGATCTGGTGGCCGCTCGCACGCGCGGTCGCGTCGTGCTGTGTCGTGCTGCTCGTCGTGGCGGCGGGGCTGACGTGCTACGCGGCGCGCGGGTCGGCCCGAGCCCGTTCGCTGCGGACGCTGGCCGCCGGCGTGGTGGCGGTCGGCGTGGTGGGCACCGGGTATGGGCTGGCGATCGCGCTGCGCACCGACGCGGTCGCTCGCCACCCGATCGCGGCGGCGTTCGGCACGGCCGCGCCGGTCACGGTCAGCCCCACCGAGAGCGCGCTGCCCCTGGGCCCGGGCCGGCTGATGTTTCGCGCCAGCCTGCAGCGCCTGCGCGACGACAAGATGTCCGGCCGGGTGGTCGTTTTCGCCCGGGCATCGGACTTCGGCGATCTCACGGTGGGCCGGCCGATGCGGTTCACCGCGCGCATCAGCCGTCCGGGGCGCCGTGACCTGACGGTCGCGGTGCTCAACGCGTCGGGCCGGCCGACGATGGGCACCGCCGGCGCCGTGCAGCGCGCCGCCCACGGGGTGCGCGGCCGGCTCGCCGTCGCCGCCCGCGAGACCCTGACCGCCGACGAGGCCGCGATGCTGCCCGCCCTGGTTCTCGGCGACACCTCGGGCGTCACCGGCCAGACGAGCCGCGACTTTCGGGCGGCCGGCATGACGCACCTGACCGCGGTCTCGGGGGCGAACGTCACGATCGTGTGCGGGGCGGTGCTGTTCTCGGCGCGGTTGATCGGCCCGCGCGCCGCCGTCTGCCTCGCCGCGGTGGCGCTGGTGGCGTTCGTCGTCGTCGTACAGCCGACGGCAAGCGTGCTGCGGGCCGCCGTGATGGCCGCCATCGCGCTGACGGGCGTGCTGTCGTCGCGCCGGCGGCAGGCGATTCCGGCCCTGTCGGCGGCGGTGCTGATATTGCTGGCGGTCGCTCCGCAGCTCGCCGTCGACGTGGGCTTCGGGTTGTCCGTGCTGGCGACGGCCGCGCTGATCGTCGTCGCGCCGGCCTGGTCGCGGCGCCTGGTCGACAGGGGCTGGCCCAAGCCGCTGGCCGACGCGCTGGCCGTCGCGTGCGCCGCGCACCTGGTGACCGCCCCGCTCGTCGCCGGCATCTCGGGCCGGGTCAGCCTGGTCGCCGTGGCGGCCAACCTCGCGGTCGCGCCCATGATCGCGCCGATCACGGTGCTCGGCAGCGCGGCGGCGCTGCTGTGCGGGGTGTGGCCCGCCGGCGCGCAGCAGCTCATCCGTTTCACCGGGCCCGAAATGTGGTGGGTCCTGCACGTGGCGAGGTGGTCGGCCGGCGCGCCCGCGGCGACGCTGCCCGTGCCGGCGGGTGCGCCCGGCGTGGCGCTGGTCGCCGCGGGCACGGTGGCGCTGCTTCTGGTGGCCCGGCTGCTCTGGCGGTGGCGCTGGTTTCGCCGAGCTCTCGGATGGGCGGGGGGAGGGGTCGCCGCGTGCGCCTTGGCCTGGACGCTGTCGTCACTCGTCGCTGGGTCGTGACACGATCGTGGGGTGAGCGATGTTGCGCACCTTCATCTGGTGTTGGGGGAAGAGGAACTGCTGGTCGAGCGGGCGGTGGCCGATGTACTGCGGTCGGCGCGCGAGCGCGCCGGCACCGATGACGTCCCGGTGAGCCGCATGCGGGCCGGCGACGTCGGCACCTACGAACTCGCCGAGCTGTTGAGCCCGTCGCTGTTCGCCGACGAGCGCATCGTCGTGCTGGAGGCGGCCGCCGAAGCGGGCAAAGAAGCGGCCGCGGTCATCGCCGCGGGCGCCGCCGACGTTCCGGCGGGCACGGTGCTGGTGGTGGTGCACTCGGGCGGCGGGCGCGCCAAGGCGCTGGCCACCGAGCTGCAGTCGCTTGGCGCCGAGGTGCACCCCTGCGCCCGGATCGCCAAGCTCAGCGAGCGCATCGACTTCATCCGCAAGGAGTTCCGCGCGCTGCGGGTCAAGGTCGACGAGGAGACGGTGACGGCCCTGCTGGACGCCGTCGGCTCCGACGTGCGCGAGCTGGCCGCCGCCTGTTCACAACTGGTCGCCGACACCGCCGGTGACGTCAACGCCGCCGCGGTGCGCCGCTACCACAGCGGGAAGGCGGAGGTGAAGGGCTTCGACATCGCCGACAAGGCGGTCACCGGCGACGTCGCCGGAGCCACCGAGGCGCTGCGGTGGGCGATGATGCGCGGCGAGCCGCTGGTGGTGCTGGCCGACGCGCTGGCCGAGGCCGTGCACACCATCGGCCGGGTGGGGCCGCTGTCCGGCGACCCCTACCGCCTGGCGTCGCAGCTGGGCATGCCGCCGTGGCGCGTGCAGAAAGCCCAGAAGCAGGCCCGGCGCTGGACGCGCGAGACGGTTGCGGTCGCGATGAAAGTGGTGGCGGAGCTCAACGCCAACGTGAAGGGGGCCGTCGCCGACGCGGACTACGCGTTGGAATCGGCGGTCAGGCAGGTCGCCGAATTGGTGGCCGATCGGGGCCACTAGGAGGCCACGAAGCTGCCCCGGTGCTCAGATCTTGTTGAGGGCCCGCGCCAGCGCCGACTTCTTGTTGGCGGCCTGGTTCTTGTGGATCACGCCCTTGCTGGCCGCCTTGTCAAGCTTGCGGTTGGTCGAGACCAGCAGCTCAGCGGCCTTCTCTTTGTCGCCGCCGTCGGCGGCCTCCCGGAACGCGCGAACGGCGGTACGCAGCGAGGACTTCACCGACTTGTTGCGAAGCCGGGCGCGCTCGTTGGTCTTGATGCGCTTCTGCTGCGACTTGATGTTGGCCACGCGTGAGTTCCTTCTACGAATCGGTGTTTGCGGTGCTTTTCGGGGGGCGCCCCACACCCAATAGCGACTGCCCAGGTTATCAGTCGGTTACGTTTTCTCCCAAAACGGGAACCCGTGGGCTGCCAGAACGCCGATGTGAGGCAGCATCTGAAAAGTGAGTCTTCAACTGGACAAAACCAGGCGTGGATCGCGAGGTGCCAAGCGTTCTGTGGCGCGCTACGAGCGGATTTTCGGCGGCTACAACCTGACGTCGGACGCCTACGCGCTGGCTTTCGACGAGATGTTCGACGCCCAGGGCAATGTCCGCGGCCCGTACAAGGGCATCTATGCCGAGCTCGCGCCGTCGGACGCCTCCGACCTCGAAGCCCGCTCCGAAGCGCTGGCCCGTGCCTTCATCGACCAGGGCATCACCTTCTCGCTTTCCGGCCAGGAGCGGCCGTTCCCACTTGACCTGGTGCCGCGGGTGATCTCGGCCGCCGAATGGGCCAGGCTCGAGCGCGGCATCATCCAGCGCGTCAGGGCCCTCGAGATGTACCTCGACGACATCTATGGCGATCAGGAGATCCTGAACGACGGCGTCATCCCGCGCCGGCTGATCACGTCCTGCGAACACTTTCACCGACAGGCATCCGGCATCGTCCCGCCCAACGGCGTGCGCATCCACGTAGCCGGCATCGACTTGATCAAGGACGAGAAGGGCACCTGGCGGGTACTCGAGGACAACCTGCGCTCGCCGTCGGGGGTGTCCTACGTGATGGAAAACCGGCGCACCATGGCCCGCGTCTTCCCCAACCTGTTCGCCAGTCACCGGGTGCGCGCGGTCGACGACTACGCCGCACACCTACTGCGGGCGCTGCGCAACTCCGCGGCCACCAACGAGGCCGACCCGACCGTCGTAGTGCTGACCCCTGGCGTCTACAACTCGGCCTACTTCGAGCATTCGTTGCTGGCCCGCCAGATGGGCGTCGAACTGGTCGAGGGCCGCGACCTGTTTTGTCGGGACAACCAGGTCTACATGCGCACCACCGAGGGCGAAACCCAGGTCGACGTCATCTACCGGCGCATCGACGACATCTTCCTGGACCCGCTGCAGTTCCGGGCCGACTCGGTGCTCGGGGTCGCCGGTCTGGTCAACGCCGCGCGCGCCGGCAACGTCGTCATCTCCAGCGCGATCGGCAATGGCGTCGGGGACGACAAGCTCGTCTACACCTACGTGCCGACGATGATCGAGTACTACCTGGGTGAGAAACCGTTGCTGGCCAATGTGGAGACCTTCCGTTGCTGGCTAGCCGACGAACGCGAGGAGGTGCTCGAGCGGGTCGACGAGTTGGTCATCAAGCCGGTCGAGGGGTCCGGCGGGTACGGCATCGTGTTCGGGCCGGACGCCTCCGAGAAGGAGCTGGCCGCCGTCGCGAAGAAGATCCGCGACGATCCGCGCAGCTGGATCGCGCAGCCGATGATGGAGCTGTCGACGGTGCCGACGCAGATCGACAGCTCCCTGGCTCCGCGCTACGTCGACCTGCGTCCGTTCGCGGTCAACGACGGCGACGACGTCTGGGTGCTCCCGGGCGGTCTGACCCGGGTGGCGCTACAGGAGGGCTCGCGGGTGGTGAACTCCAGCCAGGGGGGCGGCTCGAAAGACACATGGGTGCTGGCGTCGTCGCGCGCATCGGCGGCCGACCGCGAGCTGGGGGCCGCCGAGGTGGTGCGTTCGCTGCCGAAATCCAAGGCGGATGTTGACAATTCGACCCAGCAGCAGTCGAACGGCGACCATCCCGGCGAGTCCGAGCCGCCGAAGAAGAAGCAGAAGCAGAAGCGGCAACAAGAGCAACACCAGCAGCGAGGGGTGGTCCACTGATGTTGGCCCGCAACGCCGAAGCGCTCTACTGGATCGGTCGCTACGTTGAGCGGGCCGACGACACCGCACGCATTCTGGACGTCGCGCTGCATCAACTACTGGAGGATTCGAGCGTTGATCCCGACCACGCATCACGGGTGTTGTTGCGGGTGCTCGGCGTCGAGCCCCCCGATGACGAATTGGATGTCTGGTCGCTGACCGATCTGGTGGCCTACAGCACCAACGACCGTGGTGGCACGTCGATCGTCGAGGCGATCACGGCGGCGCGTGAGAACGCGAAGTCGGCGCGGGAAGTGACATCCATCGAGATCTGGGAGTGTCTCAACACCACCTACAACGCCTTACCCGAACGCGAACGTGCCGCCAAACGTCTTGGCCCGCATGAATTTCTGTCATTTATCGAGGGCCGCGCGGCGATGTTCGCCGGCCTGGCCGACTCCACCCTGTCCCGTGACGACGGATACCGTTTCATGGTGTTGGGCCGCGCGATCGAGCGCGTCGACATGACGGTGCGGTTGCTGCTGTCACGGGTGGGGGACAGCGCGTCCTCGCCGGCCTGGGTGACGCTGTTGCGTTCGGCCGGCGCGCACGACACGTACCTGCGCACCTACCGCGGCGCGCTCGACGCCGGTCGAGTGGTCGAGTTCATGTTGCTGGACCGACTGTTCCCTCGATCGGTGTTCTACTCGCTGAGGCTGGCCGAACACAGCATCGAAGAGTTGGTGCACAACCCACAGAGTCGGGTGGGGGCCACCGTCGAAGCGCAGCGACTGCTCGGACAGGCGCGCAGCGAACTGGAATTCATGCCGCCGGGGGTATTACTCGACACGCTCGAGACCCGGCTGGCTGCCCTGCAGAAGACGTGCTACGACGTCGGAGAGGCTTTGTCGCAGCAGTACTTTCATGTCACACCATGGGTGGCTTGGTCGGATGCCGGTCACAGTGCTGAGCTGGTTGCCCGCAACGGAGACACCTGATGTGGCGGCTCCGGGTGGTGCATACCACAGGATTTGCTTACCAATCGGCGGTCACGGCGTCTTACAACGAGGCTCGGCTGACGCCGCAATCGGACACCCGGCAAAACGTCATCCTCAACCGGGTGGAAACCATCCCGGCGACCCGCTCCTATCGCTTCACCGACTACTGGGGCACCGCCGTCACGGCATTCGACCTACATGCGCCGCACACCGATCTGACGGTCACGTCTTCTTCGGTCGTGGAAACCGAGCGGCCGGAGCGGCCCGAAACCGACGTCGGCTGGGACGACCTGGAATCCGAGGCGGTGATCGATCGCTTCGACGAATTTCTGACTCCGACCGACCGCACCCCGGACCCCAAGCGGCTGAGGCCCATCTACAAACGGCTCGCGAAAGGGCACGAGCCCGCCGAGGCGGTAGTCGCCGCGGCCAAGTTTGTGCATGAGGAGCTGGACTATCTGCCGGGCACCACCAGCGTGCACTCGTCAGGCCTTGAGGCGCTGCACGCCGGCCAGGGTGTCTGCCAAGATTTCGTTCACCTTTCCCTGATCCTGTTGCGCGGCATGGGGATTCCCGCGCGCTACGTGTCCGGATATCTGCATCCGAAAAATGACGCCGTCGTCGGCGACACCGTGGACGGTCGCAGCCACGCCTGGCTGCAAGCCTGGATCGGCTCCTGGTGGAACTACGACCCTACCAATGAGAGCGAGATCAACGAGCAATACGTCAGCGTGGGCGTCGGCCGCGACTACGCCGACGTGTCCCCACTGAAGGGCATCTACTCCGGCGAAGGCGCGACCGACCTCGACGTCGTCGTGGAGGTCACCCGGCTGGCCTAGCCCGACGCGGAGACCGCTAGCCGTGCGGGCCGGGCAGGCCCAACAGCTTGCCGCCCGCGCCGCCGACTCCGCCGGAACCGCCGTCGAGGCCGGTGCCGCCGGCGCCGCCGAAACCGATCAGCTGAGCGTTGCCGCCACTACCGCCGGATCCGCCCAACGGCGTGGTCGCGGCGCCGCCGTTACCGCCGCGACCGCCATTGCCCAATAGCAGTGCGCCGGACCCGCCGTTGCCGCCGACGCCACCCGGCCCGGTGGCCGCAAAGCCGGCCCCGCCGGCGCCCGCGTTGCCGCCGTTGCCGATCAAGCCGATCGCGGCGCCGCCGTCACCGCCGTGCCCACCCACTGTGTGCGTGGTGGTGCCCGCTCCGCCGCCACCACCGAAGCCGCCGTCGCCGTAGATGAACCCGCCCCGACCCCCCACGCCACCGTCGCCGCCGCCGCCCCCGCCGACTCCGCCGGCGCCGCCGTGGCCCAGCAGCGCAGCGGATCCGCCATTGGCGCCGGCACCGCCCTGCAGGAGGCCGAATCCGCCACCGCCGCCCGCACCGCCGTTGCCGAATACCCCGCCGGCCCCGCCGGCCCCGCCACCCCCGCCACTACTACCGAAGGTCATGCCGTTGCCGCCGGTTCCGCCGGGCCCGCCGTCGCCGAACAGCATGGCGCGGCCGCCGTGGCCGGCCAGCCCGCCGTCGAGGAGGCCGGCGCCGCCGTTGCCGCCGGCGCCGCCGGGGCCGTACAGCAGTCCACCAGGCGCGCCGTTGCCACCGTCGCCGCCAATGCCGCCGAAGTTGCTGTCCAATCCGCCGACGCCGCCCGCCCCGCCGGCGCCGAGCAGCAGGGCCTGCCCGCCGAACCCGCCCCTGCCGCCCGCGTGGCCGCCGGGGGCGCTTCCCCCGGTGCCCCCGGGGCCGCCGGGCCCGCCGTTGCCGAACAGCCACCCGCCGGTGCCGCCGACGCCCCCGGTGCCGCCGAACCCGTTGATGACGTCGCCGGACCCGCCTCGGCCGCCGGCACCCCCGTTGCCGATCAGTCCGGCGGGCCCGCCGTTACCGCCGGTCGCGAGCGCGGCAGTGCTGTCGCCGCCGCGGCCGCCGTTGCCGAACAAGAGGCCACCGGCCCCGCCGGGTTGCCCGATCCCGCCGACGGTCCCCCCGTCGGCGCCATTGCCGATCAGCGGGCGTCCCAGCAACGCCTCGGTGGGCGCGTTGATCAGGCCGAGCAGGGTCTGCTGGACGTTTGCGGCCTCGGCGCTGGCGTAGGCGCCGCCGGCCGCGGTCAGGTTTTGTACGAATTGGTCGTGAAACGCCGTCACCTGGGCGCTCAGGGCCTGGTAGCTCTGTCCGTGCGATCCGAACAGGGCGGCGACGGCCACGGATATCTCGTCCGCGGCGGCGGCCTCCACGGCAGTCGTCTGGGTCGCCGCGAGCGCGTTGGCCTGCCTGATCGCCGAACCGACGCCGGCCATATCGGCGGCGCCCTCCAGCATTGCTTGTGGCCCTGCGACTACAAACGACATCCGGCACCTCGCGCCGTCGTGGATGTACTGGCGAAGCGCATCCTATCGCTATCCAGGGTCAACCGGTTGGGTTTGCCAGTCGACCGATCGCTTTGTAGCCGGGGTGCACATGCGGCGCCAGCCCCTGCTGCTGTGCCACCGCCGCGAGCAACTCCCGCAGCGTGCCGTATTGCTTCGCGTCGAGCGTGGCGGCGAACCGGAGCTCGTGCTGGCGTGCGAGCTCGGAGAGCTTGCGCATCAACCTTTTTCCGGCGGCGGTGAGGTAAACGGCGTGCAACCGGCGGTCGTCGGGATTGCGGCGCCGCTCGACGTAGCCGCGTTTCTCCAGTTCGTCGACGTAGACGACGACCCGGCTGGGCAGCATCCCCAACTGGGCGCTGAGCGCCTGCTGGCTGCGGCCGGGTTCCGCGGCGATGGCGCGCAGGATTCCTGCGTGCGGCGGCGTCAACTCGAGGGTGGCCACCTGTTCGGCGAACAGCGTCGCGGCGTGATGGCCCAGCTGAGCCAGCAGGAAGGCCACGCCGTCGGGACGGTCGCCGGGAACGGATGCCACCGGGCCATCATAGCGTTCGCGAATGATTCTTAATGTGAATCATTCACGGGCTTGTGGACTAGCTGAACCCGGCATATCGTTCATCGCATGAACGATTCACGAGCAGATGGAAATCGGCCGGTCGCCGGCCGCCGGCGGCAGGGCGGACCACCGCTGGCGTTGCTTGCCGTCGTGAGTGTCGGATTGCTGTTCGGCGGCCTCGCGATCGGGGTCGCGCTAGGCGGGGTGATGCCGTTGCCCTACGGCCCAGCGGCCCCGGTCATCGCGTACATCCGAGCCCAGCCGGTCGCGGTGCAAGTCATGGCCACGGCCGCGTTCGGATCGTCTGTGCCGCTGGCGATCTACGCGGCAACGGCGAGCGCCCGGTTGCGGCAACTCGGGGTCACCGCCCCCGGTGCGACGATCGCCCTCGCCGGCGGGACGCTGGCCGCGGGTGCCCTGGGCCTGACCGGGTTGCTCGGCTGGACGCTGTCACGGCCGGACGTCAGCGCCGACGCCGCGCTGGTCCGCGCCGTCTACTTCCTGGTGTTCCTGGTCGGCGGCCCGGGCCACATCGTGGCGCTGGGGCTGCTGGTGGCGGGCATGGCGGTGCCCAGCCTCGTCTTGGGATTGACGCCGCGCCCGCTGGCCTGGGCCGGCCTGGCGATCGCGGCCCTGGCCGAAGCGGCGGCGTTGGTCTTGGTCTGGCCGCCGCTCGCGGTGATCCTGCCGATCGCGCGGGTCTCGGCGCTGGCGTGGCTGGTGGTCGCAGGCGCGCTATTGCCGTTGCACCGCAGCGATATTCGTCGAACGGTGGCTACGGCCGCGGGTTGACCTCGACCCGATGCAGGTCGTCGCCGAGTTCGATGCGCCCGCCGAATTTGGTGGCGGCCAGCGCGCGCCACTGTTCCTCCTGCCCGGGCACCGGCGCCGGCACGTAGTGCGTCATCACCAGGGTGCCCACGCCCGCGCGCTCGGCGGTCGTCGCCGCCTCCTCCACCGAGGAGTGGTAATCGCAGATGTCTTGTATCCGCTGTTGCGGGATGTTGACGACGATGTCCTTGCGGATCACGGTGTGCACCAATGCGTCTGCGCCGCTTGCCAGTTCGTCCAGGCCCGCGCACGGGACCGTGTCTCCGGCCAGCACCACCGACGTGCCGCCGGATTCGATGCGGAAGCCGATGGTCGGCGCCACCGGCCGGTGGTCGGTCGGCGCGACCCGGATCGACACCCCGTCGCGGTCGAACACCGGGCCCTCGGTGCATTCGTGCACCTCGACCGCCGGCGGCGCGTTCAGGTCGGCGTGATGCGCGATCCGGTAACCGATGTCGTGGCCGAACGCCTTGAGCGTCGCCGCCACGGTCTCGGCGGTGCCGGGCGGCCCGATAATCGGCAGCGGCGCGGGATCGGGCGCAAAGGTGGTGATCCAACGGGTGATCAGGAGGTCGCCGAGCTCGCCGATGTGGTCGCTGTGCAGGTGGGTGAGCAGCAGCGCGGACAACCCGGCGGCGCCCACGCCGACGGCGGCCGCGCGCTGCAGCACCCCACGCCCGCAATCCACCAGGAACACCTGCCCGCCGGCCCGCACCAGGGTCGACGGCCCGGCGCGGTTCGGGTCGGGGATGGGGCTTCCGGTGCCCAGCAGGGTGATCTCGATCATGGCCCCATCCTCGCAAGCCGCACAGGGCGGCAGGCGCATTTGACCGATGCGAGTTTGGGCCGGGAATCGGAGGGTATGGGAGCCCGCGGTTGCCGCTTTTCGTGTTGGCTTTCCCGCCGGGCGAGTTAGCCGTAGCCTGATGTGAAGCGGATCACAACCGGGCTGGAGGCCTTGATGCGGATTGCGGATGTCTTGCGGAACAAGGGCGCGGCGGTGGTGACGATCAACCCCGACGCGACCGTCAAGGAGCTGCTCGCCGGCCTCGCCGACCAAAACATCGGCGCCATGGTGGTGGTCGGCGACGAGGGCGTCGTCGGCATCGTCTCGGAGCGCGACGTCGTTCGCCAACTGCACACCCACGGCGCCAGCGTGCTATCGCGGCCCGTCTCGAAAATCATGACCGCCAACGTCGCCAGCTGCACGAAATCCGACACGGTCGATTCGTTGAGCGTGCTGATGACCAAGAACCGGGTGCGCCACGTGCCGGTGCTGGACGGCAAGAAGCTGATCGGCATCGTCAGCATCGGTGACGTCGTGAAGACCCGCATGGAGGAACTCGAGGCCGAGCAGCAGCAGCTGCAGTCCTACATCACGCAGGGCTGACTGCCCGGCTCCTCAGCCGGCCGCGTTGCGGCCCGCATCGTCGCCGGGCGGGGCTGACTGCCCGGCTCCTCAGCCGGCCGCGTTGCGGCCCGCATCGTCGCCGGGCGGGGCTGACGGCCCGGCCTAGCTCCAGGCGTAGTCCGCCCGTAGCCGGGCGGCGATGACGTCGAAGATCTCGCGATCCAGGATCGCGCCCTCGCGGCGAATGCCCTCCTCGGGCACGTCGAGCACCCGGTCCAGGCGGACCCAGCTTTCCCGGCCCTCGTAATCCCAGGCGCCGGCCCCGATCCCGACCCAGTCGCGGTCACCGGCGTGCCGCTCCTGGCTGGAGACCATCAGCCCCAGCAGGACGCGGCGGTCGCGGCCGACGACCAGCACCGGCCGGTCCTTGCCGCGGGTGGGGTCGTCCTCGTAGACCACCCACGTCCACACGATCTCGCCGGGATCGGCGCGGCCATCGAGGTTCGGGGCGTACACGAGCTTTCGCGCCCGGTGGGCGGTGGGAAAGCTGGTGCGGGTCACCGGCCGCCCCGCCGCGATCTCGGCCGGTGACTGTGGTGCGGCCGCGGCGATGACGGTCGCGGTGAGCTTCACGGCGTGCTGCAGCTCCCGCGCGACGACCTGGGCGGTCTGCGCATAGATCACCGCGTTGCGGGCGAACCGCTGGATGGTCCTCCACTGGGATTTGCGGGGAGACGCCATATTCGCAGCATAGACGCGGGCGGACGGCCGCGAATGTGTCCAACTAGGTCCCGGCCGCCCCGCACGGATACCCTGGACACACCGCTCAAGCGGTCTCAAGCGGGCCCAGACCAGGAGATTCCCATCAGCAGTTTCGCCGACAAGACCTTCACCCCGCCGGCGCAGATTCGGAATTTCTGCATCATCGCTCACATCGACCACGGCAAGTCGACGCTGGCGGACCGGATGCTTCAGCTCACCGGCGTCGTCGACGAGCGGTCGATGCGCGCCCAGTACCTCGACCGGATGGACATCGAGCGGGAGCGCGGCATCACCATCAAGGCGCAGAACGTGCGGCTGCCCTGGCAGGTCGGGGACCAAGATTACGTCCTGCACCTGATCGACACCCCGGGCCACGTCGACTTCACCTACGAGGTGTCGCGCGCGCTGGAGGCCTGCGAGGGGGCGGTCCTGCTGGTGGACGCCGCCCAGGGCATCGAGGCCCAGACGCTGGCGAACCTGTACCTGGCGCTGGACCGCGACCTGCACATCATCCCGGTGCTCAACAAGATCGACCTGCCGGCCGCCGACCCCGACCGCTACGCCGGCGAGATCGCCCACATCATCGGCTGCGAGCCCGCAGACGTGCTGCGGGTGTCGGGCAAGACCGGGGAGGGCGTCGCCGACCTGCTCGATCACGTCGTGCGTGAGGTCCCGCCGCCGCAGGGCGACGCCGACGCGCCCACCCGGGCCATGATCTTCGACTCCGTCTACGACATCTACCGCGGCGTGGTGACGTACGTGCGGGTGGTGGACGGCAAGATCACCCCGCGGGAGCGCATCGCGATGATGTCCACCGGCGCCACCCACGAACTGCTCGAGGTCGGCATCGTCTCGCCCGAGCCCAAGCCCAGCGAGGGCCTGGGGGTGGGGGAGGTGGGCTATCTCATCACCGGGGTGAAGGACGTCCGGCAGTCCAAGGTCGGCGACACGGTGACGACGGCGCGGCACGGCGCCACCGAGGCGCTGACGGGCTACCGCGAACCCAAGCCGATGGTCTACTCGGGGCTGTATCCCGTCGACGGCTCGGACTACCCGGATCTGCGCGACGCCCTGGACCGGTTGCAGCTCAACGACGCCGCGCTGACCTACGAGCCGGAGACGTCGGTGGCGCTCGGGTTCGGTTTCCGCTGCGGCTTCCTGGGCCTGCTGCACATGGAGATCACCCGCGAGCGCCTGGAGCGCGAATTCGACCTGGACCTGATCTCGACGTCGCCGAACGTCGTCTACCGCGTGGTCAAAGAGGACCGGGGCGACGAGGTCGCTGAAATCCGGGTGACCAACCCGTCGGACTGGCCGGAGGGCAAGATCCGCATCGTCTACGAACCCGTCGTGAAGACCACCATCATCGCGCCCAGCGAGTTCATCGGCACCATCATGGAGCTGTGCCAGTCGCGGCGCGGCGAGCTGGGCGGCATGGATTACCTGTCGCCCGAGCGGGTGGAACTGCGTTACACCATGCCGCTCGGCGAGATCATCTTCGACTTCTTCGATTCCCTGAAGTCGCGCACCCGCGGCTACGCCAGCCTCGACTACGAGGAGGCGGGCGAGCAGGAGGCCGAACTGGTCAAGGTCGACATCCTGCTGCAGGGCGAGGCCGTCGACGCGTTCAGCGCGATCGTGCACAAGGATTCGGCGTACGCATACGGCAACAAGATGACCACCAAGCTCAAGGAGCTGATCCCGCGCCAGCAGTTCGAGGTGCCGGTGCAGGCGGCGATCGGGTCGAAAATCATTGCCCGCGAGAATATCCGGGCGATCCGCAAGGACGTGCTGTCCAAGTGCTACGGCGGTGACATCACCCGCAAGCGCAAACTTCTGGAGAAGCAGAAGGAAGGCAAGAAGCGGATGAAGACGATCGGCCGGGTCGAGGTGCCGCAGGAGGCGTTCGTCGCCGCGCTGTCCACCGACGCCGCCGGGGACAAGGGTAAGAAGTAGCCGTGCGAATAGTTGGGCCCGCGACGGCCTTGATGTTGGTCGCCGCGTTGGCGGCGGGCTGCGGCGGGGTCGTGGATGGCACGGCCAAGCCGGCGCCGAATCTGAAGCCGCGACCGCTTTCCGGCGACACCGTCAGGCGAGTGTTGCTCGACGGTGACGCCTTGTCCCGGATGCTCAACCAGCCCTTCGCCACCCGCAAGCCGGTCGAGTTCGGCGGTCCCGACGCGCTGAGCCAGAAGGACGAATCGGTGTCGCCGGCCAATTGCCTCGGCGTCACGGCGATGCTGCAGAAAAGCGTCTACCAATCCGCGGACGTCAAAGACGTTGCGTCGCAGTCGTGGTGGAACAACGGCGATCCGGCGCAAGTGATCAGCGTCATCGAGGGTGTGGTCGCCCTACCTTCTGCCGCGCAAGCCCAGGCCCTGTTCGCGCAGTTCTCCCAGCAGTGGCAGCAGTGCAACGGCACCACGACGACGGAGCAGAACGGCCCCATCAGCACCACGATCGTCATCAGCGACGTTCGCGTGCCGGATGCCTCCAAAACCATTGTCGCGGCGACCAACACCGCGACGTCGGTGCTGCCCAACATGCCACCGCTGCGGCCCACGCCGCAGGCGCGAGCCATCGGGGTGCGGCTGAACTGCCTCGTCGAGGTGGAGGTAGTCTTCTTCGGCGACCGACGCCCGTCGGACCCGGGATCGGGCAACCTGGACACCAGCGGCATCGACGTCGCGCGCGCGATGATGGACAAGGTCAGCGCCCTGAGCTGACGCGGCGCCTTACCGCGGCCTGAGACGTTGCTGCCTTGCCGCTGAGGCTTCGGTGTGTCCTACTGCGGCCCGGACCTTTCAAAAGTAAACTTTCGGTGAACTAAAAGGAGCCGAAAGATGAATGACGCGCGTATGAGAGGTAAATCACAGCGACGATGTCCCACGCGCCTGGCACGGCACTGGTGCAGCGTGGCCGCGCTGCTTGTCGTGATGTCGACAGCCGGCTGCGCCACGGTTGTCGACGGCACGGCTCGGCCGGCGCCGGGCATGGCTCCGCGATCGCTGACCGGGCAAACCATCAAACAGGTGCTACTCGGTCACCGGGCGCTGTCGCGAATCCTCAACCAGTCCTTCAGGATTGACCCCCACTTCCGGCCGCGGTTCGGCGGACCCGACGCGTTGCTGGACGACGGATGGCTCTCGCCCGGCGACTGCCTGGGCGTCGCGTCCATGCTGCAGCGAGCCGTCTATCAATCCAGCAAGGTGCGCCACGTCGCGGTGCAAACCTGGCGGCACGCGCCCAAGTCCGTTGAGGTGACCAGCGTGCAGGAGGGCGTGGTCAGCTTGCCGGGCCCCGCGGAGGCCCAGGCGCTGTTCGACAAATTCGCCCGGCAGTGGCAGCAATGCGATGGCACGACGATGCCCTTGTCCGGCACGGTTTTCCGGCTCAAGGCCACGATCGCCAGCGTTCAGACCGCGGATTCGGTTGTGGCGGCCGACATTTCGATGGGGTTTGCCTCGCGCAGCACGGATTCGGCGTCGCTCCCGTCGGGTCGTGCGCTTGGCGTCCGTGGCAATTGCCTGGTCGAGGTCGAGGTCGCCTTCTTCGGTAACACGGAGCCGTCGGACCGCGGCGCCGATCCCCGGGCCCGTGCCGTCGACATCGCGCACGCCATCCTCGACAAGGTCGGCGCGCTGAGCTGAGGCGTTCTAGACCGGCGCGTTGGCCGGCTGGAACGTCCCCGAACCGTCGGCCTCCTCCTCGGCCCGGATGACGTGGACGACGGCGTTGATGAGGGCCAGGTGGGTGAACGCCTGCGGGAAGTTGCCCAGGTGCCGCCCGGTGCGCGGCTCGATCTCCTCGGCATAGAGGTGCAGCGGGCTGGCGTAGGACAGCAGCCGCTCGCACAGCCGCTTGGCGCGGTTCACCTCGCCGATCTCGACCAGCGCGGACACCAACCAGAACGAGCAGATCGTGAACGTGCCCTCCTCGCCGGACAGCCCGTCGTCGGTCTGCTCGACCCGGTAGCGCAGCACCAGGCCTTCCTCGGTGAGTTCGTTGGCGATCGCCAGGACGGTGTTGCGCACGCGCGGGTCGTCCGGCGGCAGGAACCGGGTCAGCACCACCAGCAGCAGCGAGGCGTCCAGCGCGTCGCTGCCGTAGCGCTGGGTGAACACGCCGCGGGAGTCCACCCCGTGCTCGAGGATGTCGTTCTTGATCTCCTCGGCGATGGCCCGCCACTGCTGCGCGTAGCTCTTCTCGCCCTGCCGCTCGGCGAGCTTGGACCCGCGGTCGAGCGCCACCCAGCACATCACCTTCGACGACGTGAAGTGTTGCGGCTCCCCGCGCACCTCCCAGATCCCGCGGTCGGGCTCGCGCCAGTGCTTGATCGCCTCTTCCACCTGCTTCTTCAGCACCGGCCACAGGGTCTCCGGGATCTGCTCACGCGACTTGGCGTGCAGGTAGAACGAGTCCAGGATCGAGCCCCAGATGTCGTGCTGAACCTGGTCGTAGGCGCCGTTGCCGATCCGCACCGGCCGGGCGTGGTCGTAGCCGGAGAGATGGTGCAGCTCCTCTTCGACCAGGCTGCGCTCGCCGCCGACGCCGTACATCACCTGCAGCGGGTGGCGCTCGTTGCTGTTGGCGCCGGACACGTCGGCGATGAAGGCGAAGA
Source organism: Mycobacterium sp. NGS34 (assembly GCF_059812845.1). Taxonomy (NCBI): domain Bacteria; kingdom Bacillati; phylum Actinomycetota; class Actinomycetes; order Mycobacteriales; family Mycobacteriaceae; genus Mycobacterium; species Mycobacterium sp. NGS34. The sequence continues at coordinate 399,948 of NZ_JCALDM010000005.1, forward strand.
AGTCGTCGGCCTCGCGGTCGAGGCCCAGGGTGTAGAGGCCCCACAGCGCGAACGTCGAGTCGCGGACCCAGGCGTAGCGGTAGTCCCAGTTGCGCTCGCCGTGCGGCGTCTCGGGCAGCGACGTGGTGCTGGCGGCCAGCAGTGCGCCGGTCGGCGAGTACGTCAGGCCCTTCAGCGTGAGCGCGCTGCGCTGCAGGTAGGCGCGCCACGGGTGGTCGGGGAAGTTGCCGATGTTTATCCACTGCCGCCAGCACTCGGTGGTCTGCCACATCTTGTCGGCGGCCTCTTCGTAGGTCTGCGGCGCCGGGTGCTTCGTCCAGCTCAGCGCGACGAACACGTCGTCGCCCTCTTTCATCCGGGTCCGCGCCCGCGCCTCGCGGCCCTCCAGCCCGATGCGCAGGTTGGTGGTCAGCCGCAGCGTCGGGTGCGCGTCGGGCTGTTTGCTGGCGCGCGCGATGGCCTCGCCGTAGGCGTTGGCCGAGTACTCCCAGGTGACGCCGACACGGTGGTAGTCGAAGGCCGGCTCGCAGCTCATCATCAGCTCGACCGTGCCGCTGACGCAGCGAACCGTGCGCAGCAGGATGTGCTCGGCGTCCCAGTCCATCGGGGTGCGGCGATGGGTTCGCGAGCGGCGCTCGATGTCGTGCCACGGGCCCATCACCAGCGCGTCGCGCACGATCAGCCACCCGGTGTGGGTCTGCCAGGTGGTCTCCATGATCAGGCTGCCCGGCAGGTAGCGGCGCGCCGACGGCACCGAGACGCCGTAGGGGCCGAGCCGGAAGTGGCCGGCGCTACGGTCCAGGATCGCGCCGAACACGCTCGGGGAGTCGGGTCGGGGCACGCACAGCCATTCGACCGACCCGGCGGGGGAGATCAGGCACGTCGTCTCCCAGTCGGAGAGGAACGAGTAGTCGGCGATCGGCGGAAACGGGTTCCGCAGCGACGTGCTGGGCGCGAGCGGCGCGGGCGCGCTGAAATCGATCGGCGAAGCCAGCGCCGTTTCGGGAGGCGCCTCGAACGCTTCCAGGCGTGCCTCCGCGGGAGCACCGTCGGCCGGCTGGTCGGCGGGTTGGGCGTGCAGGACCATGCCGACATCATCGACTGTCAACCTGCCCGGCGTCCAATGTTTCCATTAGGTGTCGGGGTGCCGTGGCGAATAGTGTGAGCCGGGTGGGCGGGTTCCTGAATTGGTGGGACGGCAACGAGCTGTGGCTCTCGGGCCTCGCGTTTGTGCTGCAAGCCATGATCGTGATGCCCGTCGTTTTGGCGGTGGCCTACGTCACGGCCGGCCTGCTGGACCGCCTGCTCGGCAGGGGCATCAAGTTGATGCGCCGCGTTCGGCACGCCGATGGGGCGCCCGGGTAACGCGCATGCCTCGGTCGCACGTGACGTTGATTCTGGTCACGCTGGTGGTGCTGGTGATCGTCACATGGCTAGCGACGCACTGATGCGCAAGCCGGCGCGCGGTGGCGGCCCGGCGAATTCCTGTTAGGCTTCGCGACATGCACATGGCAACCGGCGTCGTCGAATGCGCCGTCTTTGTGCACTGTTGTCGCTGACTTCCCACCCGTGCGCGGTTTGGTAGGAGTCGTCGACTCTCCTGAAGTCGTATCGCCTTTCCGCTACAACGGGATCCCGAAAGTTGTCCCGCTTGAACAGCAATGAAAGGCCACCAATGCTCACCGACATCGGCAGCACTGCGCGCTGGCGGCCTGTCGTCTTACTCGCGCTGATCGTCGGTGTCGTCGCCGCGTGCCAGGGCGGCCCCAGCGACGTCGTCGGCGGCAGCGGCCCCAGCAACGCGCACACGAGTCTCACGCTGGTCGCCTATTCCGCCCCAGAACCCGGTTGGAGCAAGGTGATTCCCGCCTTCAACGCCTCCGAGGAGGGCAAGGGCATCCAGGTGATCACCTCCTACGGCGCCTCCGGCGACCAGTCCCGCGGTGTGGCCGAGGGCAAGCCGGCCGATCTCGTCAACTTCTCGGTCGAGCCCGACGTCACCCGGTTGGTGAAGGCGGGCAAGGTCTCCAAGGATTGGAACACCGACGCCACCAAGGGAATCCCCTTTGGGTCGGTGGTCTCGCTGGTGGTGCGCAAGGGAAATCCGAAGAACATCAAGGACTGGGATGACCTGCTGCGGCCCGGCATTGAGGTCATCACGCCGAGCCCGCTGAGTTCGGGGTCGGCCAAGTGGAATCTGCTCGCCCCGTACGCCGTCAAGAGCGAAGGCGGCGCCAACGGTCAGGCCGGCATCGACTTCATCCACAAATTGGTGAGCGAACACGTGAAACTGCGTCCCGGCTCGGGACGGGAAGCCACCGACGTCTTCGTCCAGGGCAGCGGCGACGTGTTGATCAGCTACGAGAACGAGGCCATCGCGACCGAGCGGGCGGGCAAGCCGGTCGAGCACGTCAACCCGCCGCAGACCTTCAAGATCGAGAACCCGCTGGCGGTGGTGACCACCGGCCCGCACCTGGCCGCCGCCGTCGCGTTCAAGAACTTCCAGTACACCGCGGCGGCGCAGAAGGTGTGGGCCCAGGCCGGCTTCCGGCCGGTCGACCCCGCCGTCGCCGCCGACTTCCGCGATCAGTTCCCCGCACCGGCGAAGCTGTGGACGATCGCCCAACTCGGTGGCTGGGGCACGGTGGACCCGCAGCTCTTCGACAAGAACACCGGCAGCATCACCAAGATCTACACGAAGGCCACCGGATGACGGCGACCGTTGCGCCGGACGCCGCCCGGGCCGCCTGGCGGCCCCGCGGAGCAGGCACCACATCGCTTCGGGTCGGCGTGGCGACGCTGTGGCTGTCGGTGATCGTGCTGTTGCCGCTGGCGGCGATCGCGTGGCAGGCCGCCGGCGGCGGCTGGCACGCGTTCTGGCTCGCCGTGACGTCGAACGCCGCGTTGGAATCGTTTCGGGTGACGCTCACCATCTCCGCCGGGGTGACGGCGGTCAACCTGGTCTTCGGGCTGCTGATCGCCTGGATGCTGGTGCGCGACGACTTCTTCGGCAAGCGGCTCGTCGACGCCATCATCGACCTGCCCTTCGCGCTGCCGACCATCGTCGCCAGCCTGGTGATGCTGGCCCTGTACGGGAACAACAGCCCGGTGGGGCTGCACCTGCAGCACACCGCGTGGGGCGTGGCGGTGGCGCTGGCGTTCGTCACACTGCCGTTCGTGGTGCGCGCCGTCCAGCCGGTGCTGCTGGAGATCGATCGCGAGACCGAGGAGGCGGCCGCGTCGCTGGGCGCCAGTGGCCCGAAGATCTTCACCTCGGTCGTGCTGCCGGCACTGACCCCGGCCCTGTTATCCGGTGCGGGCCTGGCGTTCTCGCGGGCGATCGGCGAATTCGGTTCGGTGGTGCTGATCGGCGGCGCGGTGCCGGGCAAGACCGAAGTGTCCTCCCAGTGGATACGCACGCTGATCGAGAACGACGACCGCACCGGCGCCGCCGCGATATCCATTGTGCTGCTGGCCATCTCCTTCGTCGTGCTGTTCCTCCTGCGGCTCGTGGGCGGCCGCGCGGCCAAACGCGAGGAGTTGGGTTGATGACGGCGTCGTCGACGAGGTCTCGCTACCTCATCCGATTCCTCGGGCTCGCATACATTTTCGTGCTGCTCGTCGTTCCCGTGTCGTTGATCCTGTGGCGGACGTTTCGCCCAGGGGTCGGTCAGTTCTTCGACTGGGTGAGCACGCCGGCGGCGGTGTCGGCGCTGAACCTGACGCTGCTGGTGGTGGCCATCGTGGTGCCGCTCAACGTGGTTTTCGGAATTCCGACCGCGCTGGTGCTGGCGCGCAACCGTTTTCGCGGTAAGGGCGTGCTGCAGGCCGTCATCGACCTGCCGTTCGCGGTCTCGCCCGTCATCGTCGGTGTGGCGTTGATCCTGTTATGGGGGGCGGGCGGCGCTTTCGGGTTCGTCGAGAACAACCTCGGCCTCAAGATCATTTTCGGGCTGCCGGGCATCGTGCTGGCCAGCATCTTCGTCACGCTGCCGTTCGTGGTGCGCGAAGTGGAGCCGGTGCTGCACGAGCTGGGAACCGACCAGGAGGAGGCCGCGGCCACCCTGGGTTCGAGTTGGTGGCAGACGTTTTGGCGGATCACGCTGCCGTCCATCCGGTGGGGACTGACCTACGGCATCGTGCTGACCGTCGCGCGCACGCTCGGCGAGTTCGGCGCGGTCATCATCGTGTCGTCCAACCTGCCGGGCAAGTCGCAAACGCTGACGCTGCTGGTCGCGGACCGGTACAACCGCGGCGCCGAATACGGCGCCTACGCGCTGTCGACGCTGCTGATGGGTGTGGCCGTGCTGGTCCTGATTTTCCAGCTGGTTCTCGACGTCCGCCGGGCACGAGCGACCAAGCAAGCCTGACAAGGAGACTCGCAGATGACAGACCACCCGACCGAGCGCCGCGAGCACGCGATCACGGTGCGGGACGCCTATAAGCGTTATGGCGATTTCGTCGCGCTGGATCATGTGGATTTTGTGGTGCCCAAGGGGTCGTTGACGGCGTTGTTGGGTCCGAGTGGGTCGGGTAAGTCGACGTTGTTGCGTGCGATCGCGGGGTTGGATCACCCGGATAGCGGGACGGTGACGATTAATGGGCGTGATGTGACGGGGGTGCCGCCGCAGCGCCGGGGTATCGGGTTTGTGTTTCAGCATTATGCGGCGTTTAAGCATCTGACGGTGCGCGACAACGTGGCTTATGGGTTGAAGATTCGTAAGCGGCCCAAGGCCGAGGTCAAACAGAAGGTGGACAACCTGTTGGAGGTGGTGGGGCTTAGTGGGTTTCAGACTCGCTATCCCAATCAGCTCTCGGGGGGTCAGCGTCAGCGCATGGCGTTGGCGCGGGCGTTGGCGGTTGATCCGCAGGTGTTGTTGCTTGATGAGCCGTTCGGGGCGTTGGATGCCAAGGTGCGGGAGGATTTGCGGGCGTGGTTGCGCCGCCTGCATGACGAGGTGCATGTGACCACGGTGTTGGTGACTCACGATCAGCAGGAGGCGCTGGACGTGGCGGATCGGATCGCGGTGCTCAACAAGGGCCGCATCGAGCAGGTCGGCTCGCCCACCGACGTCTATGACTCCCCGGCGAGTTCGTTCGTGATGTCCTTCCTCGGTGCGGTGTCCGAGCTGAACGGCGCGCTGGTCCGTCCGCATGACATTCGGGTGGGCCGCAAGCCCGACATGGCGGTGGCCACCGCCGATGCCACCGCCGAATCGATCGGGGTGGTGCGCGCGACCGTGGATCGGGTGGTCGCGCTGGGTTTCGAGGTCCGCGTGGAACTGACCAGCGCGGCCACCGGCGGCCCGTTCACCGCCCAGATCACCCGCGGCGACGCCGAAGCACTCGCGCTACGCGACGGCGACACCGTCTACGTGCGCGCCACCCGGGTGCCACCCCTCCCGAGCGACGTGGTTCCCCGTGGCGGAGTCGGCGACACGGACGAGGATCAGAACACGCTGACGTCGGCCTGAGCCACGCGGGACCCGCGTTATCCGTTGTCGCCCATCACCGCACCCTCGCGGCGCGGATCGGCGCCCCCGGTCCACATCGATGAACTCCGGGTGATCGCCGACAACCCGCTGGACTGGTCGGCCAGGTTGACCTGGTGCCCCAGCGCGCGCAGGCCAGTCACCAGCGGGTCATGGGCGCCGTCATCGGAGGTGTTGATCTCGGGGTCCTCGCCGCCGACGTTCGTCTGCGCTGAGTTCTGCGCACCGAAGTCGATCAGCGATACCGCCTGCTGCGGGTTCAGGCCCCAATCAAGCATTGCCACAAGCGTTTTCACGACGAACTGGATGATCGTCGAACCGCCGGGCGATCCCGTCACCGCGTACAGCGCGCCGCGCCCCGCCGGCGAGGAATCGAACACCAGCGTCGGCGCCATCGAGCTTCGCGGCCGTTTGCCGGGCTGCACGCGGTTGGCGGCCGGCGATCCGTCGGCCGCACGGGGGTCGGCCGCGAAATCGGTGAGCTGGTTGTTCAGCACGAACCCGTCGACCATGTGGAACGAACCGAACGCCGCCTCGACGGTCGTCGTGAACGCGGCCGCGTTGCCGTAGGAGTCGATGACGCTGACGTGGCTGGTGCCGTGCTCGGTCCCGGGCGGTGCGACGTCGGTGGGCACACCGAAGTCTCCCGGTTTGGCGGTTCCCATGCTGCGCTGCGGTGAAATCAGGGCGGCGCGTCCGGCCAGATAGCCCGGGTCGATCAGCGCGCTGAGGGAACCGCCGGGCATGCCGACGAAATCGGGGTCCGCGACGTACTTGTCGCGGTCGGCGTAGGCCAGCCGCTCGGCTTCGGACACGAGGTGGACGCCCAGCACGCTGGGGCGACCGCCGTTGAGGTCGACGTCGGTGGGCGGGTATTGGCCCATCGGAAAATGCTCGAGGATTCCCAGCGTGGCGGCCACCGCGACGCCGCCCGACGACGGCGCCGGCATGCCGCAGACCTGCCGGCCGCGATACGTCACGCACAGCGGGTCGCGCCGCTTGGCGACGTAGCCCGCCAGGTCCTCCTCGGTGATCAGGCTCGGCGTGCGGCCGTCCGAGGTGTCGCGCGCCGCCGCGACGATGTCGTGGGCGATGTCGCCGGTGTAGAAGGCGTTGGCGCCCGCGGAGGCGATGGCGGACAGGGTTTTTGAGTACGCCGGGTTCGTCAGCCGCGTTCCCGGGGCCTTGGGGCCGCCGTCCGGGTTGAGGAGGTATCCGCGCGCCTGCGGGTCGACGCGCAGTGCGGCCGCCGAGTCGGAGATGGCGGCGGCCATCCGGGGGCTGATGTCGAATCCGTTGTCCGCCAACGCCGTCGCGGGGGCGAAGAGATCGCGCCAGGGCAGGTGCCCGTGGTCGTTGTGCACGAGTTCGAGCAGCCGCGGAATGCCCGGGACCCCGATCGATCGTCCGGAGGCTCGCGCGGCGGGCATGGGCGCGGCGTGATCGGCGTCGCTGACCCAGCGCAGGTAGTTCTCGCTTGCCGCCGCGGGGGCCACCTCACGGCCGTCGTAGGCCTGAACGGAACCGGTGCGGGCGTCGTAGTAGAGCGCGAACCCGCCGCCGCCGATCCCCGACGACTGCGGTTCGACCAACCCCAGCACCGCCTGGGCGGCCACCAGCGCGTCGGCGGCCGTGCCGCCGTCGCGCAGCACCCGGCATGCCGCCTGGGTCGACAGCGGGTTGGCCGTGGCCACGGCGTAGTGCGCCGTTCGCACGACGGTCATGTCGCGGCGGTAGCCGGTCGCGTTCTCGGGGTTGGTCGCAATGCCTGCCGAAACCGAAGGCGCCGAGGGCTTTTGGGGAACCGGTGTGCCGTTGGGAACGATCTCGCATGGCCCTGACGCGATGGGCGTCGCCGCGTGCTTGCCGCCGCCACACCCGGCCAGCCCCACCACCAGCGCTGCCAGCAATGCCCCAATCGAGCGGGTGTTCAAGCCACGAAGTTTACGCGGGATCAGTTCGGGCGAATCAGGCGGCGATCCCGTCAGCGCGAGTCCTGCGGGCCGCATCGAAGCGATCCAGCACCGTCTCGGCCACCAACCGGTGCGCGCCCAACGGCTCCGCCAGCTCGATGCCGGCATAGTCGGCGAACCTCCGCACCCGATCCGGCAGCACCCCCGGCGCCAGGAACCACGGGGCGATGACCACCCGCCGGGCGCCCTGCCGCCGCAACCGGCCGGCGGCCTCGGCCAGCGACGGTTGCGGACGGGTCACGAACGCCGTCGTCGCCCCCGCCCAGCCGGTGCCCGCCAGCAGACGGGGTGCCACCTGCCGAGTCCGCGCGTTGGCCATCGGGTCGGACGACCCGATCGCCGCCACGAGCACGCCGACCCGCTCGTCGTGCCGGGAGACGCCCAAGTCCGTAACCCGCTGCCGCAGCAGCGTGATCAGCCGCGGATCCTCGCCCAGCACGTCGGCCTGGGCGGCATCGACACGTGTCTGGGCGATCTGGGCCGGGATGTCTACGCGGGCGTGGTAGGCATCGGCCAGCAGCAACGGGGTGACCACCGCCTCGCCCGACAGGCCGCCGAGCACCTCGGCCAGGCTGGGGGCGTTCAGCTCACAAAAGGCCAGCCGCACGTCCAACTCGGGCCGCATGCGCGCCACCCGATCCGCGACGTCCCGCGCGTTGGCGGCCGAGCGTGGATCCTCGCTGCCGTGCGCGGTGAGCACGAGGGCGGTCACGACGCGTGCAGCCCGCATTCCGTCTTGGCGTGCCCCTGCCAGCGCCCGCTGCGCGGGTCGGCTCCCTCGGCCGGCTTGGCCGTGCAGGGGGCGCAACCGATCGACGGATAGCCGTCGTAGACAAGGGGATTGACCAGCACGTCATGCTCGTCGATGTAGTTCTCCATGTCCTCGTCGGTCCACGTCGCGAGGGGGTTGATCTTCACCAGCTTGTAGCCCTCGTCGAAGCTGATCACCGGGGCGTTGGCCCGGGTCGGCGAGTCGCTGCGGCGCAGCCCGGTCACCCACGCCGAGTAGCCGCGCAGGGCCTTGCCGAGCGGCGCCACTTTCCGCAGCCGGCAGCACTCGCTCGGGTCGCGCGCGAACAGGTCCTTGCCCAGCAACCTGTCCTGCTCGGCCACCGTGTGCTCGGGCGTGACGTTGACCACCCGGATGTCGTAGACGGACTCGATGGCGTCCCGGGTGCCGATGGTCTCCACGAAGTGATAACCGGTGTCCAGGAACATCACCGGCACGCCCGGGCGCACCTTGGCGGCCAGATCGATCAGCACGGCCTCCTGCATGCTGGACGCCACGACGTAGTTACACGTCGCCCAGCCGCGCGGCCCGTTGACACCGCCGAAGTTCTCGTCGGTCCAGCGCAGCAACTCGGTGGCGCTGGCGCCCTCGAGTTCGGCCGCGCCCCGCGCCGCCAACTGGCGCAGTTGGGCTTCCGTCGGAATCGTCAGTTCTCCGTTCAACGCAAATCGCCTTCCTCGGCGCGAACGACCCACTGCGCGAATCGTTCACCGTCGCTTCGGTGCTTGATGAAGTTGCGTACCACCCGCTCGATGTAGTCGCCCAGCTCGTCGCTGGTGACCTTGTGCTGACGCAGTTTTCGGCCGAAACCGCTGTCCAGGCCGAGGCTGCCGCCCAGATGCACCTGGAAGCCCTCGACCGACCCGCCGTGGCCGTCGTCGACCATCTGACCCTTGAACCCGATGTCGGCGACTTGAATCCGCGCGCACGAGTTCGGGCAGCCGTTGATGTTGACCGTGATCGGCACGTCCAGGCGGGAGTTGATGTCTTCGAGGCGACGCTCCAACTCCGGCACCAACGACTGTGCCCGCAGCCGGGTCTCAGCGAAGGACAGCTTGCAGAATTCAATCCCGGTGCACGCCATCAGGTTTCGGCGCCAATGTGAAGGCCGCGACTGCAACCCCAGCGCCTCGAGGCCGGCGACGAAATCATCGAGCTTCTCGTCGGCGATGTCGAGGATGACCAGCTTCTGATACGGGGTGAACCTAATGCGGTCGGATCCGGCCCGCTCGGCCAGGTCGGCCACCGCGGCCAGGATGGTGCCGGACACCCGCCCCGCGATCGGGGCGACCCCGACGGCGTTGAGACCATTCTTGAGCCGCTGCACCCCGACATGGTCGATCGGATGCGCGACCGGCTCGGGCGCCGGCCCATCGATCAGCGGACGCTTGAGGTATTCGGTCTCCAGGACTTCCCGGAACTTTTCTATGCCCCAGTCCTTGATCAGGAACTTCAGCCGCGCCTTGGCACGCAGCCGCCGGTAGCCGTAATCGCGGAACACCGAAGTGACCGCCGCCCAGACCTCGGGCACGTCTTCCAGCGGAACCCAGGCGCCGACCCGCTGACCCAGCATCGGGTTCGTCGACAGGCCGCCGCCGACCCACAGGTCCAGGCCGGGGCCGTGTTCGGGGTGGTTGACGCCGATGAACGCGATGTCGTTGACCTCGTGGACGACGTCCTGCTGGCCCGAGATCGCGGTCTTGTACTTGCGCGGCAGGTCGGCGAAGTCGGGCTTGCCGATGTAGCGGCGCACGATCTCGTCGATCGCCCAGGTGGGGTCGAGTACCTCGTCCAGCGATTCGCCGGCCAGCGGCGAGCCCAGGATCACGCGTGGGCAGTCGCCGCATGCCTCGGCGGTCTGCAGGCCGACCGCGTCGAGCCGCCGCCAGATCTCGGGGACGTTCTCCACTTCGATCCAGTGGTATTGCACGTTCTCCCGGTCGGAGATGTCGGCGGTGTCGCGGGCGAACTCGATCGAGATCTGTCCGAGCGTGCGCAGGGCGGCAGCGGACAGCGCGCCACCGTCGCAGCGCACGCGCATCATGAAGTACCTGGCCTCGAGCTTGTCCATGTTCTCGTCGCCGGTCCAGCTGCCGTCGTAACCCTGCTCACGCTGGGTGTACAGGCCCCACCAGCGCATCCGGCCGCGAAGGTCGTTCTTCTCGATGCTGTCGAAGCCTTCTTTGGCGTAGATGTTCTCGATGCGTTCCCGTACCTCAAGTGGCGGACCGGCCTGCTTGAACTCTTCGTTGGCGTTGAGCGGCTCGCGATTCCCGAGCGCCCACTGGCCCTCGTCGCGAGCCTTCGCGGGACGGGCTGTGGTCATCGGGATCTCCTTCGCGAACATCGCAGGCTTGGACGCGCAGCACACCGCTTTTATTTCGGCTGCGCAGATCCGGCAGCCAGCTGAGTACAGGTGGGGCGGGTCTACGGCATCAAGGCAGACAGCGACAACAACAGCTGCAGACGCGCTTGAGATCAATGTGCCGCCGGGCCACGAGGGCGATTCGCAGGCTGCGATTGGCGACGGTCACGGCAGCCATTGTGCCATGGGTCGCGCCGGGCTTTGTCATCAGGTCATATTTTTTCTCACGCTGACCCAAAGTAGCGAGCGATCCTGGACGTCCGGGCAAACGCAGCCGCGAATCACCTGGGAACGCGTTCCCCGTCGTCGGGCGGCGCTTTACCCCGTGTGGCCTGCAGGGATTCGTCTCGCGCGACGGCGCGGGCCGGCGCCGTGGGAAAATTCGGCATGACCCTTCGCGAGGCCACGGTGGACCTGCCCGCCCTGCGGCCCAACCCCGGGCAGCCGTTCGGGCTGTACGTGCACGTCCCGTTCTGCATAACCCGCTGCGGATATTGCGACTTCAACACCTACACCCCGGCCGAGCTGGGCGGCGTCAACCCCGACGCCTGGCTGGAGGCGCTGGGAACGGAGCTGGGGCTGGCGGCCGAGCGGTTGGGCGGCCCGACCCTGAGCACCGTGTTCGTCGGCGGCGGCACGCCTTCGCTGCTGGGCGGCGCGCGCGTGGCCAAGCTGCTGGGCATGGTGCGGGAGCACTTTGCTCTCGCGCCGGATGCCGAGGTCACCACCGAGGCCAACCCGGAGTCGGCGTGGCCCGACTTCTTCGCGGCCATCCGCGCGGCCGGGTTCACCCGGGTGTCGCTTGGCATGCAATCGGTGTCCCCGCGGGTGCTGGGCGTGCTCGACCGGGTGCACACTCCGAACCGGTCGGCGGCCGCCGCCCGCGAGGCGCTGGCCGAGGGCTTCGAACACGTCAGCCTCGACCTGATCTACGGCACGCCGGGGGAGTCCGACGACGACCTGCTGCGCTCCGTCGACACCGCGATCGACACCGGCGTCGACCACGTGTCCGCCTATGCGCTGGTCGTGGAGGAGGGCACCGCGCTGGCGCGGCGGGTGCGGCGCGGGGAGCTGGCCGCCCCCGACGACGACGTGCTGGCACACCGCTACGAATTGGCCGACGCCCGGCTCTCCGGGGCCGGCCTGTCGTGGTACGAGGTGTCCAACTGGTGCCGCCCGGGCGGTGAATGCCGGCACAATCTCGGTTACTGGGACGGCGGCCAGTGGTGGGGTGCGGGCCCGGGCGCCCACGGCTATGTCGGCGCGACGCGCTGGTGGAATGTCAAGCACCCGAACGCTTATGCCGAGAAGTTGGCGGCCGGTGAACTGCCGGTCTCCGGTTTCGAGCAGTTGGACACCGATGCGTTGCACACCGAGGATGTGCTGCTGAAAACCCGACTGCGCCAAGGGCTTCCGCTGAATCTGTTGACCGCCGCCGAACGCGAACGCGCCGAAACCTCGGTCGCGGACGGGCTGCTGGTATCCGAGGGCGACAGGCTGGTGCTCACCCCGCGCGGCCGCCTGCTGGCCGACGCGGTGGTGCGGACCCTGCTCGGGTAGTACTCAGTCGGCCGTCAATCCGTGGCCTGAGCGACCCTCAACTCTTGTTCGGCTCGATCCATCGCGGCCACCTTCTCGAGATCGATGATGGCGACCTTCTCGATCTCCGTGAGGGCCACCTTTTTGATATCCGCGGAGGAGACCTTCTCGACGGCGGCTATGGCGATCCGCGTGCTCGTCTCGTGTTTGGACAGGGACCGCATGTGGTCCCACCCCTCGATCACCAGCCTCGGACTCTCGTCCTGACCGCTGAACTCGTCCAGGTAATAACGGAGAGACTCACCCGTCGTGTGATCGACAAGAGGCACCTGGGAACTCAAGTGGAGATACACCGTCCGTGTGCCGTTCGGAAGCTGTCCCAGCTCCCGAATCATGTGGAACAGGTTGAAACACACCAGGGGACCATCCAGGTACAGGTGGTACGTGTCTTCATCGACTTCCCGTTTGGACACCGGATTGCGGAAGAGACTGAGGAAACGCACGCCGAAATTCGGCTTGGCGCATTCCGACGCGTTGCTCAGGGTGTGCCAGAGGCCCAGGTACCACAGGTTCAGCACCAACTCCAGGACGATGCCGGTGACGATGCCCACCAGTAGGTCCGTCGCCACGGTCACCAGCACGGTGGTGACGAAGACGACGAACTGCTCCGTCCCGATCCGCGCCATCTTGAGCCACAGCGCGGGCTTACACAGCTTGTAGCCGATGAATACCAGGATGGCCCCCAGGACCGCTTTCGGGACCATGTTGATCACCTCGCGGCCGAGCAGCACGAACGCCAACAGGAAGCAGGCGTTGTAGAAGTTCGCCCATTGGGTCCGGCCGCCGGCCATGATATTCGCCGTGCTCTTGACCATGCCGGGGATGATCGTCAGTCCACCGAGCAGGCTGGAGGCGCCGTTGGACGCGCCCATCGCCAGCAACGTCTTGTCCGGATCGGAGCGGCGGCGATATGGGTCGATATTGTCCACGGCCGCGATCGTCGCCAGGGACTCGGTCGCGTCGATCAAAAGCAGGGTGATAACCAGGTATGCCAAGGGCAACAGCAGTGCGGGAGTGCTGAATGCCTCGGCGAAGTGGGGGAATACGATCCCGTGAAACAGCGAATCGGGCACGTTGATGAGCTTGGATTTGTCGAGTTTCAGGATGAATGTGCTGACCACCGTGCCGCCGACGAACACCCAGACCGGAGCCGGCATGATCTTCAGCAGCCGCCCGGGTAGGGCCGACAGCACAAAGAGCGCCACCAAGCAACCAACTCCGAGGGCGAAGCACTTGCCGCTCATCGACGAGAGATGGCTGGGCACTTCCTCCAGAACCGTCAAGAATTCGTGGGCCTCGAACTTCGCACCCATGAAGTGAGGAATCTGCCTCACGATGATCATCAGGCCGATCGCCGTCAGCATGCCGTGGATGGCCGCGGCCGGGAAGATGGCGCTCAGGCGCGCCACCTTCAACTTGGCAAGAATCACTTGAATCACACCAGCGATAGCGATCGCCACCAGGATCAGGGGGTAACCCACGGCAAGCAAATCGGATGTCGGGGCGCCGTGCCCGAGGCGGGCCTGTCCCAGCGTGATCATGCCGGCGAACAGGGTCGGCGCCAGTCCCGCGGCCGGGCCGCTGATGGTCACGTACGAGCCGCCCAATACCGGCAGGATGAACCCGGCGATGATCGCCGACATGATCCCGCAGACCGGCGGCGCACCCGAGGTGATTGCGATTCCCATCGAGAACGGAAGCGAGATCATCGCCACCGTGAGACCCGAGCGAAGGTCGTAGCGCCAGTGTTTGAGACCGGCCAGGCCGTTGCGGGGCTTTTCGGTCGGAACGGTTGCCGGAACGGATACGGCTTGTAGCACGGTGAGCGCCCTCTCGACAACGGCTCGAACATGTTGTGGGTCGAATTCATATGGAACTCATGTAGTTTCCACCCCACCGAATCCGCGGAGCCCTCAGTTAACCGGTCTTTACGAATAATTGACATCACTTTTACGAACAGCCGACGCGCACTGTGCCAGCTTGGAAACACCCCGGAAACATCCGGTCCGCTTGGGGTGTCGAACCACCGGCCTGCCTGGCGTGATCAGGGCGTTTAGTCGGGTTCGCACCCGGCACTGTGTAGTTTGGGCTCACAGACTTCGCACCCGCCGCGAGACAGGCTGCTCGATCCCGAGATGACGTTTTCTCAGACGCCCGGGAACCAGTGCGCGATCAGGCGATTGAACTCGATGTAGAGCGGGATTCCGATGGTGACGTTGTAGGAGAACGTCAAACCGAGTGAGGCCGCCAATGGCAGCGTCGGGCTGGCCTCGGGGATCGCCAGCCGCTGCACGGCCGGCACGGTGATGTAGGACGCGGCGCCGCACAGCACCGCGAACAGCACGTAGGTGCCCGGCTGGAAGTGGGTGTCGGTGAGGTCGGCGTAGGTGTAGGCGGCCAGGATCCCCAGCGCCGCAAAGAAATTCGGGGCCAGCAGACCGAAGACGATGAAGCCTCGCCCGGCGAGCTTGAGATCGTGCAACTTGCGCGACGCCGTCATGCCCATCTCGAGCAGGAACAGGCAGAGCACACCCTGGAACGCCGCGACGAAGAGCTCGTTCTGGTCGTGAACGACCTTCTGTCCCTGCAGCGCGCTGACGAAGCCGACGATGATGCCGCCGATGAGGAGCACGAGGCCGGGATTGAGGAACACCTCCTGCATGAGTTCGCGGGAGAAGATCGGCATCCTCGTGGCCTTACCGCGGGGCGCGCTGTCGTCGGGCTCCCAGTTCGGATGCTCCAGCTTTTCCAGCGAGAGTTCCAATTCCTGCTCGACGCCTCGTTGGCGCTCGGCGCTGAGGCTCTCGCCGGGCCGCGGCCGCGTAGCGGTGCCGGGACCCACCCCGACCGCTACCGGCGCGGCGTAGCCGGGCTCGTCGGGCATGTAGCCAGCGTCGTTGAGACCGCGGTGGCGCAGTCGCAGCACCAGGTACAGCGCCACCAGGCAACCCGGAATCTCCATGATGGCCAGCAGGACCGGCATGTAGGCGTTGAATGCGATACCCACGCCCGACAGGACGGCCACGCAGGTGGCGAAGGTTCCCGCCGAATCCGAACCGTAATAGCCGGCGACCGTGGCGCGGTCGACTCGACGCATGCGGGTCGTGTACTTGAGCACCACGTACGCAAGGACTCCGATGACGAAGTTCAATGCGAAGCCCATCAGCGCAAAGCCGGCGATGTTGTCGATGTCGGCCGGTTGGATCTTGGCGAGTTCTTCGCCCCCCTGCCAGCCGATCGACACCAACAGGTACATCGTCAGACCCTGATAGATCACATAGGGAAACTCGAACCGCACCTTCATGATCGGGATCAGGAAGCCGAAGTAGAAGAACAGCAGCAGCGGCTTGAAGAGATTGTGGGTGAAGTTCTCCCAGAACTCATGAAGCATTGGTGCCTCCGACGGTTGATTCGGCCGTGCCGCGCGCAGCATCCAGCGCCGGGGAGTCCACGAACATCATTAGTACCTTGGGGACTCACGGGACTTGGGTCAACGGAGTGAAGGTGTCTTTACGAATCGTTAACAACGCGTAACGCGGCTGCACAAATGCCCCGCCCGCCGCAACGGTGGGCGCCGCGCCGGCCCAATCGCGTTGTGAGCCATTGGGCCTCGCGCGACGCGGTTCTCAGGTGAACCAGTGCCCGACCAGGCGGTTGATCTCGATGTAGAGCGGGATGCCGATGGTGACGTTGTAGGAGAACGTCAAACCCAGCGATGCGGCCAGCGGCAGGGTGGGGCTGGCCTCGGGGATCGCCAGCCGCTGCACCGCGGGCACGGCGATGTAAGACGCCGCGCCGCACAGCACGGCGAACAGCACGTAGGTTCCCGGCTTGAAGTCGCTGTGCGTGAGCGAGGCGTAGGCATGGGCGACCACGATCCCAAGCGGGGCAAAGATATTCGGCGCGAGCAAGCCGAAGAAGATGAAACCCGGGCCCGCCGATCGCAAGTCCTTCAGCTTGCGCGACGCCGTCATGCCCATCTCGAGCAGGAACAGACACAGCACACCTTGGAAGGCCAGCACGAAGAACTTGTCGTCGTCCGCGACCACCTTCTGTCCCTGCAGCCCACTGATGAGGCCGATCAGGATGCCGCCCATGAGGAGCACGAGCCCGGGGTTGAGGAACACCTCCTGCAACAGCTCACGGGAGAAGATGGGCATCCGCTTGGGCTTGCCCATAGCCGGGGTTTGATCGGGCTCCCAGTTGGGGTGCTCCAGCTTTTCCATCGAGAGCTCGAGCTCCTGCTCGACTCCGCGCGCGTTCTCGTCCGCGAGGCTCTGGCCGTGCGGCGGGCGCGCGGCGGTGCCGGGGCCGATCCCGACCTTGACCGGCGCGACGTAGCCGGGCTCGTCGGGCATGTAGCCGGCCTCACTCAGGCCGCGATGCCGCAGCCGCGCAACGAGATAGAGCGCCACCAGGCAGCCCGGGATCTCCATGACGGCCAGCATCACCGGCATGTAGGCGTTGAACGCCATTCCGACCGCGGTCAGCACGGCCACACAGGTGGCGAAGGTTCCCGCGGAGTCGGACCCGTAATATCCGGCGACCGTCGCCTTGTCTATTCGTCGCATGGAACTCATGCGGCCCAGGAGCAGGTAGGCCAGCCCGCCGATCACGAAGTTCAACACGAAGCCCACGACCACGAACCCCGTGATGGTTCCGATCTCCTCGGGCTTGATCTTGGCGAGCTCCTCACCGCCATGCCAACCGATTGCCAGCAGCAGGTACATCGTCAGGCCCTGATAGATCACGTACGGGAACTCGAACCGGACCTTCAGGATCGGGATCAGGAACCCGAAGTAAAAGAACAACAGCAGCGGCTTGAACAGGTTATGGGTGAAGTTGTGCCAAAACTCCTGCAGCATTTGGTGCCTCTCTTCAGTGATCCGGCGATCAGGGAAAGCACCGCCCGCCAGCGATCCACCGCGAACATCCCGATGATCGTGCCAAAATTTAGCCTCGCCCTCGGGGGCCCGCCACTCAGAAATCGCCCGGGAATCCCGCGTTTAACGTCAGCGAAACGCAATCGCGGATTCTGCCAAAGCCAATGGTCACAGCGGTGCTGGTAGGGGCGGGTGTGGCCCGCTAGGCGTGAATCCTCTGTGACTTTTCTGGGGATTAACTGTGGGGATGGCGCGGCGGCCCCGGGCGGCGCGTTTCCGCCTCCGCAGGGGAGGGTTGCGCGGCGTTACATAGGTTAGGCTACATTTACTAACCGTGACCGATGTCAGCGTCGAGACGAGTTCCGCCGGCACCACGTCACCGATTCCGTTGCCTCCCGACATCCATCCGGCCGACCTGGCGGCCCGGCTGGCCGCCGCGCTGCCCGAGCGCTCGGGCGAGGAGTACCTCCTCTACGAGCGCACCGGGCAATGGGTCCTGGCCAGCGGTGTGCGGGCGATGGTCGAGCTGGACAGCGACGAGCTGCGGGTGATCCGCGACGGCACCACGCAGCGCCAACAATGGTCGGGGCGGCCGGGACCCGTGCTCGGTGAAGCCATCGACCGGCTGCTGCTCGAAACCGACCAGCTTTTCGGCTGGGTCGCATTCGAGTTCGGCGTCTATCGCTACGGGCTGCAGCAGCGACTGGCGCCGCACACCCCCTTGGCCCGGGTGTTTTGGCCCCGCACCCGCATCGTGGTGACGCAGGAGGCGGTCCACCTCGACGGCGCCGACGTCGCCCACGCCGACGCCGTACGCCGATTGTTGAGCGACGGCGCCGACGGGATGCCGGACGCCCGCGCCATCGACCTGAGCGACGACCCGTCCGGCTACCGCGCCCGGGTCGCGGCGGCCGTCCGCGAGATCGCCGGGGGCGAGTACCACAAGGTGATCCTGTCGCGCTGCGTCGAAGTGCCTTTCCCGCTTGACTTCCCGTCCACCTACCGGCTGGGCCGCCGGCACAACACACCGGTGAGGTCCTTCCTGCTGCGGCTCGGCGGCATGCGCGCCGTGGGCTACAGCCCCGAACTCGTCGCGGCCGTTCAACACGATCGGACGGTGGTGACCGAGCCGCTGGCCGGGACCCGGGCGCTCGGTCGCGGCCCGGTGCATGACCGTCAGGCCCGCGACGAACTGGAGTCGAACTCCAAAGAGATTGTCGAGCATGCCATTTC
Organism: Mycobacterium sp. NGS34; assembly: GCF_059812845.1. Taxonomy (NCBI): domain Bacteria; kingdom Bacillati; phylum Actinomycetota; class Actinomycetes; order Mycobacteriales; family Mycobacteriaceae; genus Mycobacterium; species Mycobacterium sp. NGS34. Next base: position 418,283 of record NZ_JCALDM010000005.1, read on the forward strand.
GGTACGCAGCTCGCTACAGGAGATGACCGAGATCGCCGAACCGGGGACCTCGGTGGTCAGCGATTTCATGACGGTGCGGGAGCGGGGGAGCGTGCAGCACCTCGGCTCGACGGTCAGCGCCCGCCTGGACGCGTCGAGGGACCGGATGGACGCGCTGGAGGCGCTGTTTCCCGCCGTCACCGCCTCGGGCATCCCGAAGGCGGCCGGCGTCGAGGCCATCCTGCGCCTCGACGAAGGGCCGCGCGGCCTCTATTCCGGTGCGGTCGTGATGGTTTCGGCGGACGGCGGCTTGGACGCGGCGCTGACGCTGCGCGCGGCCTACGAGTGCGACGGCAGGACGTGGTTGCGCGCCGGCGCGGGCATCATCGAAGAGTCCGAACCCGAGCGCGAGTTCGAGGAGACCTGCGAAAAGCTGTCCACGCTCGCGCCGTACCTGATCGCCCGGCAATAGCGCCCGACCTGCGGCGGTAAGGCGGTTCGCCTTTGCCGCGCCGCTGTTGTGCGGCAGCTCTCCCTCCCCATGGGACTTTCGGCCCTATTTCGGCTCCTTCCGGCGTGTCATCTTGGTGTAACTGGCTGACACACGTAAATTCAGTGTTACTGATCGAAACACATAACTGGGAGGGCTCCGTGTCCGATGCCTTGACCAACTTGCAGCTACTTCGTGAGCTCGAACCCGTGGTCGAGAAGTTGCTCGACCGCCATCTCTCGCTGTTCAAGGAATGGAACCCGCACGACTACGTTCCGTGGTCGGACGGCAAGAACTTCTACGCGCTGGACGGCCAGGACTGGGAGCCGGGACAGAGCCGGCTGTCCGACGTGGCGCAGGTCGCGATGGTGCAGAACCTGCTGACCGAGGACAATTTGCCGTCGTATCACCGCGAGATCGCGATGAACTTCACCATGGACGGCCCCTGGGGCCAATGGGTGAACCGGTGGACCGCCGAGGAGAACAGGCACAGCACCGCGCTGCGCGACTATCTGGTCGTCACGCGCGCGGTCGACCCGGTCGAGCTGGAGAAACTCCGCCTGGAGCAAATGACCCGGGGCTTCAGCCCCGGCCAGAACCAGCAGGGTGACCTGTTCGCTGAGAGCCTCTTCGACTCGGTCATGTACGTGTCGTTTCAGGAGTTGGCCACCCGCGTCTCGCACCGCAACACCGGCAAAGCCGCCAACGACACCATCGCGGAACAGTTGATGGCCCAGGTGTCGCACGACGAGAACCTGCACATGATCTTCTACCGGGACGTCAGCGCCGCCGGTCTGGACATCGCGCCCAACCAGGCGATGCGCTCGGTGCACCGGATCCTGCGCAACTTCAAGATGCCCGGGTTCACCGTGCCGGAGTTTCGGCGCAAGGCCGTGATCATCGCGGTCGGTGGCGTCTACGACCCGCGCATCCACCTCGACGAGGTGGTCATGCCGGTGTTGAAGAAATGGCGGATCTTCGAGCGCGAGGATTTCACCGGCGAGGCCGCGCGGATGCGCGACGATCTCGCGGTGCTGATCAAGGAACTCGAAGTCGCCAGCGACAAATTCGACGAATCCAAGCAGCGCTACCTCGAGCGGGAGGCCCGCAAGACCGAGCGGATCACCGCCAACAAGGTCCTCAAAACCGAAGGGACGCTGACGCTTAGCGGCCGCTGACCGCGGCCGGCGAGCGGCTCTTACGGTCCGCCGAGCTGCCGCGCGATCGCCTTCTTGTCGATCTTGCCGATCGGGGTGGTGGGCAGCGCCGCCATCCCGACCAGCATGTCGGGCCGGGCGTGGGCGGCCACGCCGCGCGCGTCGAGGTGGGCATTGAGCTCGGCGAGAGTCAACGGTTCCCGGGTGAAAACAACGGCGGCGCAGATCTTTTCACCCAGGTAGGGATCGGGCAGCGGAACCGCCGCGGCCGAGCCGATCGCCGGATGGCTCAGCATGTGCTCCTCGAGGTCGGCCGCCGCGATGGTCTCGCCGGCGCGGCAGATGACGTCCTTGATCCGGCCGGTGACCACCAGGTAGCCGTCGTCCCTGCGGCGGACGAGATCGCCGCTGCGGTAGAAGCCGTCGGGATCGAAGCAGCGCTCGTTGTCGCGTTCGGCGCGGAAGTAGCCGTTGAGCGTGTACGGCCCGCGCACCAGCAGCTCGCCCTCTTCGCCCGGTGCCACCGGCTCGCCGGCCTCGTCGACGATGCGCAGTTCGTCGGCGGCGCACAGCGGCCGGCCCTGTGTGTTCTCGACGATTTCCGGCGGATCGTCCAGGCGGGTGTAGCAGAGCAGCCCCTCCGCCATGCCGAACACCTGCTGCACGCCCGGGGTCAGCGTGGCGCGCGCCAGGCGGGCGTCGCCCGGTTCCAGTCGCGCCCCGCCAATCTGCAGGAGCCGCAACGACTTCGGGGTCACCGGCTCCCACTCGCAGGCCTGGGCCCACAGCTTGGCCAGCGCCGGCACCAGGGCCGTCACGGTCACGCGGTGGCGCGCGATGGCGGCAAAGGCGGCCTCCGGGCTGGGGTCGGCGCCGAACACCGTGGTGGCGCCGACGGACATGGCGCCCAGCAGGCCGGGACAGGCCAGCGGGAAGTTGTGGCCCGCGGGCAACACCGCGAGATAGACGTCGTCCGCCGTCAGCCGGCAGAGCTCGGCGCTGGCGGTCGCGTTGAACACATAGTCGTCGTGGGTGCGGGGGATCAGCTTGGGGGTGCCGGTGGTGCCGCCCGAAACCAGCAGCAGGGCGGGCATTTCCGGGTCGGCCGCCGGGGCCGGCGGGTCGACGGCGCCCGGTCCGCACAGCTGCGTCCACGCCGTGAACTCCCCGGGGTCGCCGTCGACGATGACATGCTTGAGCGCCGAGTGCTGCTCGACGAGCTCGCGCGCCATCGCCGGGTGGTCGAAACCGTTTGCGGCGCCGGGTATCACGACAGCGGTCGCCGCGCTGACCGCGGCGAAGTGGCCCAGTTCGGCGGCCCGGTGGCCGGGAAGGCACATCACGGGAATGGCTCCGGCCCGCACGAGCCCGAACAGCGCCGCGGCGAACTCGCGGCCGTTCGGCAACTGCAGCAGGACCCGGTCGCCCGGCGCGACGCCCAGCCGGCGCAGGCCGGTCGCCGCGCGGTTGGCCCGCTCGTCGAGCTCGGCGTAGCTGAACCCGGCGTCCGTCCCGGCGTCGACGACGGCGGTCCGGTTCGGCCAGCGCCGCGCCGCGTCGGTGAGGATCGTGTCCAGGGTTCGTCCCGTCCAGTAGCCCGCCGCGCGATAGGACGCGGCCCGGCCGGCCGGGAACGGCACGAATCCCGCTACGCCCGCCGAGGGCCGCGTCGTGTTCGGGACCATCTGTCTCCTTGGGGGGTGGTAGCGGGCGGCGCAGGGATGAGGATAGGGTAACCAAACAACTTAGGGCAGCCTTTGCTAATTCCAGGGAGGATTTCGTGGTGCGTGCCCCGGCGTGCTCGGAGGACATCCGCGCGGAGGTCGCCGAGCTGCTCGGTGTCCGGGCCGATGCGATCCACCCGGCCGGCAACCTCATCGGGCAGGGCCTGGACTCCATCCGGATGATGACGCTCGCCGGTCGCTGGCGCCGCCAGGGCATCGCCGTCGATTTCGCCGCACTGGCCGCGGCGCCGACGATCGAGGCCTGGTCCGAGCTGGTAACGGCCGGACCGCCAGTTGCCGACGAACCGCACCCGCCCGTCGACGCCGAGCCGTCCGGGGAGGGCGAGCCCTTCCCGCTGGCCCCGATGCAGCACGCGATGTGGGTCGGCCGCCAGGACAACCAGCAGTTCGGCGGCGTGGCCGGGCACCTCTACGTCGAGTTCGACGGCGGCCCGATCGACCCCGCCCGCCTGCGGGCGGCGGCCAACCGGCTGGCGCTTCGTCATCCGATGCTGCGGGTGCGCTTCCTGCCCGACGGCACGCAACGCATCGCCGCCGCCGGCGAATGCGGGGACTTCCCCGTCACGGTCGAGGACCTGCGCGACCAGCGGTACCCGGTCGAGCCGCGGCTGGCGGCCCTCCGCGAGGCCAAATCGCACCAGCAACTCGACGGCGCGGTGTTCGAGCTGGCGCTGACGTTGCTGCCCGACGGTCGTTCTCGCTTGCACGTCGATCTGGACATGCAGGCCGCCGACGCGATGAGCTACCGCACCTTGATGGCCGACCTGGCCGCGCTCTATCTCGGCCGGGACCTACCCGAATTGGGTTACACCTATCGCGAATACCGCCGGGCCGTCGCGCGCGAGGAGGCGCAACCCCAGCCGCGCTGCGACGCCGACCGGGATTGGTGGGCCCAGCGCATTCCCGACCTGCCGGACCCGCCGGCGCCGCCGTCGACCGGCGCGCGAGACTCACGCACCAGCACACGTCGCTGGCATTGGCTGGACCCGGCCACCCGCGACGCGCTGTTCGCCCGCGCCCGGGCCCGGGGCGTCACCCCGGCGATGGCGCTGGCCGCGGCGTTCGCCGACGCGCTGGCCCGCTGGTCGTCGCCGCGGTTCCTGCTGAACGTGCCGCTGTTCGGGCGCCAGGCGCTGCACCCCGACGTCGAGAAGTTGGTCGGCGACTTCACGTCGTCGCTGCTGCTCGATGTCGACCTGGCGGGCGCCGAGACCCCGGCGGCGCGGGCCCGCGTCGTGCAGGAGGCGATGCGGACCGCGGCCGCCCATTCCTCCTATCCCGGGCTGTCGGTGCTGCGCGACCTCAGCCGCCATCGCGGCACCCAGGTGCTGGCGCCGGTGGTCTTCACCAGTGCGCTCGGTCTCGGGGAACTGTTCAGCGCCGACGTCACAACGCAATTCGGCGCACCCGCATGGATCATTTCCCAGGGCCCGCAGGTGTTGCTGGACGCGCAGGTCACCGAGTTCGACGGCGGGGTGCTGGTGAACTGGGACGTGCGCGACGGCGTTTTCGCGTCGGGCGTCATCGACGCGATGTTCGCCCACCACATCGACGAACTGCTGCGGCTGGCGGCCAGCGACGGCGCCTGGGACGCGGCCGCACCGGCCGCGCTGCCGGACGCGCAACGCGCGGTGCGCGAGGCGGTCAACGGCCGCAGCGCCGCGCCGAGCGGGGAGGCCCTGCACGACGGGTTCTTCCGGCGCGCCGAGCAACAACCCGACGCGCCCGCCGTGTTCGCGAGCTCCGGTGACCTCACGTATGCGCAGCTGCGCGAGCAGGCGCTGGCGCTGGCGGCGGCGTTGCGGGCGGCCGGAGTCGGCGCCGGCGACACCGTCGCGGTGATGGGTCCGAAGACCGCCGAACAGCTGCCGGCCCTGCTGGGCACCCTGGCCGCCGGCGGTGTGTACCTGCCGATCGGCGTCGACCAACCACCCGACCGCGCGGAGCGCATCCTGCACACCGGTGGCGTGCGGCTGGCTCTGGTGTGCGGCGGGCGGCCGCTGTCGGTGCCGGTGCCCGCGTTGGTGATCGCGGACGTGCTGGGCGCGGCGCCGCGGACCGCCGAATTCACTCCCGCCAGAACCGATCCCGCCGAGCTCGCCTACGTGTTGTTCACGTCGGGCTCGACCGGGGAGCCCAAGGGCGTCGAGCTGACCCACGACGCCGCCATGAACACCGTCGAATTCCTCAGCCGCCACTTCGACATCGGCGCGGCCGACCGTTGCCTGGCCCTCTCGACGCTGGAATGCGATCTGTCGGTGCTCGACATCTTCGCAACGCTGCGGGCCGGCGGCGCGATCGTCGCGGTCGACGAGGCGCAGCGACGCGATCCCGATGCGTGGGCCCGGCTCATCGACGCCCACCGGGTCACGGTGCTGAACTTCCTGCCCGGCTGGCTGGAGATGCTGGTCGAGGTCGAGGCGGGCGGGCTGTCGTCGCTGCGGGTCGTGGCCACCGGCGGCGACTGGGTGCGCCCCGGCCTGGCCCGCCGGCTGCAGGCGCAGGCGCCGCGGGTGCGCTTCGCCGGGCTGGGTGGCGCCACCGAGACCGCGGTCCACGCAACCATTTTCGAGGTCGACGCCAGCATGCCCGACGACTGGACCGCGGTGCCCTACGGCAAGCCGTTCCCCAACATCGCCTGCCGCGTCGTCGGCGACGGCGGTGCCGACTGCCCCGACTGGGTGGCCGGTGAGCTGTGGGTGTCCGGACGCGGCATCGCCCGGGGCTACCGGGGACGCCCCGAGTTGACCGCCGAGCGCTTCGTCGTCCACGACGGCCGAACCTGGTATCGCACCGGCGATCTGGCGCGCTACTGGTCGGACGGCACCCTCGAGTTCGTCGGCCGCGCCGATCACCGGATCAAGGTCAGCGGGTATCGCGTCGAGCTCGGCGAGATCGAGGCGGCGTTGCGCCGGGTGCCCGGCGTGCGCGCGGCCGTGGCCGCCCTGGTTCCCGGCTCCGGTGGCGCCGACGTGCTGGCCGCGGCCGTCCGGCTCGACGACGCCGCCTTGACCGCGGCGCGGATCCGCGAGCTCATCGCCGATCTCGTTCCCGCACACATGGTTCCGCAACACGTTGCGCTGACCGACCGCATCCCGTTCACCGACGGCGGCAAGATCGATCGGCGCGCGGTCGGCCGCCAGCTGGCGGCGGCGGTGGACGCCGGCGACGCGCCTTACCAGGGCCCGCGGACGCAACTGGAACGCGCGCTGTGCCACATCATCGCGGACCTCCTGAACCGTGACCCCGACGCGGTGGGCGTGCACGACGACTTCTTCTCCCTTGGTGGCGATTCCGTGCTGGCGACGCAGGCTGTGGTCGGCATCCGCCAGTGGCTCGACTCGCCGAGCCTGATGGTCGCCGACGTGTTTGCCGCCCGCACCGTCGCCACCCTGGCCGAGCTGCTGACCGGCCGGGAAGCCGACGCCGAACGACTCGAGCAGGTCGCCGACGTGTACCTGGAGATCGCGGACATGTCGAGCGTCGACGTGTTGTCCGCGCTCGATGTGGGACCCGCGCGACGGGAGTTCCAGCCCTGGGTGAAGCGGTTCACCACCGGCACCGCGCGCGGCTCGGTGGTCGTCTTCCCGCACGCCGGCGGTGCCGCCGCGGCGTATCGGTCGCTGGCCAAAGCGTTGTCGGCCAACGACGTCGACGCCTTCGTGGTGCAGTACCCGCAGCGGGCCGACCGGCGGACTCACCCGGCGCCCGAGAGCATCGATGCGCTGGCGCTCGAGTTGTTCAAGGCCGGCGACTGGAGCTCGGCGGCTCCGCTCACCCTGTTCGGCCACTGCATGGGGGCCGTGGTCGCGTTCGAATTCGCCCGGATCGCCGAACGCAACGGGGTCCCGGTGCGCGTCCTGTGGGCCTCCGCCGGGCAGGCCCCGTCGACGGTCGAAGCGTCCGGACCGCTGCCGACCACGGCCGGCGGCGTGCTGGCGGACATGATCGACCTCGGCGGCACCGATCCGGAGCTGCTGGACGACGAGGAATTCGTCGAGCTCCTGGTGCAGGCGGTGCAGGCCGACTACCGGGCCCTGAACACCTACTCGTGCGGGCCTGACGTGCGCATCGCCGCCGACATCCACGCGGTCGGTGGCGATCGCGACCACCGGATCAGCCGGGAAACCCTGGCCCACTGGGAAACCCACACGGCCGGCCGATTCACCGTGACGGAATTCGAGGGCGGCCACTTCTACCTCGACCATCACCTCGACGCGGTGGCCCGGATGGTGAGCGCCGATGTCCGATAACGACCCGATCGTCATAGTCGGGATGGCGCTCGAGGCGCCCGGCGGGGTCGAAACCGCGGACGATTTCTGGGCCCTGCTGTCCGAACAGCGGGAGGCGCTCGGCCCGTTCCCCACAGACCGGGGCTGGGCGCTTCGCGAGCTCTTCGACGGGTCCCGGCGGGACGGCTTCAAACCCATCCACGACCTTGGCGGATTCCTTTCCAGCGCAACGACATTCGACCCGGAGTTCTTCGGAATCTCACGACGGGAAGCGACGGCCATGGACCCCCAGCAGCGGGTCGGGTTGCGGGTCGCGTGGCGCAGCGTGGAGAACAGCGGCATCAACCCCGACGACCTGGCTGGTCACGACGTGGGCTGTTACGTCGGCGCCTCCGCGCTCGAATACGGACCCGCCCTTTCCGAATACTCCCACCACAGCGGGCATCTGATCACCGGGACATCCCTCGGCGTGATCTCGGGGCGCATCGCCTACACGCTCGACCTGGCCGGGCCCGCGCTGACCATAGACACCGCCTGCTCGTCGGCCCTCGCCGCGCTTCACACCGCGGTGCAAGCGATCCGGGCCGGCGACTGCGACCTCGCGCTCGCCGGCGCCGTGTGCGTGATGGGCACCCCGGGCTATTTCGTCGAGTTCTCCTCGAAACACGCGCTGTCCGATGACGGGCATTGCCGGCCGTACAGCGCGCTCGCCAGCGGAACCGTCTGGGCGGAGGGCGCGGCCATGTTCGTGCTTCAGCGCCGGTCCCGCGCGGTGGCCGACGGGCGTCGCATCCTCGCGGAGGTGCGCGCCAGCTGCCTGAACTCCGACGGACGCAGCAGCGGGCTGATGGCGCCCAGCGGCGACGCGCAACTGCGACTGTTTCGGCGCGCCATCGCGCAGGCCGGCGTCGACCCCGTCGACGTCGGGATGGTCGAAGGGCACGCCACCGGGACCCGGCTCGGGGACCGCACGGAACTGCGTTCCCTGGCGGCCAGTTACGGCTCCGCGCCGCCCGGCCGTGGACCGCTGCTTGGCTCGGTCAAGTCCAACATCGGTCACGCCCAAGCCGCCGCGGGCGCGCTGGGCCTCGCGAAGGTGATCCTGTCCGCCGAGCACGCCGCCGTGCCCCCGACCCTGCACGTCGACGAACCCAGCCGCGAAATCGACTGGGAGGGCCAGGGTTTGCGATTGGCCGACAAGCTGACCCCGTGGCGGTCCATCGACGGGTGGCGAACCGCGGCGGTGTCCGCGTTCGGGATGAGCGGCACCAACACCCATCTGATCGTCTCGATGCCGGATAACGGGCCCGCGTGATGCCCCTCAAACGACTGCCCGACGGTCGCGTCCCGGTGCTCCTCAGCGCGCACGCCGACGAACTCCTTTCCGCGGACGCCCGCGCGATTGCCGACTACCTCGAGCGCCGTCCGGAAACCACGGTCGCCCAGGTGGGCCGGCAGCTGCGCGCGACCCGACGGGTGCGCCGGCACCGTGCGGTGCTGCGCGCCGCGGATCGGCCGGAGCTGATCGGCGGGCTGCGTGCGCTGTCCGCGGGGCGCGAGCATCCGCTGGTCGCCCGGTCGGAGCTGGATTCGGCCCCGCGGCGGGCGTTCGTGGTTCCCGGTCAGGGCGTCCACTGGCCGGGCATGGGTGCCGTCGCGTACCGGGAGCTCCCGGCCTACCGGGCGGCCGCCGATGCTTGCGTGGCGGCGTTCGAGGCCGCCGGCCACGCGTCACCCCTGCGCTACCTGACGGCGGGGGACGACGCGCGGGCCTTCCCCGAAATCGAGGTGCAGGGCGCGCAATTCGTCCACGCGGTGGCGCTTGCGGAGGTCTGGCGGTCGTGCGGCGTGCTTCCCGACCTCGCCATCGGCCAGAGCCTCGGCGAGGTCGCCGCGGCCCTCATCGCCGGCACCATCACTTTGGCCGACGCCGTCGCCGTCGTCGCGGCGCGGGCCGGCGTGGTGGACCGCCTTCCGGACCGCTACGCGATGGCCACGCTGGGCATCGGCGCCGACGCGGCGAGCGCGCTGATCGCCGAGACGGACGGCTGGGTCGAGCTGTCGGTGGTGCACTCCGGCTCCACCGTGGCGGTGTCGGGCGAACAAGACGTGGTGCGGGCCATCGCCGACGCGGTTCGCTCCAGCGGTCGGTTCGCCCGCGAGATCACCGCCGGCTTCCCGGGGCACACCAGTGTGCTCGAGCCGCTCCGCGACGAATTCGCGGCGCGGCTGCCCGCCTCCGAATTCGCCGACGCCCCCGTGCAATTCATCGGCGGCACCACCGGCGACGTGGTGGCGCCCGACGAGCCCTTCGGCGATTACTGGTATGCGAACCTGCGCAACACGGTGCGACTGGACCGCGCGTTCGCGACAGCAATCCGGTGCGGCGCGGGGTCGTTCGTCGAGTTGTCGGCCCACCCGGCGCTGTTGTTCACGATCGGCCAGATCTTCGAGGCCGACCTGCCCGATGGCCCGGCGGTGCTGGTCGGCTCGGCTCACCGCGACGAGCCCGTGCTCGAGGCGCTGTCGGCGAACATCGTCACCGCAGCGGTGGCCGACCCGGGCCACGCCTGGGACGACTACCTGGACGGCCCCACCGCCGGCGACCTTGGCCTACAAGGGTTCCCGAACGCGCCGATGCACGCGATCCCGATGTGGGCGCACCCGGCGCCGCTGCCGGCCGGGTCCGGGCCGGTCCCCGGGCCCGACGTCATGCTGGAGCACTGGGTGCGGTCGGCGCCGCCCGCGCGGGTCGCGGGACCGCCGACGCGGCTCGCGGTGATCGATATCGGGGCCGAAGGCCCGCTGGCCCGACCGCTGCGCGCGGCGATCGAGTCCCACCCCGCCGCCGAACTCGGTACACCGCGGGACGCGGAGATCATCGCGGTGATCGCGCCGGTCGTCGACGCCGCGGGCGCGCACCGGGCCGCCCGGGCCCTCACCGGTCTGGCCGGGGCCGGCCTGCTGGACTACGCGAACGCGGTGGGTCCCCGCAGCCACACGGTCTGCCTACTCACGGTCTCAGCCGAGCGCGTTGGCCCGCACGACGCGCCGGCGTCGGCCGCCCACGCGGGGCTGGCCGCGATGCACCGCAGCGCCGGACTCGACCACCCCGAACTGACTTTCACGCATCTTGACCTGCCGTCGTGGGAGCTACCTCCCGTCGCCGTCGACGCGGTGCTGTCCGGCGCCGGCGAAGTCGCGCTGCGCGGGGACGCCGTGTTCGAGCGCTCGTTCCGCGACGCGCCCGCCGCCGCGCACTGGCCGCTGGACTCCGGGGTGCTCGACGACGTCGTCATCACCGGCGGCGCCGGCGCCATCGGCCTGCACTACGCCCGCTACCTCGCCGAGCGCGGCGCGCGGCGCATCGTCCTGCTCAGCCGCCGCTCGGCGGATCCCGGGCTGCTGAAGGCGCTGGCGGGCGAATTCGGCACCGAGCTGGTGCCCGCGCCGTGCGACATCACCGATCCGGCCCAATTGGCGCTCACCGCAGCGCAATACGGTGGCGCCGGCGCGACGTTGATCGTGCACGCGGCGGGCAGCGCCGCCTTCGGCTCTGCACGGCTGACGGGGCCCGCGTTCGCCGACGCCGTCGCCGCCAAGGTCGGCGGCCTGGCCCACCTCGCCGAGCTGTGGCCGGTCCGCGCGAAAGCGCGAATGCTGTTGTGCTCGTCGCTGTCCGGGCTGTGGGGCGGACGCGGACACGCCGCCTACTCAGCGGCCAACCGGCTGCTGGACGTGATGGCCGCCGAGCTGCGCGCCGCGGGCCGGCACTGCGTGGCGGTCAGATGGGGCCTGTGGCAACCCTCGACCGGCGACGGATCGGGCCGGGGCATCGTGGACGCGGCCGAGATGGCGAACATCGAGCGTTCCGGGCTGCGCCCGATGACGCCGCGCGACGCGATCGAGGCGAGCCTGCGCGACTGGCAAGAAGACCCGCTGGTGTTCTCGGCCGACACGGCAAGGCTGCGGACCTTCCTGGACGGCGGGCGGTCCGAACCGGCCGAACACCGCAACGGCACGGAGCTTCCGGTCGTCGATGCGGTACGCAACCAATTGGCGGCCGTGCTCGGCATCGAGCGGCCGAGCGAATTGAACCTGGGGGACTCGCTTTTCGACCTGGGCGTCGATTCGATGCTTGCGCTGGACCTGCGCAAGCGCCTCAACCGGACGATCGGCCGGACGGTGTCCCTGGCGATGCTGATGGGCGAGATCACCGGCGCCGAACTTGTCGAACAACTCGAGGGCGCCGGCGGGCGTTCCGACCGAGCACAGAAGGTGGACGCTTCGCGTGACTGACATCGCCGATACCGGCGCCCGGCTGGAACTGCTGCGTCGCCGGCTCGCCGACCGCGGCCTCTCGTCCGGCGCCGACGGTTCCGACGAGCCGGCCCCCGCCGACGACCGGCTCTCCGACGGTCAGGCCCGGATGTGGTTCGTCCACCTGGCCGACCCCAGCGGCGCGCTGCTCAACGTCTGCGTCTCCTATCGGATCACCGGCGACGTCGATCTCGGCCGCCTTCGCGACGCGGTCGCCGCCGTCGGCCGCCGGCATCCGATCCTGCGCACCACCTACACCGTCGGCGACGACGGCACCCCCCGGCCGACGGTGCAAGACGACCTGCGCCCGGGCTGGGCCCAGCACGACCTGACCGACCTGTCGGAGCACGCCCGCCGCCTGCGGCTCGAGGTGCTCGCCCAGCGCGAATTCTCCACGCCCTTCGACCTTTCCACCGACGCGCCGCTGCGGATCACCGCGGTGCGCACCGCGCCCCGCGAACACGTCCTGCTGTTGGTGGCCCACCACATCGCCTGGGACGACGGCTCGTGGCGGGTGTTCTTCGCCGACCTCACCGACGCGTACGAGGGCGCCGAATTAACGCCCTACCGCCGCACCGCGGCGCCGTCAGTGCCTGACACCACCGACGCCGACCTCGACTACTGGCGCGCCGTCATGGCCGACCCGCCGGAGCCCCTGGAGCTCCCCGGCCCGGCCGGGACGACCATGCCGACCAGCTGGCGGGCCGCCCGCGCCGAGCTGCGGCTGTCCGGCGACACCGCGCAACGGGTGACCGCGATGGCGCGCGACACCGGCTGCACCCCATACATGGTGCTGCTCGCCGCTTTCGGCGCCCTCATGCATCGCTATACCCACAGCGACGACTTCCTCGTGGCCGCCCCGGTCCTCAACCGCGGCGCCGGAACCGACGAGGCCATCGGATATTTCGGCAACACGGTGGCGATGCGGCTGCGACCGCGGCCGGCGATGACCTTCCGCGAGTTGCTGAAGTCGACGCGCGACATCGCCACCGGGGCGTTCGCGCACCAACGCGTCGGCCTGGACCGCGCCGTGCGCGAACTGAACCCCGATCGCCGCCACGGCGCCGAACGAATGACCCGGGTCAGCTTCGGATTCCGCGAACCCGACGGCGGTGGATTCCGCCCGGCCGGCGTCGAGTGCGAGCGCTACGGCCTGCGCAGCAACCTCACCCAGCTGCCACTGGGTTTCATGGTCGAATTCGAGGGCACCGGCGTACTGGTCGAGGCCGAACACCTGCTGGAGATCCTCGAACCCGCGCTGGTGCGCCAGCTGCTGCAGCACTTCGCCGTGCTGCTGGACGACGCCTTGGCCGAACCGGACCGGCCGTTGTCCGGGCTGGCGCTGCTGGACGAGGCCGCCGCAACCTGGCTGCGGGAGGTGTCGCACGGCGAGGCCTTCGAGACCGCCCCCAAAACCCTCGCCGACCTGGTGTCCGAGCAGGCCGCGCGGACCCCGGACGCCGTTGCCGTCGGGTACGAAGGCCGCCGGTTCACCTACCGCGACATCAACGAGGCCGCAAACCGGTTGGCGCGCTGGCTGATCGGCCAGGGGATAGGCAGCGAGGACCGCGTCGCCGTGCTGCTCGACAAGTCACCGGACCTGGTCGTCACCGCGGTCGGCATCGCCAAGGCCGGTGCGGTGTACGTGCCCGTGGACCCCACCTACCCGCCGGACCGGCTGCGGTTCATCCTCGATGATTGCGACGCCAAGCTGGTGCTGCGCGAGCCGGTGACCGACCTGGCCGCCTACGGCGCCGACGACCCCACCGACGCGGACCGGGTGCGGCCGCTGCGGCCGGAAAACACCGCGTACCTGATCTACACGTCGGGCACCACCGGACTGCCCAAAGGCGTTGCGGTGCCGCACCGCCCGGTCGCCGAATACTTCGTCTGGTTCAAGGGCGAGTACGCCGTCGACCACACCGATCGGCTGCTGCAGGTTGCCTCCCCGAGCTTCGACGTGTCGATCGCCGAGATCTTCGGCACGCTGGCCTGCGGGTCGCGCATGGTGATCCCACGCCCCGGGGGACTCAACGACATCGGCTACCTCACCGCCCTGCTGCGCGACGAGGGAATCACGGCAATGCATTTCGTGCCCTCCCTGCTCGGCTTGTTCCTGTCGCTGCCCGGCGTCAACCAGTGGCGGACTTTGCAACGCGTGCCGATCGGCGGCGAGCCGCTACCCGGCGAGGTGGCGGACAAGTTCCACGCCACCTTCGACGCGCTGCTGCACAACTTCTACGGCCCCACCGAAACCGTGATCAACGCCAGCCGGTTCAAGGTCGAGGGCCCGCAAGGCACCCGCATCGTGCCGATCGGCCGGCCCAAGATCAACACCACGATGCACCTGCTCGACGACGCGCTGCGGCCCGTGCCGGTCGGCGTCATCGGCGAGATCTACCTCGGCGGAACTCATCTGGCGCACGGCTACCACCGCCGGGCCCGGCTGACCGCGGAGCGATTCGTCGCCGACCCGTTCAACCCCGGCGCCCGCATGTACCGCACCGGGGACCTGGCACGCCGCAACGCGGACGGCGACGTCGAATTCGTGGGCCGCGCCGACGAACAGGTCAAGATCCGCGGTTTCCGGATCGAACTGGGCGACGTCGCCGCGGCCATCTCGGTCGATCCGACGGTCGGGCAGGCCGTCGTGGTGGTCAGCGACCTGCCGGGTCTGGGCAAGAGCCTGGTGGGCTACGTGACGCCCGCGGCGGGAACGTCCGAGGTCGATCTCGACCGCATCCGGGCCCGGGTCGCCGCGGCGCTGCCCGAGTACATGGTGCCGGCGGCATACGTTGTGCTCGACGAGATTCCGATCACCGCGCACGGCAAGATCGACCGGGCCGCGCTGCCAACCCCGGAGGTGAGTTCGGGCGCGCAGTTCCGCGAACCGGGATCGGCCACCGAGCGGCGCGTCGCCGAACTGTTCGCCGAGCTGCTCGACCGCGACCGAGTCGGCGCCGACGACTCGTTCTTCGACCTGGGCGGCCACTCGCTGCTCGCGACGAAGTTGGTTGCGGCGGTCCGCAACGCGTTCGGCGTCGACATCGGCGTGCGCGAGGTTTTCGAACTGGCGACGGTGGCGCGGCTCGCCGCGCATATCGACCCCGCGGATCAGGCGTCGGCGCGGCCACGGCTGGTCGCGCTGAACCACGACGGGCCGGCGCGGCTGTCGTCGTCGCAGCTGCGGAGCTGGTTCACCTATCGCTTCGACGGGCCCAACGCCGTCAACAACATTCCGTTCGCCGCGGCGTTGCGGGGTCCCTGCGACGCCGGCGCACTGGTGGCGGCCGTTACCGACGTCGTGGCGCGGCACGAGATCCTGCGCACCACGTACCGCGAGATCGACGGCGTGCCCCACCAGATCGTCCACCCGCCCGCCGAGGTGCCGGTGCGGCAGGCCGACGGACCCGACGAGGACTGGCTTGGGGCGCAACTGGATACCGAGCGCCGCCACGTGTTCGACCTGGAGACCGACCCGCCGATCCGGGCGGCGTTGCTGAGCACGCCGGGCCGCAACGTTTTGTCGGTGGTGATGCACCACATCGCCGGTGATCACTGGTCCGCCGGGGTGCTGTTCACCGACCTGCTCACCGCCTACCGGGCCCGCCGCGGCGGCCGCGCCCCCGACTGGGAACCGCTGCCGTTGCAATACGCCGATTACGCCGCGTGGCAGGCGGCGCTGCTGGAGGACAGCGCCGGCATCGCCGGACCGCAGCGCGACTACTGGACCCGACAGCTCGAGGGGCTCGCGGGCGAAAACGGCCTGCGCCCGGACTTCCCGCGGCCGCTCGCGTCCACCGGCGCCGGTGCCGCCGTCGAATTCGGTTTCGGGGCGGCGACCCGCGCCAAGCTGACCGCCCTGACTCGCGAGCTCGGCGTCACCGAGTTCATGCTCCTGCAGGCGGCCGTTGCGGTGGTGCTGCACAAGGCCGGCGGCGGCCCGGACGTGCCGCTCGGCACCCCGGTCGCCGGCCGCAACGAATCCGAGTTGGATCGCCTGATCGGGTTTTTCATCAACATCGTGGTGCTGCGAAATGACCTGCGCGGCAACCCCACACTGCGCGAGCTGCTGGCGCGGACCAGGGACATGGCACTGGCCGCGTACGCACACCAGGACCTGCCGTTCGACCAGGTGGTGGACGCCGTCAGGCCCGCCCGGTCGCTGTCGCGCAACCCGCTGTTCGACGTGGTGGTGCACGTTCGCGAACAGCTGCCGCAAGATCGTGTGATCGACAGCGGGCCGGAGGGTGACACCACCTTCACCGCGCTGGAGCCGGAATTCGACGTGGCGCACGCCGACATGTCGGTCAATTTCTTCGCGTCCGAGGACGGCTACCGGGGCCACATCATCTATCGCCCCGAGCTGTACCGGCGTGGCACCGCGGAACGGTTCGCCCAGTGGCTGGTCCGGGTCATCGAGGCGTTCGGCGAACTTCCCGATCAACGGTTGCGCGACGTCGAGATCGCCAGTGCGCAAGAACGACAGCACGTTCTGGCCCGGTCCAAGGCGGCCGCTGTGTACCTGCTGGACGCTTGGCTGAGCCCCGTCCCGGTCGGGGTGGTGGGCGACGTCTACTTCGGCGGCGGTCCGGCGGTCATCGGCCGGCTGGCGCGGGCATCGCTGACCGCGACCCGCTTCGTCGCCGATCCGTTTGCCGCCCAACCGGGTGCGAGGCTGTACCGCAGCGGCGAGCGCGGCGTGTGGACCGACGACGGTCAACTGCAGCTTGTCGTCGACGTCGAGGGACCCCCGCCGGCGGCGGCCGTCGCCGACCCGGCCGAACCGCCCGGCACCGCCACCGAGCGCGCGCTCGCGGCGATCTTCGCCGATCTGCTCGAAGCCGGCGAAATCGGCCGCCACGACGAATTTTTCAATCTCGGTGGGGACAGCATCCTCGCCGTGCGGGTCGCCGCGCGGGCCCGCGACGGCGGAATGCCGCTGACCCCGCGGATGATCTTCGAACATCCCGTGCTCCATGAGCTCGCCGCCGCCCTGGACGCCAAGTCGGCGAGCGAAACCGAACCCGAGAACGGCGGCTCCCACGCACCGATGAGCACCTCGGGGCTTTCCGCCGAGGAGCTCGCCGCACTGACCTCGTCATGGGGTGATCGGGGATGACCCGAGCCGATCCCCGGCCGGCGATCGAGGATGTGATGGCGCTCAGCCCTCTGCAGCAGGGGCTGTTCTCGATGGCGACGCTGACCGCCGAGGAGGGGTCGGGCGCGGACCCGTATGTCATCGCGATGGCCGCCGACGTGCTGGGCCCGCTCGACGTCGCCTTGTTGCGCGAATGCGCCGCGGCACTGCTGACCCGGCACCCCAACCTGCGGGCAAGCTTCATCCACGGCGAACTGAGCCGGCCCGTCCAGGTGGTGCCCAGCAGCGCCGAGGTGCCCTGGCGGTGCGTGCGCGCCGGGCCCGGCGAGGTCGAGGCGCTGGAAGCCGAAGAGCGCCAGCGCCGTTTCGACGTCGGTCGCGGCCCGCTGATCCGCTTCCTGCTCATCGAATTGCCGGAGCAACGGTGGCGCCTGGTCATCGTCGCGCACCACATCGTCATCGACGGGTGGTCGCTGCCGCTTCTGGTGTCCGAGCTGCTTGCCTTGTATCGGGCGGGGGGAGACGCCGCCGCGCTGCCGCCACCGCCGCGGCCGTACCGCGACTACATCGGGTGGCTGGCCACCCGGGACCAGGCGGCCAGCCGCACCCTGTGGGCCGAGCATCTTCAAGGCACGGACGGGCCCACCCTGCTCTCGCCCGCGCTGGCCGCAACCCCGCCACCGGCAGGCATCCCGCGCCGCACCACACTGCGCCTCGACCCCGAGTCCACCGCCGCACTGGCCGACGCCGCCCGGGCCCGCGGCGTCACCCTCAACACGCTGGTCCAAATGGCCTGGGCGAAAATACTTTCGGTCTTCACCGACCGCGACGACGTGACGTTCGGGGTGACGGTATCCGGCAGGCCGGGCGAACTGCCGGGCGTCGAGACCATGGTCGGCATGTTCATCAACACCGTGCCATTGCGGGTGCGGCTGGACCCCCGCCAAGCAACCGGGGCGCAATGCCTTGCGCTGCAACGCGGATCCGCCGCGCTGCGCGACCACAGCTACCTGGGGCACGCCGAGCTGCGCGCCATCGCCGGCGTCGGTGAGATGTTCGACACCCTGCTGGTGTACGAAAACTTCCCACCCGGCGAGGTCGTGGGGGCCGCCGAATTCGTCGCAAACGGGGCGACGTTCCGCCCGGTGGCGCTGGAGAGCGTGTCGCACTTCCCCGTGACCATCGCCGCCCACCCGAGCTCCGGCGGGCTCACGGTGCTGGTGGAGACGCTCGACGGTGCGCTGGGCGCGATGGCGCCCGAAGACCTCGGCGGGCGGCTGATCGCTGTCGTGCAACGGTTGGTGGACAAGTGGGACCGGCCGCTGCGCGAGGTCGACGTCCTGCTCGACGACGAGCGCGATGCGGCCGCAGCGCGTCCGCCGGAGACCGCCACGCCGGCGGTCTCGGTGCACGACCGGTTCGCCGAAATCGCCGCGGCGCAACCCGATTCGCCGGCGGTCAGCTGGGCCGACGGGCGGCTGACCTACCGCGAGCTGGACGCGTTCGCCGACCGGCTGGCGGCCGCGCTGCAGCGGGCGGGCGTGGGCAGCGAGACCCCGGTGGCGATCCTGCTGTCGCGGGGTCCCGGCTACGTCGCCTCGATGCTGGGGATCCTCAAGGCCGGCGGCATGATCGTGCCGCTGGACCCGGGCATGCCGGGCGAGCGGGTCGCCGAGATCCTGCGCCAGACGTCGGCGCCCATCGTCGTCGACGAGGAATTCATCGAGAATTCCATTGCCGGGAAAGCCGATTACCGGGCCGCGACGGTGCCGGCGGACCACGCGGCGTACGCGGTCTTCACCTCGGGCACCACCGGCGCACCGAAGGGCGTCATCGGTACGCACCGAGCGGTTGCGGCGTACGCCGACGACCACATCGAGCGCGTCCTTGCGCCGGCGGCCGCGCGATTGGGGCGACCGCTGCGCATCGCGCACGCCTGGTCGTTCACCTTCGACGCGGCGTGGCAGCCGTTGGCGGCCTTGCTCGACGGCCACTCGGTGCACATCGTCGACGACGAGCATCAGCGCGACGCCGAGACGCTGGTCGACGTGATCGACCGCTTCGGCCTGGACATGATCGACACCACGCCGTCGATGTTCGGCCAACTGCACGACGCGGGACTGCTGCGGCGGGTGCCGCTGGCGGTTCTCGCGCTCGGCGGCGAGGCCCTCGGTGTCGCCGCGTGGCGCGCGATCCAAACTGAGTGCGCCCGAACGGCGATGGCCGCCTTCAACTGCTACGGACCCACCGAGACCACGGTCGAGGCCGTCGTCGCGGCCATCGCCGAGCACGCCCGGCCGTCCATCGGCCGTCCCACCCGGACCACCCGCGCCTACATCCTGGACTCCTGGCTGCGGCCGGTTCCCGACGGCGCGGCCGGGGAGTTGTACCTGGCGGGCGATCAACTGACCCGCGGCTACCTGGGGCGCGCGGCCGAAACCGCAACCCGTTTCGTCGCCGAACCGAACGGCGGCGGCACCCGGATGTACCGCACCGGAGACGTGGTGCGCCGCATGCCCGACGGCGGCCTGGAGTTCCTCGGCCGCAGCGACGCCCAGCTCAAGATCCGCGGATTCCGCGTCGAGCCCGGTGAGATCGCGGCGGTGCTCTGCGGCCACGAGGCGGTGCGCGCCGCCCACGTGATGGCCCATGACCACCCCAGTGGGCCCCGGCTCACCGCCTATGTGGCCGGCGGGCCCGACCGGCCCGCGGCGGCCGAACTGCGGAAGATGCTGCTCGACCGGCTGCCGCGCCACCTCGTTCCCCATCACATCGTCGTCCTCGACGAGCTGCCGCTGACCCCGCACGGCAAGATCGACGAAAAGGCATTGGCGGCAACGGATATCGCCGACGGTCCGGCCGTCGCGCCCGATACGCCGACCGAGCAGGCGCTGGCCGGGGCGTTCACCGACGTCTTGGGCAGCGCCGACGTCGACGTCACCGCGGGCTTTCTGGAAATGGGCCTGGACAGCATCTCGGCCCTGTCGGTGGTGCAGGCCGCCCGGCGGCGCGGTCTCGCGCTGCGGGCACGGTCGATGGTGGAGTGTGACACCATCCGCGAACTCGCCGCGGCGATCGACTCCGACGAGGCCCGCCACCCGTCTTCGGACGGCGCGGCCGAGGCCGGCGAACCAATCCCGGTGTTGGCTGGTGCCCATTGGCTTTACGAGCACGGCGATGCCCGACGACTCGCGCAGACCGAAGTCATCAGGCTGCCCGACACGATCACCCGGGACGGCCTGGAGGCGGTGCTGCGCGCGGTCGTCGACGGGCACGAGGTGTTGCGATGCCGGCTCGACCGCGACGCGATGACGCTTGTCGCACAACCGGAAGTCGACATCCTCAGCGAGGCGTGGGTCGGCGGCGAACCGACCAACGACGTCGCCAAGCATGTCCACGAGGCGGTGCAGAGTCTCGACCCGCAGGCCGGGCGGCTCCTGTCCGCGGTGTGGCTGCGCCGACCGGACCAGCCCGGCGTGCTGGTGCTGACGGCGCACGTGCTGGCGATGGACCCGGCCTCGTGGCGCATCGTGCTGGGCGAACTCGACGCCGGCCTGCACGCCCTGGCCGCGGGGCGCGCGCCCACTCCGGCGCGCGAGCACACCACCTACCGGCAGTGGTCGCGGCTGCTGGCGGAGCGGGCCAAAATGCTGGACACCGAATCCTTTTGGGCCGCCGAGCTGCGTGGCGCCGATCCGCCGCTGGGCGCGCGCAGGCTGCGGCCGTCGACCGACCGCGCCGGCGACCTGGCGGTCAGCGTCTCGGCCTGCGGAACCGACATCACCGGGCGGCTGCTCTCGGCGGGACAGCCGATGGGCGAACTGCTCATCACCGCGGCCGCGCGCACCGTGACCGCGTGGCGGCGGCGGCGCGGCCAGGACACCCCGGCGCCGTTGTTGGCGCTGGAGACGCACGGCCGCATGGAATTCGGCGTCGACACCGATACCGGCGACACCGTCGGGCTGCTCAGCACGATCTACCCGTTGCGCATCCACTCCGACGGGGCCACCGACGTGGCCCGAATCCCCGGCAGCGCTGTCGATTACGGCCTGCTGCGTTATCTCCGGCCCGACACGCGGCTGCGCGAGCTGCCCGAGCCCCAACTGCTGCTCAACTACCTCGGCAACCTGCACGTCGGCGTCGGGGACCTCGAGCTGGATCGCGAGCTGATGGCCGAGGTCGGCCGGCTGCCCGAGCCCGAACAGGCGGTGCGCCACGAGCTGACCGTGGTGGCGGGCATCCTGGGCACCGGCGCCGCTCGCGTGCTGGCCACCCAGTGGCGGGCGCTGCCGGGCATTCTGGACGAGACGGAAATCGAGGAGCTGCAAGGACTTTGGACCGAGACACTGCGGGAGATGGCGGAATGAGCACACTTGCGGTTCTGGGCGCGGGAGCCAAGGCGGTGGCCGTCGCGGCAAAGGCATCGGTGCTGCGCGACATGGGAGTCGCGGTTCCCGACGTGGTCGCGGTCGAACGCATCGGGGTGGCCGCGAACTGGCAGGCCAGCGGCGGCTGGACCGACGGCGCGCACCGGCTGGGCACCAGCCCGGAAAAGGACGTCGGATTCCCGTACCGCTCGTCGCTGGTGCCGCGGCGCAACGCCGAACTCGACGAGCGGATGACCCGCTACAGCTGGCAGTCGTACCTGATCGCCACCGCGTCGTTCGCCGAGTGGATCGACCGCGGCCGCCCGGCGCCGACCCATCGCCGGTGGAGCCAGTATCTGGCCTGGGTCGCGGGCCAGGTCGGCCTGAACGTGGTGCACGGCGAGGTCGAGCGACTGGCCGTCAGCGGCGACCGCTGGGCGCTGCAAACCCACGAGACCACCGTGCACGCCGACGCCCTGATGATCACCGGTCCCGGCCAGGCCGAAAAGTCGTTGCTGCCCGGCAATCCGCGCGTGCTCTCGATCGCCCAGTTCTGGGACCGCGCCGCGGCCGACGACCGGATCAGCGCCGAGCGGGTGGCGGTGATCGGTGGCGGCGAGACCGCCGCGTCGATGCTCAACGAGCTGTTCCGGCACCGGGTTTCGAGCATCACCGTCATCTCCCCACAGGCAACGCTGTTCACCCGCGGCGAGGGGTTCTTCGAGAACTCGCTGTTCTCCGATCCGACCGACTGGACCGACCTGACGCTCGACGAGCGCCGCGACGCGCTGGCGCGCACCGACCGCGGGGTGTTCTCGGCCAACGTGCAGGAGGCGCTGCTGGCCGATGACCGCATCCACCACCTGCGCGGCCGGGTCGCGCACGCCGTGGGCCGCGACGGGCAGATCCGGTTGACCCTGTCCACCAACCGCGGCAGCGAGAACCTCGAGACGGTGCACGGATTCGATCTGGTCATCGACGGCTCCGGCGCCGACCCGCTGTGGTTCACCACGCTGTTCGGCCAGGACGCGCTGGACCTGCTCGAACTCGGGCTGGGTGGGCCGCTGACCGCCGACAGCCTGCAGGAGGCGATCGGCTACGACTTGGCCGTCACCGACGTCAACCCAAAGCTGTTCCTGCCCAACCTGTCCGGGCTCACCCAGGGCCCCGGGTTTCCCAACCTGAGCTGCCTCGGATTGCTGTCCGACCGGGTGCTGGGCGCCACCGGGGTTTCGGCGGGCCCCGCCACACAACGAACGACAAGGAGAAGCGATGAGCACCAACCCCTTCGATGATGACGGCGGCGCCTTCTACGTGCTGATCAACGGCGAGGAGCAGCACAGCCTATGGCCCGCGTTCGTCGACATCCCGGCCGGCTGGCGCGCGGTATTCGGCGAGGCGAGCCGCTCGGCGTGCCTGGATTACGTCGACGAGAACTGGGCCGACCTGCGCCCGAAGACCCTGCGCGAGGCGATGGCGGGCGACTGAGCGCCGGTAGCGTGCCCGTACCGTGACCCGCCCGAGACCAAGAACAGAAGGCTCCGAGGGCAGAATCACAACTCTTACTCACCAGGGGGAGGACCTGACCATGAGAACGAAACCAACGAGACTCGTGCAATCCTTGGCGATCGGCGCGATAGCCGTGGGCGCGGCGGCCGCCGGCGTGACGCCCGCCGGCGCGACGCCTCCACAGGATCCGCCGCCGGCGCCGGGACTGCCCAGCCCGGACCAGCTGTCCAACCTGTGCAACCAGGCCACCGATCCCGGCGTGTCGTACACCACCAAGACCAACCTGGTGCAAAACGGCATCGCCCCGGACGAGGGCCACGTGGCCGACCACGACCTGCGCAAGGCGTACCGCAACGGAAACTTCCCGGAGACGTTCGCCGTGACGAACATCGCGCCGGCCGGTCCGAACATGGCCCAGGCCGACGTGGCCATCTCGGGTCCGAAGTTCGCCGGGCCGGTGGAAAAGCACCTCGCGTTCGTCAACGAGGGCGGCAACTGGATCCTGCAGCACGACGCCGCGATCGCCCTGATACAGGCCGCCACCGCGACGAACTAGCAAACCCGGGCAGCCTGTGCACCCACACAGTGGGCGCACAGGCTACTCACATGGCGTGGCCGTAACGTCTCGGTGCGCAGACACGAAACAACAGTCGAAAGACGCACACTGGCACCGTCCGTCGACGCGTGCCCACCCAAGGGGGGACCATGAGAAACGTTAAATTCTTCGCCGGCGGTGCGGCGGCGTTGGCCATCATCGGAGGAGCGGCCGCCGGCATCACGTCCGTCGTGGCTCCGGGTGATGAGGCCGCGGTGCACCTGATCGCGGTCGGGGCGCCGCTGCCGCAGGATCCGCCGCAGGCGGTGAACGTGCCCACGGCCGATCAGTTGACCGGCGTGCTGAACAGCCTTGCCGACCCGAGCATTTCGTTCTCCAGCAAGAGCAACCTGGTCGAAGGCGGAATCAGCGGGCTCGAAGCGCACGTCGCCGACAAGAAGCTGCAGAAGGCGGCCAAGAACGGCGACCTGCCGCTTTCGTTCGGCGTCACCAACATTCAACCGGCCGCGGCCGGGTCCGCGACGGCCGACGTGGCGGTCTCGGGTCCCAAGCTGACGTCGCCGGTCACCCAGAACGTCACGTTCGTCAACCAGGGCGGCTGGGTGCTGTCGCGCGCCTCGGCGATGGAGTTGCTGCAGGCCGCCGGTCAGTGACCGGCGCGCACGCCGCGCAGGTCTAGTTTGGCGATCCGGTCCGGGTCGGCCAGCACGTCGATGCTGGCCACCCGCCCGTCGCGCACCACGAAACCCATGATGGCCGTTGGCCGCCCGTCCACGAACACGACCGCGCCGGCGGCGCCGTTGACGATGGCGCGGCGCACCTCGCGTTCCGGGCCCGCGTAGCCGCGGGCCAGCTTGGCCACGGAGTGCGCACCCTCGGCACGAAATACGTTGGCGCCCTTGCCGAAATCGCCGCGCAGCACGACGCCGGGGTCCAGCACCGACACGAGCCGGTCGAAGTCGCCGGCACGGCCGGCGGCGAAGAAGGCGTCCACGGCCTCGCGTTGCGCGGCGACGCCGCCGTCGGGGGCCGGGTCGGCCTCCTCGATGCGCCGGCGCGCCCGGCTGGCCAGCTTGCGCGTCGCCTCCGGCGTCCGCTCGACGATGGGCGCGATCTCGTCGAACGGGACGGCGAACACGTCGTGCAGGACGAAGGCCAGCCGCTCGGCCGGCGGCAGCGTGTCCAGCACCACGAACAGAGCCAGCCCCACCGCGTCGGCCAGCATCGCCCGGTGTTCGGGGTCGAATTCGCCCTCGGCATCGACGATCGGGTCGGGCAGGTGCCCGAGCGGCTCCTCGCGGCCGCGCCCGCGCAGCGCGTTCAGGCAGATGCGGGCCACCACGGTGGTCAGCCAGGCGTCGAGGTTGGCGATACCGTCGGCGCCCCGGCCGGCGCTGAGCCGCAGCCACGCCTCCTGCACGGCGTCCTGGGCGTCGTCGACCGATCCCAACATGCGGTAGGCGAGGGCACCCAGCCTCGGCCGCGCCGCCTCGAAGCGCGCGGACAGCGAAGCGTCCGCCGCCGTCACGCGCGACCGGCTTCGGGCAGGGCGCACACCCGGTTGCCGGAGAAGCCGGACGAGCCGATGCCCAGCGCGATGTTGAACCGGGCGCGCATGTTGCCCAGGTTGATGACATGCGTCAGGCCGACCAGTTGCGCCGCGTCGAAGTGGGCGCGCAGCGCGTCGAACAGCTCGTCGGTCACCTCGACCGGGGTGCGGCTCATCGCGGTGGCGTACTCCATGATCAGCTTGTCGAGCTCGGAGAAGCAGGACGCGTTGCGGTAATCGGCCATCGCGAGCAACTCCTCATCGGCGATTCCCCACTGCCGCGCGATCTGCGAACCCAGATCGATGCAGTACTCGCAGCGCACGGTAGTCGCCGCCTTAAGTTCGGCCAGCGCGCGGTGGCGGGGGCTGAGGATGTCCAGCTTCGACTCGGCCTGCTCCAGCTTGCTGTAGGCGCTGAGCAACCGCGGGATGTGCGCGTACATGCGCAGCGGTTCCAGCATCCCCGCCGTCTCCAGGCCGGCCAGCTGCGAAAGCTTGCGCTTGGCGAAGAAGAAGGCGATCTTGGCGCCCAATCCGGCGTCGTGGTCCGAGACTCCTTGCAGCCGAGCCATGGCGGTCCTCCTTGAATGTCGTCCTTTCTAGGTCGACACCCGTCGGCGCCCAAACGTGACCGCCGAAGACTAGTCCGATGGTGGCGACCCGCTGCGCCCGGCTACGCCGCGCTTGCGATCGCCACTACGTCTGCTGGCTCAGCGGCATGTCCATGTCGAAGATCCGGGCGTGCAGCACGGTGCGGTTCCGCAGCGCGGCGCGCACCGCGCGGTGCAGGCCGTCCTCGAGGTAGGTGATCCCCCTCCAGCGCACCGCGTGCGGGAAAAGGTCGCCGTAGAACGTGGAGTCCTCCGAGAGCAGGCGGTCCAGGGCCAGCACGGTCGTCGTCGTGACCAACTCGTCGAGCCGGATCTGCTGCGGCGGTATTTGGGACCAGTCCTTGTAGGACAGCCCGTGATCCGGATACGGCTTGCCGTCGCGCACGCCCTTGAAAATCATTGGCGGGCCTTGCGCGACGTCCGCGAAGCGTCGCTTCGGCCCGACCGGTACATGCTGGACAGGCTAGCCGGGAACTCGCCGGAGTTCGCCGCCAGAGGCCTGCTTATGGCGCTTGGCACCTTCAGCGACCCGTAAAATGGACGCGATCAAGGAGGTGGGAGCCGATGGGAAGCGCGGACGAGCGTCGCTTTGAGGTGCTGCGCGCCATCGTCGCCGACTTCGTCGCCACCCAGGAACCGATCGGCTCGAAGTCGTTGGTGGAGCGGCACAACCTGGGGGTGTCGTCCGCCACGGTGCGCAACGACATGGCGGTGCTGGAGGCCGAGGGGTACATCACTCAGCCGCACACCAGCTCCGGGCGGGTGCCCACCGAAAAGGGCTACCGCGAGTTCGTGGACCGGCTCGACGACGTCAAGCCGCTGTCGTCGGCCGAGCGCAGCGCGATCCAAAGCTTCCTGGAGTCCGGCGTCGACCTCGACGACGTGCTGCGCCGCGCGGTGCGCCTGCTGGCGCAGCTGACCCGCCAGGTGGCGGTGGTGCAGTACCCGACGTTGTCGACGTCGACCGTCCGACACCTGGAGGTGGTCGGGCTGACACCGGCGCGGCTGTTGATGGTGGTCATCACCGACTCCGGCCGGGTGGACCAGCGCATCGTCGAGCTCGGCGACGTCATCGACGACCATCAGCTTTCCCAGCTGCGCGAGATGCTGGGCCAGGCCCTGGTCGGCAAGCGGCTGTCCGCCGCGTCGACCGCGGTCGCCGACCTGGCCGGGGAGCTGCACGGGCGCAGCGGGCTGGCCACCAACCTGAGCGACGCCGTCGGCCGCTCTGCGACCGTTTTGCTGGAGTCACTGGTAGAGCACACCGAGGAACGCCTGCTGATGGGCGGCACCGCCAACCTGACCCGCAACGCCGCCGATTTCGGCGGTTCGTTGCGGTCCATCCTGGAGGCCCTCGAGGAGCAGGTGGTAGTGCTGCGGTTGCTGGCGGCACAGCAGGAGGCCGGCAAGGTGACCGTGCGCATCGGCCACGAGACGGCCGTCGAGCAGATGGTCGGGACCTCGATGGTGTCCACCGCCTACGGCCACTCGGATACCGTGTACGGCGGCATGGGTGTGCTGGGCCCCACCCGGATGGACTATCCGGGAACTATCGCCAGCGTGGCTGCGGTTGCTCTGTACATCGGCGAAGTGCTGGGTGGCCGATGACCGCTCACCCGCACCAGAGTTTGTGGACGGCCGCGTAGCGCGGCTTAAGACCTTTCAGGAGAGTCAGGCGTGGCACGCGACTATTACGGGCTGCTCGGTGTGAGCAGAAACGCCAGCGATGCGGACATCAAACGCGCCTACCGCAAGCTGGCGCGCGAGCTGCATCCCGACGTCAACCCCGACGAGGCCGCGCAGGCGAAGTTCAAGGAGATCAGCGTCGCCTACGAAGTGCTGAGCGACCCGGAGAAACGCCGGATCGTGGACCTGGGCGGCGATCCGCTGGAGAACGCGGCCGCGGCCGGCGGCGGGTTCGGCGGCTTCGGCAACTTGGGCGACGTGTTCGAGGCCTTCTTCGGCGGCGGTTTCAGCGCGGGGTCGGCCTCGCGCGGCCCGATCGGGCGGGTTCGGCCCGGCTCGGACTCCCTGCTGCGGATGCGGCTGGACCTCGAAGAGTGCGCGACCGGGGTGACCAAGCAGGTCACCGTCGACACCGCGGTCCTGTGCGACCGCTGCCAGGGCAAGGGCACTAACGGCGATTCCGCGCCCGTCCCCTGCGACACCTGCGGTGGCCAGGGCGAGGTGCAGACCGTGCAGCGTTCGCTGCTGGGGCAGATGGTGACGTCGCGTCCGTGCCCGACCTGCCGCGGCGTGGGGGTGGTCATCCCTGACCCCTGCCACCAGTGCATGGGCGACGGCCGGGTGCGCGCCCGCCGCGAGATCAGCGTCAAGATCCCGGCCGGCGTCGGCGACGGCATGCGCGTGCGGCTCGCCGCCCAGGGTGAGGTCGGGCCGGGCGGGGGACCTGCCGGTGACCTCTACGTCGAGGTCCACGAGCAGGCCCACGACATCTTCGTCCGCGAGGGCGACGACCTGCACTGCACGGTCTCGGTGCCGATGGTCGACGCGGCGCTGGGCGTCACCGTCACCGTCGACGCCATCCTGGACGGCAAGAGCGAGATCAACATCCCGGCGGGCACGCAGCCCGGCGCCATCATCACGTTGCGCGGCCACGGGATGCCGCACCTGCGTTCGGGCGTCCGGGGCAACCTGCACGTCCACGTCGAGGTGGTGGTGCCGAGCCGGCTTGACCACCGCGACACCGAACTGCTGCGCGAGCTGAAGGACCGCCGCGCCCGCGACGTGGCCGAGGTCCGCTCGACGCATGCCGGCGGTGGCCTGTTCAGCCGGCTGCGCGAGACCTTCACCGGGCGCTAGCCACGCCCATGGTGGCGACGCTGTTCTACGTCGACGCACTGCCCGACGCCGGCGGGCTGGCCGTCGTCGAGGGCGACGAGGGCTTCCACGCCGCCACCGTGCGCCGGATCCGGCCGGGCGAGCGGCTGGTGCTCGGCGACGGCGCCGGTGCGCTCGCCCACTGCGAGGTCGAGCAAGCGGGCCGCGACGGCCTGCGGGCCCGGGTCCTGGAACGGTGGAACGAGCAGCCCCCGCGCCCGGCGGTGACCGTGGTGCAGGCCTTGCCCAAGTCCGACCGCTCGGAGCTGGCGATCGATTTGGCCACCGAGGCCGGCGCCGACGCGTTCCTGGCCTGGCGGGCGGCCCGCTGCGTGGCCAGCTGGGAGGGCGCCCGGGTCGACAAAGGCCTGCGCCGCTGGCGCGCCGTCGCCAGGGCGGCGGCCCGGCAGTCCCGCCGGGCGCGCATCCCTCCCGTCGACGGCGTGGTGTCCACCGCCGCGCTGACGCAGCGGGTTCGCGATGAGGTGGCGGCCGGGTCCACGGTGCTGGCGCTGCACGAATCGGCGACCGACCGGCTAGCGGATTCCCATGTGGCCCAGGCGGATTCGGTGCTACTGGTGGTCGGTCCCGAAGGAGGCATCGCGCCCGACGAGATCGCCGCGTTGACCGAGGCGGGCGCCACGGCGGTCCGGCTCGGCCCGCAGGTGCTGCGGACGTCGAGCGCGGCCGCGGTGGCGCTCGGGGCGCTGGGCGTGCTCACCCCGCGATGGGCGGCGCACGAAGCATTGGGAGACGCTCCTGACCGGCGGTAGACTGGCAATCCAGGATTTCACCACGTCAGACGATAGGCAGGCATCGGAAACCACGTGACGCCCCGCGAGACCAGCGCTGCTGACGCAGCATCGACCTCCCAGGTTCGCAGCAGCATCAACGTTCCGCCCGATCTCGTCGTGGGCCTGCTCGGTTCGTCAGACGAAAACCTGCGCGCCCTGGAACGCACCCTCAACGCCGATCTGCACGTGCGGGGCAACGCGGTCACCATCTCGGGTGAGCCGGCCGACGTGGCCCTTGCCGAGCGGGCGGTCTCCGAGCTGGTGGCCATCGTGGCCAGCGGCCAGCCGATGACCCCGGAGGTGGTGCGCCACAGCGTGGCGATGCTCGTCGGCACCGGCAACGAATCACCCGCCGAGGTGCTCACCCTGGACATCCTGTCGCGCCGCGGCAACACGATCCGGCCCAAGACGCTTAACCAGAAGCGCTACGTCGACGCCATCGACGCCAACACGATCGTGTTCGGGGTCGGCCCTGCCGGCACCGGCAAGACGTATCTGGCCATGGCCAAGGCCGTGCACGCGCTGCAGACCAAGCAGGTCAGCCGGATCATCCTGACCCGCCCGGCGGTGGAAGCCGGTGAGCGCCTTGGCTTTTTGCCCGGGACGCTGAGCGAAAAGATCGACCCCTATCTGCGCCCGCTGTATGACGCGCTCTACGACATGATGGACGCCGAGCTGATCCCAAAGCTGATGTCCGCCGGGGTAATTGAGGTCGCACCGCTGGCGTACATGCGTGGCCGGGCCCAACCGGTGTTCACCAAGGTATTGACGCCCAGCGGTTTCCGGCCGATCGGTGAATTGCAAGTTGGCGACTCTGTGATCGGTTCCGATGGAACTCCAACGGAAGTTCTCGGCGTCTATCCGCAGGGCTTTAAGGAGATCTACCGGGTCCACACGCAAGACGGTTGCTCGACGCTCGCGTCCGGTGACCACTTGTGGTCGGTGTCGACTCGTGATGATCGGCGTCGCGGCAAGCCTCGGCGCGTCCTTCAAACCAAGGAGATGATCGGCAATCTCCGCGCGGCGCATTACCACCGCTACGAATTGCCCTTGCTTAGCGCACCGGTGAGGTTCGAGAGTCGGGCGGTGCCTTTAGATCCGTACGCTTTGGGTCTGCTCTTGGGCGACGGGTGTCTGACATGTGCGACGACACCGAGTTTCTCGACAGCTGATCCTGAGCTTGCTGCCTCGTTGGGGCAGCTGATCCCTGGGATCAAGGTACGGCGCAGGACAGAGGTCGACTACATACTGAATCGCTTCGCTGGTCCCGGTGAGGTCAGCACCCGAGAGAACCCGGTGACCGGTGCCTTGCGTCGACTTGGATTAGCCGGCATGCGGTCAAATATCAAGTTCGTCCCCTCGGACTACCTGTTCAATACACCCGATGTGCGGCTCGCGGTTCTTCAGGGTCTTCTCGATTCCGACGGCGGTCCGGTCACCCAGCGGGGGCGCACTTGCCGCGTCCAGTTCACGACTGTGTCCGATCGACTCTGTGACGACGTGGTGTTCCTGGTCCAGTCATTGGGCGGCGTCGTCTACTGGCGGACCAGGCCAGCGGAAGGGCGTAAGCCGGGACTCGCACGGGGCCGCGACGTGCATCACCGCTCCGATGCACACATCCTCGACATCCGTTTGCCTGAGGGCGTCGTCCCGTTCCGGCTGGCCCGCAAAGCCGCGAAGTACGGCGCAACTGGCGGTGGTCGGCCGATGCGTTACATCGACCGGATCGAGCCCGCGGGGACTGAGGAGGCGGTGTGCATACGGGTCGCGGCAGCGGATTCCCTTTATGTCACTGAAGATTTCTTGCTCACACACAACACGTTGAATGATGCCTTCATCGTGCTCGACGAGGCGCAGAACACCACCGCCGAACAGATGAAGATGTTCCTCACCCGACTCGGTTTCGGGTCGAAGGTCGTCGTCACCGGGGATATGACCCAGATCGACCTACCCGGCGGCGCGCGGTCGGGCCTGCGGTCGGCGGTCGAGATCCTCGAGAGCGTCGACGACATCTACATCGCCGAGCTGACCAGCGTGGATGTGGTGCGCCACCGGCTGGTTTCGGAGATCGTCGACGCCTACGCCCGCTACGAAGAGCCCGGCTCGGGGATGAACCGGGCGGCCCGTCGGGCCTCGGGTGGCCGAAGCCGCCGATGAGCATCGAAGTCTCCAACGAGTCGGGCATCGACGTCTCCGAAGCGGAATTGGTCAGCGTCGCGAAGTTCGTCATCGCCAGGATGGACGTCAACCCCAGCGCCGAGTTGTCAATGGTGCTGCTCGACACCGCGGCGATGGCCGATTTGCACATGCGCTGGATGGACCTGCCGGGGCCGACCGACGTGATGAGCTTCCCGATGGACGAGCTCGAGCCGGGTGGGCGCCCCGACGCCCCCGAACCGGGGCCGTCGATGCTGGGCGACATCGTGTTGTGTCCGGAATTCGCCGCCGAGCAGGCGGCCGCGGCGGGTCACACCCTGGGACATGAGTTGGCGCTGTTGACGATTCACGGCGTGCTGCATCTGCTCGGCTACGACCATGGCGAGCCGGACGAGGAAAAAGAGATGTTCGCCTTGCAGGACCGGTTGCTCGAGGAATGGGTCGCCGAGCAGGTCGAGGCCTACCAGCAGGATCGCCAGGAGGAACGCGACCGCCGATTGCTGGACAAGTCACGGTATTTCGACAATTGACCGGCCTGTATCAGCTGTTCGGCGCGATCGCGTTGATCGGTCTCGGCGGGCTTTTCGCGGCGATTGACGCCGCGGTCAGCACGGTGTCGCTGGCCCGGGTCCAAGAGCTGGTTCGCGAAGAGCGACCCGGCGCGGTGTCGCTGCTCAGGGTGATGACCGAGCGTCCCCGCTACATCAACCTGATGGTGTTGCTCCGCATCATCTGCGAGATCACCGCGACCGTCCTGCTGGTGGTCTTTCTCTACGACAACTGGGGCATCAAGTGGGGGCTGGCCGGCGCGGCGGCCATCATGGTGGTGACCAGCTTCGTGGTCATCGGAGTCGGCCCGCGCACCCTCGGCCGCCAGCACGCGTATTCCATCTCCCTGGTGACGGCCCTTCCGTTGCGAGCGATTTCGTGGCTGCTGATGCCGCTCAGCCGGTTGCTGGTCGTCCTGGGCAACGCGCTGACGCCGGGCCGCGGATTGCGAAACGGGCCGTTCGCCTCGGAGATCGAACTGCGCGAAGTCGTCGACTTGGCCCAGCAGCGCGGCGTGGTCGCGGCCGACGAACGCCGGATGATCGAGTCGGTATTCGAACTCGGCGACACCCCGGCCCGCGAGGTGATGGTGCCGCGCACCGAAATGATCTGGATCGAAAGCGACAAGTCCGCCAGCCAGGCGACCACCCTGGCCGTGCGCAGCGGGCACTCCCGCCTCCCGGTGATCGGCGAGAACGTCGACGACGTCGTCGGCGTGG
Organism: Mycobacterium sp. NGS34; assembly: GCF_059812845.1. Classification (NCBI taxonomy): domain Bacteria; kingdom Bacillati; phylum Actinomycetota; class Actinomycetes; order Mycobacteriales; family Mycobacteriaceae; genus Mycobacterium; species Mycobacterium sp. NGS34. Next base: position 450,959 of record NZ_JCALDM010000005.1, read on the forward strand.
TGTACTTGAAAGACCTTGTCCAACAGACGTTTCTGTCGCCCGACGGCGGCCGCGAAACCAAGGTGTCGCAGGTGATGCGCCCGGCGGTCTTCGTGCCGGACTCCAAGCCGCTGGACACGCTGCTGCGTGAGATGCAACGCGACCGCATCCACATGGCCCTGCTCGTCGACGAATACGGCGCGATCGCCGGCCTGGTCAGCATCGAGGACGTGCTGGAAGAAATCGTCGGCGAGATCGCCGACGAATACGACCAGGCGGAGACGGCCCCGATAGAAGACCTGGGGGACAAGCGATTCCGGGTTTCCGCGCGCCTGCCGATCGAGGACGTCGGGGAGCTCTACGACGTGGAATTCGACGACGACCTCGACGTCGACACCGTGGGCGGCCTGGTCGCCCTGGAATTGGGGCGGGTGCCGCTGCCGGGGGCCGAGGTCGTCTCGCATGGCCTGCGGTTGCGCGCCGAGGGCGGCCCGGATCACCGCGGGCGGGTGCGGATCAACACCGTCCTGCTGAGCCCGGCGGAAGCCGACGAATCGACGGACAGGGAGGCCGATCACCATGGCTGACGAATTGGACGCCGAGGACGCCAAGCTGGTGGTGCTGGCGCGCGCCGCGATGGCCCGCGCCGACGCACACAGCGGCGCGGCGGTGCGCGATGCCGACGGCCGCACGTATGCGGCCGCGCCGGTGGACTTGCCGACGCTGAAGCTGACCGGGCTGCAGGCCGCGGTCGCCGCCGCCGCATCCAGCGGGGCGACCGGGCTGGAGGCGGCCGTGCTGGTGGCGGGATCAGCCGACGATCCGGGCATCGTCGCGGTTCGCGAACTGTCGCCCACCGCCCTGATCATCGTCACCGACCGCGCCGGCAACCTGCTGTGACCGAATTCCGTTCGGGCTTCGTATGTTTGGTCGGCCGTCCGAATACCGGCAAGTCGACGCTGACCAACGCGCTCGTCGGCGCCAAGGTCGCGATCACGTCGACGCGCCCGCAGACCACCCGTCACACCATTCGCGGGATCGTGCACCGCGACGACTTCCAGATCGTCCTGGTCGATACCCCGGGCCTGCACCGGCCGCGCACCCTGCTGGGCAAGCGGCTCAACGAACTGGTCCGCGATACCTACGCCGAGGTCGACGTGATCGGGCTGTGCGTCCCGGCCGACGAGGCCATCGGCCCGGGTGACCGCTGGATCGTCGAACAGATCCGAGCGGTCGCGCCCAAGACCGCGCTCGTCGCGGTCGTCACCAAGATCGACAAGGTGCCCAGGGACCGGGTGGCCGCGCAGCTGGTCGCCGTCAGCGAATTGGTCGGCGGCTCGGCCGAAATCGTCCCGGTGTCGGCGGTCACCGGAGCGCAGGTCGACGTGCTGATCGACGTGCTGGCCGCCGCGCTGCCCGTCGGCCCCGCGTACTACCCCGACGGCGAGCTGACCGACGAGCCCGAGGAGGTCCTGATGGCCGAGCTCATCCGCGAGGCCGCCCTGGAAGGGGTTCGCGACGAGCTGCCGCACTCGCTGGCCGTGGTGATCGACGAAATCAATCCCCGCGAAGACCGCGACGACCTGATCGACGTGCACGCCATCCTCTACGTCGAGCGGGACAGCCAGAAGGGCATCGTGATCGGCAAGGGCGGCGCGCGGCTGCGGGAAGTGGGTACCGCCGCGCGCGCCCAGATCGAGAAGCTGCTGGGCACCAAGATCTACCTCGATCTGCGCGTTAAGGTGGCCAAGAACTGGCAGAGCGACCCCAAACAGCTTGGCCGGCTAGGCTTTTAGCACCCGCACGGTCTTCAGCGACGGATCGGCCGCGTCGGGGACGTTCATCCCGGCGCGCACGCCGGAGCACAGGTAGTCCAGCACGGCGTCATTGAGGCACTCGCCGGGTGCGTGCCCGTCGCGGCGGCCCTATCTGCGCGGCGGCGCGCCCGCCGGCGGTGTGTCGCCGCCGGCATGCCACCACACCGTCGGCTGCTTGGAAACCCAGCCGCAGACGGCCTCCAGCTCGGCGGCCAGCGAGATGAGCAGCCCCTCGCTGTTTGCCGGGCCCATCAATTGCACGCCAATCGGCAAACCATCCGAGGTGAACCCGGCCGGCACGTTGATGGACGGCCAGCCCAGCAGGTTCCACGGCCAGGTCAACGGACACGCCGCGATCATCGTGCGGTCGGTGCCGAAGCCGCCCAACCGGTCGAAGGCGCGCGCCAGCGGCGGTGGCTGCGCCGTGGTCGGGGCGAGCACCACGTCGACAATGTCGAAGATCGAGCCGACCCGCCGCTGGTCGGCGGCCTCGTGGCGGCGCGCGCTGCGCAGGATCGCCTCGCCCATGACGTGGCCCACCCGCAGGTTGGACAAGGTGCGGGGATCCCAGATGACGCCGTCGCCCAGCCGCTCCTCCCACGCCCGCAGCCCCGCGGTGGACCGGGCCAGGAAATTCCACGACAACCGCAGGCCGTAGTCGGGATTGCCGGGCACCACGGTGTGGCCCAACAGCTGCAGTTGCTTGCCGACGGACCGGGTCGCGGCCAGGATCTCGGGGTGCAACTTGGCCCGGAAGCCGGTGTACGGGAACCGCGTCGAGAGCGCGATGTTGAGCGGGCCGGGGGCCTTGCCGACGTAGTCGGATGCCGTGATCGGCGGCGGCTTGTGCCGGTCGCCCTCGACGTTGCCCGACGCGGCGTCCAGCACCAGCGCCGCGTCGGCCACCGTGCGCGCCAACACGCCGTTGACCGTGATCCCGTTGAACGCCTCCGGCAACGGCCAGGTGGAGATGCGGCCGCGCTGCGGCTTGATGCCCACCAGGTGCGTCCATGCCGCCGGGATGCGCACGCTGCCGGCGCCGTCGGAGCCGATCGCGGCGGTGACGAGGCCCGCGGCCACCGCGGCCGCACTGCCCCCTGACGAGCCGCCCGGCGTGTGCCGGCGCGACCAGGGGTTGCGGGTGTGCCCGAAGCCGGGGCCGCTGGTGAACGGCCATTGGCCCAATTCGCAGGTGTTCGTCTTGCCCACGATCACCGCGCCGGCGGCCTTCAGGCGGCGCACCACCTCGGCGTCCTGGGTGGCGGGCGCGACGTACCCCTCGGTGCCGAACGCGGTCGGCACACCCGCGACGTCGACGTCGTCTTTGACCGCGATCGGGATGCCCAGCAGCGGGGCGGTGTCGCCGGCCGCGCGTCGCCGATCGGCCTCCGCCGCGTCGGCCAGCGCCGATTCGGTCAGCACCACCCGGAAGGCGTTCAGCGTCGGCTGGCTGTTGTGGATGGCGTGCAGGGACCGGCTCACCAGCGTGGTCGACGTCACAGCGCGGCTGGCCAGCTGATAGAGCAGGTCAGTCAGCGTGGGCAGGCGCTGATAGCCGGATCCCGCGAGGGACCCGGCGCCCGACCCGGAAGCGCCAATCACGGGGTACGAGACTAGACGGCGCGGATACCCGCATTGTCGCGGCGGGGTGCAAAACTATTGTGATGCGGCTATATCGAGACCGGGCTGTTGTGCTGCGCCAGCACAAGCTCGGCGAAGCCGACCGGATCGTCACCCTGCTGACCCGCGATCACGGGCTGGTTCGCGCGGTGGCCAAGGGCGTTCGCCGCACCCGCAGCAAATTCGGTGCGCGACTTGAGCCGTTTGCTCACATCGACGCGCAGCTGCACCCCGGGCGCAACCTGGACATCGTCACCCAGGTCGTCGCCATCGACGCGTTCGCCACCGACATCGTCAGCGACTACGGCCGGTACACCTGCGGCTGCGCGATGCTGGAAACCGCCGAACGCCTCGCCGGTGAGGAACGGGCCCCGGCCCCAGCCCTGCACCGGCTCACCGTGAGCGCGCTGCGCGCGGTCGCCGACGGACGCCGGCCCCGCGACCTGCTGCTGGACGCCTATCTGCTGCGCGCCATGGGCATCGCCGGATGGGCGCCGGCGCTCACCGAGTGCGCCCGCTGCGCCACACCCGGTCCGCACCGCGCGTTTCACATCGCCGCCGGGGGCAGCGTCTGCCCGCACTGCCGCCCGGCCGGCTCGACCACCCCGCCGCCGGGTGTGCTGGATCTGATGGCCGCCCTGCACGACGGCGATTGGGAGGCCGCCGAAGCGTCGCCGCAATCGCACCGCAGCCACGTCAGCGGGTTGGTGGCCGCGCACCTGCAGTGGCATCTGGAACGACAGCTCAAGACGTTGCCGCTGGTGGAGCGGACGTATCACGCCGACCGCACAATCGCCGAACGGCGCGCAGCGCCGATCGGGCAGGATAAGGCCTGTGGCTGAGCGCAAGCCGAAGTCGACCGACTTCCCGCAACTGCCCCCCGCACCCGACGATTACCCGGTCTTTCCCGACACTTCGACCTGGCCGGTCGTTTTCCCGGAGCTGCCGCCGTCCGCCGACGGTGGCCCGCGCCGCCCGCCGCAGCACATTTCGAAGGCGGCCGCGCCGCGGATCCCCGCGGACCGCCTGCCCAACCACGTCGCGATCGTGATGGACGGCAACGGTCGCTGGGCCACCCAACAGGGGCTGAGCCGCACCGACGGCCATCGGGCGGGCGAGGCCGTCGTGATCGACATCGTCTGCGGCGCAATCGAAATCGGCATCAAATGGCTCAGCCTGTACGCCTTTTCCACGGAGAACTGGAAGCGGTCCCCCGAGGAGGTCCGCTTCCTGATGGGGTTCAACCGCGACGTGGTGCGCATGCGCCGGGTCAACCTCAACACGATCGGCGTCCGGATCCGCTGGGTGGGTTCGCGGCCCCGCCTGTGGCGCAGCGTGATCAACGAGTTGGCGGTCGCCGAGGCCATGACGATGGGCAACGACGTCATCACGGTGAATTACTGCGTCAACTACGGCGGTCGCGCCGAAATCGCCGACGCCGCAAGGGATATCGCGCGCCTGGTCCAGGCCGGCCGGCTCAACCCGGAACGCATCACCGAGGCGACGATCGCGCGCCATCTGCAACGCCCCGACATCCCCGACGTCGACCTGTTTCTACGGACGTCGGGGGAGCAGCGGTCCAGCAACTTCATGCTGTGGCAGGCGGCGTACGCCGAGTACATCTTTCAGGACAAGCTGTGGCCCGACTACGACCGCCGCGACCTGTGGGCCGCGTGCGAGGAATACGCGGAGCGCAACAGAAGATTCGGGAGCGCATAGTGCCGTCACTGCAGGAGCGTTTGGCCTCGATACTGCGCGACGTCCTTCCCGTCGAGGAGGAGGCCGACGGCGCACTCACGTTGCGCCACAACGGAACGCTGGCGTCGTTGCGGGTGGTGAACATCGCCGAGGACCTGGACCTGGTCTCGCTGACCCAGATCTTGGCCTGGGACCTGCCGCTGACCAAGAAGATCGGTGACCAGATCGCCAAGCAGGCGCGCGACAGCAACTTCGGCAGCGTGACCGTGGTCGAGAAGGCAGGCGGGCAAGCGGCGCAGCGCAACTCCGGCAAGGGCGCGTCCAAGACCTGCGACGTGATGCTGCGCTACAACTTCCCCGGCGGCGGGCTGACGGACGACGCGCTGCGCACGATGATCCTGCTGGTGCTGGACACGGGCGCCGAGATACGGCGTTCCGTGACCGGCTAGGACGCCGCGGATTCGGCCGGCGAACCGGCGGCGATGTCCTCGCCGGCGCCGGTCCGCAGCAGCGAGTGCATGAGGTTCGTGTCGTGCTCGGCTGGCCGGGTCGAGTCCATGAATCGTTCGACGACCTCCACGAAGCGGTCCGGATGGTCGTGATGCGGGACGTGCCCGGACTTTTCGAAGATCTCCAGGCGCGACCCGGCCATCGCCGCGTGGGCCGTCCGCGCGTGGCTCACCGGGATCACGAGATCGTCTTCGCCCCAAATGATCTGCACGGGAACGGATTGCACGAGGTAGCTGCGATCCAGCATGGTCACGTACTGGCCGCGCCCGTCCACCACCGACCGCAAGGTGCGCGCGAACGCCGACAATGCGGCGGGATCGCGGAAATTCTCGAGCAGGCGCACCGTGTCGACGGCATCGCGACCGAACTTGGTCGAACCGAGCAAGGCCTGAACGGCGCGGCCGAAGACACGCATGGCGGGCAGCGCGCCCGGCACGCGCACCATGGCCAGCGCCTCGCTGCCCATCGGCATCGCCGCAAACCGCAGCGCGAAGCTCACGTCCGACTCGACGCCGCCGGCGCTGACCAGCACGAGGCGCTCGACCAGATGCGGGTACTGGTAGGCGAACTGCATCGCCACGCCGCCGCCGAACGAATGCCCGACGAGGGTGACCCGTTCGATGCCGAGCACGGCGAGCAGGTCACGCATCCCGTTGGCGAAGGCCGGCAGCGAGTAGTCGGCGCGCGGCTTGTCGGATTCGCCGTGGCCCAGCAGATCCGGTGCGATGACGGTGAACCGCTGCGCGAGTTTGGCGTGCACCGGCCCCCACGACTCGGATTTGTCGCCGACGCCGTGGATCAGCAGCAGAGCCGGCCCGGACCCGGCGATCCGGAAGGCACGGCGGTAGCCATGGATGGTGCGAAACTGCAGTGACGGAGCCTCGACGTCGCGTACCGCCCGCAGGTGGGGGGCTGGTTGCTTCCGCATCGTGTTCTCGCTTCCCTTGAGTTCTGGTTGTCTCGGCCCGTGGGCCACTCATGGGTAGGAGCACGCGACGCTCGCGTATCGGACACTTTTTTCAGAACTTTTCCGGTCAGCAGAGACACGACGCCCGCACCGGCGCGGTTCAGCCTACGAACCGCACTCCGAGCACGTTCCGAAGATTTCGATGGTGTGGCTGACGTCGGAAAAGCCGTGCTTGGCGGCCACTTGCGCCGCCCATTCCTCGACCTCGTGGTCGCCCACCTCGATCGTGGAACCGCAGCCGCGGCACACCAGGTGGTGGTGATGATGATCCGAGCACCTGCGGTAAACCGACTCGCCGGTGTCGGTGCGCAGCGTGTCGACCATTCCCGCCGTGGCCATCGACTGCAGCGTGCGGTACACGGTGGTCAAACCGATGTTCTCGCCGCGCCGGCGCAGCTCGTCGTGCAGCTCCTGGGCGGAACGGAATTCGTCGAGCGTTTCCAGCAACGTGGAGATCGCCGCCCGCTGCCGGGTGGCACGGACGCTAGTGCTGCCGCTCACTCCGTGTCCTCACTCGCGTGGGCGACCGCGTCGACGACGATGTGCGCCAGGTGGTGATCGGCGAGCCGGTAGAGCACCTCGCGGCCGGATCGCTCCCCGGCGACCACGCCGGCCGCCTTGAGGATCTTCAGATGCTGACTGACCAACGGCTGCGGCACGCCGAGGGCGTCGACCAGCTCGTGCACGCAGCGCTGCGACTCGCGCAACTGCAGCACGATGGCGATCCGCACGGGCGCGGCCAGCGCGCGCAGCAGCTCGCCCGCCGCGTCGAGGATTTCCCGCGACGGCGGCACCGGGTATTCGGGAAAGCTCGCGTGCTCACCCGGGCCGGCGTCGCCGTGCTGGTGGGGCACCGCGCCCAGGTCGGAACGTGCGATGTCGGCCGCGGCGGTCGGTTCCGAGGCGGACTTGGAAACGGGCACAGAGGAGGACATCGCCATCCGAGAGTCATCACCTCGAGAAGTGCCGGGTCTTGTGGAACGGCCGCGACGGAGTCATCGTCGGCCGCCTTCCACTGTCACATGCATGATGACGCATGTCAAAGACCGATGCGACGGTCGATACCATGGCTGATGTTTTGCGGGCGGCCTTCACCGGCCACCTGTCTGCCCGGATCTTCGAAAGGGAGTGCACTGCCCCGTGGCGTCCGTCATCGACACCGTAGTCAACCTGGCCAAACGGCGGGGCTTCGTCTTTCCCTCGGGCGAGATCTACGGCGGCACCAAATCGGCGTGGGATTACGGGCCGCTGGGCGTGGAGCTCAAGGAGAACATCAAGCGCCAGTGGTGGCGCGCGGTCGTCACCGGCCGCGACGACGTGGTGGGGATCGATTCGTCGATCATCCTGCCGCGCCAGGTGTGGGTGGCCTCCGGCCACGTCGAGGTCTTCCACGACCCGCTGGTGGAGTGTCTGAACTGCCACCACCGGCACCGCCAGGACCATATGCAGGAGGCCTACGCGGCGAAGAAGGGGATCGACGACCCCGATTCGGTGGCGATGACCGAGATCGTCTGCCCGGACTGCGGCACCAAGGGCCAGTGGACCGAGCCCCGCGAGTTCAACATGATGCTCAAGACCTATCTCGGCCCCATCGAAACCGAGGAGGGCCTGCACTATCTGCGGCCGGAGACCGCGCAGGGCATCTTCGTCAACTTCGCCAACGTGGTCACGACGGCCCGCCGCAAGCCGCCGTTCGGCATCGGGCAGATCGGCAAGAGCTTCCGCAACGAGATCACGCCCGGCAACTTCATCTTCCGCACCCGCGAGTTCGAGCAGATGGAGATGGAATTCTTCGTCGAGCCGTCGACCGCCAGGGAATGGCATCAGTACTGGATCGACACGCGCCGGGATTGGTATGTGGATCTCGGCATCGACCCGGAGAATTTGCGACTGTACGAGCACCCCAAGGAGAAGTTGTCGCACTACTCGGACCGGACCGTCGACATCGAGTACAAGTTCGGTTTCGCCGGCAACCCGTGGGGTGAGCTGGAAGGTGTGGCCAACCGAACCGATTTCGACTTGTCAACGCACGCAAAGCATTCCGGCGTCGACCTGTCGTACTACGACCAGGTTGCGGACACCCGGTACACGCCGTACGTCATCGAACCGGCGGCCGGCCTGACGCGGTCGTTCATGGCGTTTCTGATCGACTCCTACACCGAGGACGAAGCCCCCAACGCCAAGGGCGGCATGGACAAGCGCACGGTGCTTCGCCTCGACCCGCGCCTGGCGCCGGTCAAGGCCGCGGTGCTGCCGTTGTCGCGGCACGCCGACCTGAGCCCCAAGGCCCGCGACCTGGCCGCCGAATTGCGCAAAAGCTGGAACATCGATTTCGATGACGCCGGCGCCATCGGGCGCCGCTACCGGCGCCAGGACGAGGTCGGCACCCCGTTCTGCGTGACCGTCGATTTCGACTCGCTCGAAGACGACGCCGTCACCGTGCGCGAGCGCGACAAGATGACGCAGGACCGGGTGGCGATGGGCGCCGTCTCCGACTACCTGGCGGCGCGCCTCAAGGGTTGCTAGGGCCCGGCGCCGACGGCTTGTGAGCGGCTTCCGTCAACGATTGCCGCAATTCTTGACGGGATATTCGGATGACTGGAATTGCATCCGACTTCGACATTTTATAAACATAATTCTCGCGGCGCGTGAGACCATTTCGACCGGGACCGGGAAATTCGCGCCGCTAGCGACGCCCGACAGCCGTTTGGCCAGTTGCGCCCCTGTCCGCGCAGCGGGTGCCGGGCCGTTTTCGGATTGGATCAAGTTTGTGTAGTTGACTCGGTCAAGTTTATGTTCTCGACCGATTCAAGTTTAGAAAAAAGATGAGGTAGTTCGGCGATTTTAGGCTTACGATCCGGCAGTGGTGTGTGTTGATTTTCGGGCGCCGCCAAGGCGCTTTCCGCGGCCAGAACGGGGGTCGTGATGGTTCTCGACTTTTCCTGGCTGCCGCCTGAGATCAATTCGGCGCGGATATCCACCGGCGCCGGTTCGGGGCCGCTGTTCCTGGCGGCGTCGGCCTGGGACGCGCTGGCTTCGGACCTGTCGGCCGCGGCGTCGTCGTTCAACGCGGTGGTCGCCGGCTTGACCGGTGGGCCGTGGACGGGTCCGTCGTCGGCAGCCATGGCGGCGGCCGCGGCGCCGTACGTGGGGTGGCTGAGTTCGGCGGCGGGGCAGGCCGCGGACGCGGCGGGCCAGGCCCGCGTGGCGGCGACGGCGTTCGAGGCGGCGTTGGCGGCAACGGTGCCTCCGGCGGCGGTGTCGGCGAACCGTGCGCAATTCATGGCCCTGATCGAGACGAACATCCTGGGCCAGAACACCCCGGCGATCGCGATGACCGAGTTCGAGTACCTGGAGATGTGGGCTCAGGACATCGCCGCGATGCTGGGCTATCACGGCGGGGCGTTGGGCGTGGCCGCGGCGTTGCCGTCGTTCAGCCTGCCGCCGATGGACCTGACGAGCCTCACCGGACTCGTCGCGGCGCCGCTGGTTGGCGTGGGCTCGCAGGTCGCCGGCGTCCTGGCCTCGACCGGATCCGCGCTGGCCGACCCCCTGGCTTCGGTGACCAGCGTGGCCGGGTCCACGGTGGCGCAGGCGTCGGCGTTGCTTTCGGGTGCGCCGATTTCCTCGTTATCGACGCTCGCCCAGGTCGCAATGATGCCGATCAGCACGATGATGTCGCCGATCATGATGGCGGCGCAGGCGGGCATGGGCGCGTCGAATTCGGCGGCGCTGGCCGGCAATGTCGCCGGCGCGGCCGATCCGGCGAAGTTCGTCAGCGAGGCCGCGCCGGCGATGAAGGGCCTGGGCGGGGGTGGCGCGGGCCTGGGCGGCGCGGCCGCGGAACTGGGTAAGTCGCGGCTGGTCGGGGCCATGTCGGTGCCGCCGACGTGGCAGGGGTCGACGCCGGCGCGGATGGCCAGCGCGGCGATGTCGGGACTGGGCGGGGAGATGCCCGCCGCCGCCGCGGCAGCCGGGGCCCCGATGGGCGGCGGGATGCCGTTCATGCCGATGCCGATGGGCGGCATGGGAGCCGGCGCGGGCATGCCCGGCGGGATGATGGGCCGCGGCGGGGCCAGCCCCCACGTGGTCCAGGCGCGACCCAGCGTGGTGCCGCGCGTCGGAGTCGGTTAGGGCGGGGGTGATAGGGCGGGGTTTGGATGTTGGGCGCCGTGGCGGCGCTTAACCGAAACATTTTTGTTGATGAAAGGAGCAGTGTGGTGGCTACACGATTCATGACCGACCCGCACGCAATGCGGGCGATGGCAGGGCGTTTCGACGTGCATGCGCAGACGGTTTCGGATGAGGCACGGCGGATGTGGGCCTCGTCGCAGAACATTTCCGGCGCCAGTTGGAGTGGGGCCGCCGAGGCGACGTCCTACAACACGATGGGACAGATGAACCAGGCGTTCCACAACATTGTGAACATGCTGCAGGGCGTGCGTGACGGGCTGATCCGCGACGCCAATAACTACGAACAGCAAGAGCAGGCTTCGCAGCAGATTCTGAGCAGTTAGCCGCATTCAAGGCGTTAGGAGATTGAGCGATGACGATTAACTATCAGTTCGGAGACGTCGACGCGCACGGCGCGTTGATTCGCGCGCAGGCGGCGTCGCTGGAGGCCGAGCACCAAGCGATCGTTCGCGATGTGCTGGCCGCCGGTGACTTCTGGGGTGGCGCCGGTTCGGTGGCCTGCCAGGAGTTCATCACCCAGTTGGGTCGCAACTTCCAGGTGATCTACGAGCAGGCCAACTCCCACGGCCAGAAGGTGCAGTCGGCTGGCAACAACATGGCCAGCACCGACAGCGCCGTAGGGTCCAGCTGGGCCTAGATCTGCCTCCAAGGGCGCGGGTAACCATCGGGCGTTACCCGCGCCCGAGGCGTCCCATCACACCCGTGCGCCCCGGACGGTTACGGAGAGCGGTCTCCGAGGCGAATTCGGCGCCACGACGGCCTTGAGGGTTTGGTAAAACCCCGGATTTTTGAGCGCCGATGGCCGTAGTATCGGCTCATGGTGTCTGTTGATCGTTGGACTGTGCCGTCAGCACGGCCGGATGGGTGGGGGTTTTAGATGGTTCCTGCTTTTACGTTCTTTCCCCCGGAGATCAACTCGGCGCTGATGTTCGCCGGCGCGGGGTCGGGGCCCCTGTTCATGGCGGCGTCGGCCTGGGACTCGTTGGCCACGGACCTGGCGGGCGCGGCGGCGTCGTTCCAGAACGTCGTCACCGGGCTGACCGACGGGCCGTGGGCGGGCCCGGCCTCGATGTCGATGGCGGCGGCGGCGACCCCCTATGTGGGATGGCTGAGCGCGGCCGCCGGGCAGGCCGAGACCGCGGCCCTGCAGGCCCGAACGGCGGCCTCGGCGTTTGAGACCGCGTTGGCGGCGACGGTGCCCACGCCGGCGGTCACCGCCAACCGCGTCCAGCTGATGGCGTTGATCGCGACCAACATCCTGGGCCAGAACACCCCGGCGATCTTCATGACCGAGTTCGAGTACATGGAAATGTGGGCCCAGGACGTGGCCGCCATGTTGGGCTACCACGGCGGCGCACTCGGAGTGGCCGCGGCGTTGCCGGCGTTCAGCCCGCCCCCGGTGAACCTCTCGGGGTTGACCGGGCTGCTGTCGGCGCCGCTCACCGGCCTGGCGTCGCAGGCCGCCGGCATTGGGACCGCGATTGCCGGTCCGGTGGCGTCGGTGGCGGCGGTGGCCGGGCCCGCGGTGTCGCAGGTGTCGGCCCTGGCCTCCGCGGCGCCGATTTCGTCGCTGTCGACGGTCGCGCAGGTCGGCATGATGCCGGTCAGCATGATGATGTCGCCGATCATGATGGCGGCCCAGGCAGGCATGAGCGGCTCGAACGCGGCCTCGCTGGCCGGCGCGACGGGTGCCGCCGTCGACCCGGCGAAGTTTGTCAGCACCGCCGCTCCGGCAGGCATGGGCAAGGGACTCGGCGGGATCGGCGGCCTGGGCGGCGCCGAGGCCGGTCTGGGCAAGGCGCGCCTGGTCGGGGCGATGTCGGTGCCCCCGAACTGGCAGGGGTCGGCCCCCGCGCGGATGGTCAGCGCGGCGATGTCGGGCCTGGGTAGCGAGATGCCCGGCGCGGCCGCGGCGGCCGCGGGAGCGCCCATGGGCGGTGGCATGCCGATGATGCCGATGCCGATGGGCGGCATGGGAGCCGGCGCGGGCATGCCCGGCGGGATGATGGGCCGCGGCGGGGCCAGCCCGACGCACGTCATCCAGTCGCGGCCCAGCGTGGTACCGCGTACCGGCGTCGGATAGGCCGACGGAATACGCGTCTAGCTGGTCCTGGACAGCCACCAAGGGCGCGGGCGACACCTGGGGGAAATGGGTGTTGCCCGCGCCTTCGGCATGTTTACTCGCCGGTGGCCCGATTTTTGTCGGCGCGGCGCGCCTAAAAACCCGCCCAAATGCGTTCCGAATGCGATTTTGGGATCCGCGGTTAGAGCGTCAATCCCTTGTCGGATGCCATACCCGGGGACGATTCCAACCCCGAAACCGCGCGACCGGCGCCCGGGGTGGGAGCCGGTGCGCCCCGGCGCCGCGGTCCGCCCGGAAAAGACGTTGTGTGGCAACGACTTCCGGGGCGACGGGCGGGGCGTGCCGCCGCCGGCCGCTGCCGCCGGGATGCGGCCACCGGTTCGCCGATGTTCGCGCACCTGTTCTAAAAGGAGCGAAATCCATCAAACTCGGGCATTGTGCCTCGGATTGACTTACGATGCGAAGTACTCGGTGATGGTTTGTTCACCACCGGGTGAGAAATGTACGGAGACGGCTGTGGAAGGGGGCAGCGTGCTATTGCCTCTTGGTTCGCCGCTGCCGGACGATTCGGTAGCGGCGAAGCGTGGTGAGTCCGGCATGCTCGGCGGCCTATCGGTTCCCCTGAAGTGGGGTGTAGCCGTACCGCCGGATGATTATGACCATTGGGCACCGGAGCCGGAAGAGGGCGCCGATGCCGGCAACACGGGGACCGACGGGCAAAACCCCGAGGCCACCGCAGAGGGCATGGACGAGTGGAACGAATGGGCCGAATGGAGCGAGTGGCAGGGCGAGGCGGAACCTCGCTTCGACTTGCCGCGGACTACCGGCGTGATACCGACTTCTCCAGCAGCCGGCTGAGAGACAGGGAGTATCGGG
>NZ_JCALDM010000050.1:0-1836 GCF_059812845.1 Mycobacterium sp. NGS34
CGCATCCGAATGGAGGAAGATCAGCCCGATGGCTGAACAGCGCCGCATCGGCTTCCACTGGCATCTGCGCCGGATGATGGCCGCCCACAACCTGTGGAAGTCCACCGAGCTGCGACCGCTGCTCAAATCGCGCGGAATCAACCTCTCCGACGCCCAGGTCTATCGCCTGGTTACCGGTGAACCCCAACGCATTCCGTCAAGGACGTTCGCTGCCCTGTGCGACATCTTCGACTGCACGCCCAACGACCTGTTCGAGCCGTACGTCGAGATGCAAGCCGCGAAAACTGCCAACGCACCACGGCCCAGTGACCTCGGCCTGAAACCGGGAAACCCCGTCGCCAAACGGATTCGGATCGTCCAGGACGACGATGGCCCGCCCGCGCAAACCTGACGACCCCGAGCGGTGGCCGGTGCCCTGCGACCGGTGCGGCGGGCACTACATGGTGGTCGCGAACTGGCCGGGCGAATCGGTCTGCGGGTATTGCTACCAGGCCGCCAAACGTGTCACCGGGATCTGCGCTTGCGGCCACCAGGGCGTTCTCCCCGGGATCATTGATGCTCGGCCCGCGTGCCGCCGATGCACCGGGATCACGCTCAACGTCGACTGCGTTGCCTGCGGGGACGAGGCCGAACTCTATAGCGGCGGCAAATGTCAACGCTGCGTCCTCGGCGAGACTGCTACTCGCTTCCTGACCAACCCCGACACCGGCGTGGTCGCCTCGCAGTTGCAGGTCATCATTGATGCGCTCACCGGAATGCAACGCCCCAATAGCGGCCTGACCTGGATCCGCCAACGCCATGTCGAACGCGTCCTGCGCGAACTTGCGTGCCATCCGACGCTCACCCATGAGCTTGTTGACCTGCTTCCGGCGGGCCGGACAACCAATTATGTTCGCGGCCTCCTCGTGGCTCATCAGTCGCTGCCGGCGCGCGACGAACGGTTAGCGCGGTTCCTGGGCTGGGCGGCGACCGCGCAACAGCGCATCCTGACGGACGAGCACCGCAAGGTGATTGCCCGTTTTATCCGCTGGGGCTTGGAAAGACGGCTCCGCTCGATGGACGCCGTCACCGACTCAGCATTTCTGCGCGCCAAGCAGACCACGACCGTGACGATCGAGTTCTGCAACTGGCTCACCACCGAACACGACACCTATGTCGAGAACGTCACCCAGGCGCACATTGACCTGTGGCAGTCCACCGGACCAACTACCCGGGAGCACATTCTGCGATTCGTCCGTTGGGCCATCAAAACCAAACTGATCCCCGCGGATCTCGAGGTGACCCCGCACCGGCGCGGTACCGCACCACGGCTACCGATCACCGAGCAGAACGCCGTTATCGAGCACGTCGTACATCAACAGACCCTGCATCCCCGTGACCGGTTCGCCGCGATCTTGATCATCGTTTTCGCTCAGCGCGTCGAGGATATCGCTGCCCTGACCTGGGAGCAGGTGACCATCACAGCGGACTCCGTGAGCGTCAACCTGGCTGGCATGCCCATCGATATCCCGCCGCCGCTCGATGAGCCCATCCGACTACTCGCGGCAGTCAACTACAACGGTCAAACTGCTGCACATCCCAACTCGCCCTGGGTATTTCGCGGGTATGGACCCGGAACTCACGTCACTCCGACGCACCTTCGTAACCATCTGCGACCTGTTCTCGCTGCCCTCGAAGCACGCCTTGGCACACTCAATGAACTCACCCAGACCACGCCAATCGCGATCCTGGCCGAAACACTCGGCTACAGCCCGCAGACACTCGAAGCCCACGCGAGAGCATCGGCATCAACATACGCCCGATACATTGCGACACGACTCGACTGACACCGGACAG
>NZ_JCALDM010000051.1:0-1716 GCF_059812845.1 Mycobacterium sp. NGS34
GCCGGTTCGCCTCATGCATAAGGGTCTAAAGTCCCTACCCCCTGGGGGTACTGGCCATAATGATAGGGATTCCAAGACCTGACTTGGCTCACGTTTCGGGTCGTGGGGTGATCGCAGGGGTTTGAGCTGGGGGTTTGTGGTTGGACTCGGCGGAATTTGTGCACTAATTGGGGGTCGTAGGCTGCGCTGGTGGCCTACGTGCGCACCGTGAAGACCGCCTCGGGGGCGACAGCGGTGCAGATCGTGTGGTCGTCGCGGCGCGGGTCACGCTCGATCGAGCACATCGGCTCGGCCCATGATGAAACCGAGTTGGCGGCGTTGAAGGCCGCCGCCGCCGAGCGGTTGATGGCCGGTCAGGCGGTGCTGGATCTGGGTGTGGCGGGCCCGGCGGGTGCGGAGCCGTTGCCGATCACGTCCTCGCAGATGACCCATCTGTGGGACGGGTTGTGCGCTGCCTACCGGGTGCTGGGGTTTGAGTCGGCGACCAAGGGCGACAACGTGTTTCGCGATCTGGTGTTGGCGCGGATCATCGAACCGGCCAGCAAACTCGACACCGAGCGGGTGCTCAGCGAGGTGGGAGTCCAGCCGGCCTCCTACGCCACCATCAAGCGCCGCTTGCCCGGCTACGCCAAATCGGCTTGGCGGCAATCGCTGGCCACCGCGTGCGCCGCCCATGCCGGCCTGGGACCTGCGTCGCTGGTGTTGTTCGACGTGTCCACTCTCTACTTCGAAACCGACGCCGGTGACGGGTTCCGCGAACCGGGGTTTTCCAAGGAACGCCGCCTGGAACCACAGATCACCCTCGGGCTGTTGACCGATGCCAGCGGGTTCCCGCTGACCGTGGAGGCCTTTGAGGGCAACAAGGCCGAGACCGCGACCATGCTGCCGGTGATCAACGCCTTCAAAAAAGCCCACCAGCTCACCGACGTCACCGTGGTCGCTGATGCCGGAATGATCTCTGAGGCCAACCAGATCGCCCTGCAGGGCGCGGGGTTGTCGTTCATCCTCGGCACCCGCATCCCACTGCTGCCCGACGTGGTCCGCCGATGGCGCGACAAACACCCCGACGAGGCGATCCCCGACGGGCTGGTGTTGACCCAACCGTGGCCGTCCACCAGCAGCGAAAAGGCCCGCGGCATCCCGGATCGGGTCATCTACTACCAATACCGCCATGATCGGGCCCGGCGCAGCCTGCGCGGCATCGACGAGCAGGTCGCCAAAGCCGAACGCGCCGTTGACGGCAAAGCCCCGGTCAAACGCAACCGCTACATCCAGCTGTCCGGTGCCACCAAGAGCGTCAACCGGGATCTGGAAGCCAAGACCCGGGCCCTGGCAGGCTGGAAGGGATACACCACCAACCTCACCGGGAAAAGCTCGGAGTTCGTCATCGACTCCTACCACCAGCTGTGGCGCATCGAGAAAAGCTTCCGGATGTCCAAGCACGACCTCCAAGCCCGACCGGTCTATCACCACATCCGCGAGTCCATCGAGGCCCACCTAAGCATCGTCGTCGCCGCGCTGGCCGTCAGTCACTGGATCGAACACCAAACCGGTTGGAGCATCAAGAAATTCGTACGTACCACATGCCGCTACCGCACCGTCAAAATCAAAGCCGGCGCCCAGATCCTCACCGCCGCCGACCCGCTACCCGACGACCTCCGCGACGCACTCGCCGACATCCGGGCCGACCGTGCGCACTAAATTGAGCCAAGTCGG
>NZ_JCALDM010000052.1:0-1671 GCF_059812845.1 Mycobacterium sp. NGS34
CCTCGATCCACTGATCAATTGATGGTGGTCCGGGTGTCGATATGAGGAAAGTGCCTTCTGAGCTGGGATGATTGGAGTTCCCACACAACAATCGGTCCAGATCGGAAAGGCACTTCCGGTGCAAGTCTCGCATAGTTTCACGCTCGATTCTGCGGTGTTCGATGACGATAATCTCGTGTCGCTGGCCGGGCTGGTGCCGGTGATGACACTGGCCGAGCAGACCGCTTTGCCCGAGCTGCTGGCCGATAGGGTCTATATCGCCGAACCGAAGATCAAGTCCGGGTCGGCGAACCTGGCGCCGAAGTTGGTCACGCTCATCGCGGGGATGTGCGCGGGCGCGGACAGCATCGACGATCTCGACGTGCTGCGCTCGGGTGGCATGAAGACCTTGTTCGGCGCCGTGTATGCGCCCTCGACGATCGGAACTCTGTTGCGGGAGTTCAGTTTCGGCCACGCCCGCCAGTTGGAGTCGGTGCTGAACCACCACTTGTCCGGGTTGTGTGATCGGGTCGAGCTGCTGCCCGGCGCCCAGGTGCGCGCATTTGTCGACATCGATTCGCTGCTGCGCCCGGTCTATGGTCACGCCAAACAGGGCGCCAGCTACGGACATACCAAGATCGCCGGCAAGCAGGTGCTGCGCAAAGGTCTCTCGCCTCTGGTGGCCACGATCAGCACCGATACTGCGGCACCGGTGATCGCGGGGATGCGGCTACGTGCGGGCAAGTCGGGCTCGGGCAAGGGCGCGGGCCGGATGGTCGCCCAAGCCGTCGCCACCGCCCGCGCCGCCGGAGTGACTGGGCAGATTCTGGTGCGCGGCGACTCCGCTTACGGCACCCGCGCGGTCGTGGGTGCCTGCCGCCGCGCCGGCGCCCGGTTCTCCCTGGTGTTGACCAAGAACACGAAAGTGCAGGCGGCGATCGAGCAGATACCCGAGCACGCCTGGACCCCGGTGCGCTATCCCGGCGCGGTCCGCGACCCCGACACCGGCGCCTGGATCTCCGATGCTGAGGTCGCCGAAATCTCATACACCGCTTTCGCTTGCACCAGCAGCGCGGTCACCGCCCGGCTGATCGTGCGTCGGGTCAAAGACGCCCGCCACCCCGATGCGCTGTTCCCGGTGTGGCGGTATCACCCGTTTCTCACCGATTCCACCGAACCGGTCGCCAAGGCCGACATCACCCACCGCCGCCACGCCATCATCGAAACCGTGTTCGCCGACCTGATCGATGGGCCGCTGGCGCACATGCCCTCGGGTCACTTCGGCGCCAACTCCGCCTGGATCCTGTGCGCGGCGATCGCCCATAACCTGCTGCGCGCAGCCGGAACACTCGCCGGTGGCCACCACGCCGTCGCGCGCGGGGCCACCCTGCGCCGCAAGATCGTCAACATTCCCGCCCGCCTGGCCCGTCCGCAACGACGACCCGTCCTACACCTGCCGAGTCACTGGCCCTGGACAGACGCATGGCTCAGGTTGTGGCGCAACATAATCGGCTACCTCCACCCGCAACCCGCCTGACTCCGACCGACCCGCCGGACAGGCCCGACCAGGAACCGACAGGAAAAGCTGGACAGACCAGCGGACCCACCACGCCAACCATCTGCAACACCATCACCGAACAAAATCAAACGATCAAGTCCCTACATCACCCGCTGCGTCGGTGGATTGAGGCT
>NZ_JCALDM010000053.1:0-1463 GCF_059812845.1 Mycobacterium sp. NGS34
GAGGAATAGTCAAATCCTGTGGATCGGGGGTCGTCAGGCGACCTCGGACACCGGAGTGTCGGGCGAGGGTTCCGGGGTGATGTCGACCGGCCGTTCGAGGAGCTTGCCCTTGTGGAACAGCGCGCCCGCTCGCACCAGTGCGACCAGCTGCGGTGCGTTGACCGCCCGCCACCGCGACTGCGCGGCCTCGATCAGCTTGTAGGCCATCGCCATCCCCGCCGCTCGTGAACCCGGACCCTTGGTCACCCTGGTCCGAAGCCGCACCGTCGCAAAAGTCGATTCGATCGGATTCGTCGTACGCAGATGCACCCAATGCTCGGCCGGATACCGAAAGTACTCGAGCAACACATCGGCGTCATCGACGATCTTCTTCACTGCCTTCGGATATTTCGCACCGTAGTCCTGTTCGAACGCCGCGATCGCGATCTGCGCCTTGTCGATGTCCTCGGCTCCGATGATCTCCTTCATCGCCGCCAACGCGCCGGGATGCGCGGACTTCGGGAGTGCTGCAAGGACGTTGGATTGCTTGTGGAACCAGCAGCGTTGTTCGCGGGTGTCGGGGAACACTTCCCGCAGTGCCTTCCAGAATCCCAGCGCGCCGTCCCCGATCGCGAGCACCGGGGCCCGCATTCCGCGGCGGCGGCAGTCCCGCAGCAGATCGGCCCAGCATTCGGTGGATTCGCGGTAGCCGTCGGCCAGGGCGACGAGTTCCTTACGTCCGTCGGCCCGCACCCCCAGCATGACCAGCAGACAGAGTTTCTCCTGCTCGAGCCGCACCTTCAGGTGGATGCCGTCGACCCACAGGTAGACGTAGTCGACTTGCGAGAGATCCCGCTGTCCGAAGGCTTTCGCCTCGTCCTGCCACTGCGCGGTCAGCCGGGTGATCGAGGCCGGCGACAGGCCGGCACCGGAGCCGAGGAACTGCTCGAGGGCGGGCCCGAAGTCGCTGGTCGACAGGCCGTGCAGGTACAGCAGCGGCAACACCTCGGACACTTGGGTGGACCTGCGGGCCCAGGCCGGCAGGATCGCCGACGAGAACCTCTTACGCTGGCCTGTCTCGGGATCGATGCGCTTGTCGTTGACCCGTGGCGCCTTCACCGTCACCGCACCGGCGGCGGTCATCACGTCGCGTTCGGTGTGGTAGCCGTTGCGTACGACGAGGCGGTGGCCGTTGTCGTCGACTTCACCGGCGTGCCGGGCGATGTAATCGGCGACCTCGGCCTGCAGGGCTGCGGCGAGCATCTGCCGGGCACCGTCGCGAACGATCTCATCGAGCAGCGACCGGCCTGCACCGGCGGCGTCGCCGGCCTCGTTCGGGTCTCGGCCTTCGTGTACTACCGTGAGCACGGGCGTGCCTTCCCGCCAGCGCGCCAACGCTGGTCTTGATCAGAATCCTGTTTCGTCAAAGATCATCATCCGGGAAGGTGCGTCCTCCCGGGATCCACAGGTTCTGATCATTGCTC
>NZ_JCALDM010000054.1:0-1398 GCF_059812845.1 Mycobacterium sp. NGS34
GGGTCTGTCAACTTAACGGTGTAACTGGTTGTGGTGGTTCTACTTTCGTCCGGCGGACAGGCGTCCGTCGAAGGTGATGTCGAAGGCATTCAACGCTTCTTTCCAGCGGTTGGTCCACCGTTTGCGGCCACGTCCGGTGGGGTCGAGGCTCATGACCGCCAGGTACACGCACTTCAGCGCGGCGGCCTCGGTGGGAAAGTGGCCCCGCGCGTTGACCGCTCTACGGATCCGGGCATTTATGCTTTCAATGGCATTGGTCGTGCAGACCACGCTGCGAATACTGTTGTCGAACTGCAGGAACGGCACGAATTCGGCCCACGCGCCATCCCACAGCTTGGTGATCGCCGGGTACCGATCACCCCAAGTGTCGGTGAACGCCACGAACGCCTCCAACGCGGCCGATTCACTCGGCGCGGTGTAGATCGGTTTGAGGTCCTTGGCGATCGCCGGCCAGTGCCGCTTGGAGGCGTAGCTGAAGCTATTGCGCAGCAGATGCACGACGCACGTTTGGGTGATCGCCTGCGGCCACACGGTTTCGATCGCTGCGGGCAGGCCCTTGAGTCCATCGCAGACCACCATGCAGACGTCCTGGGTACCCCTATTCTTGATCTCGGACAAGACCCGGGCCCAGAACTTCGCCCCCTCCCCGTCGCCGTGCTCACCAGCCCACAACCCCAGGATGTCGCGGGTGCCCTCCACGGTCACCGCCAGCGCCAGGTAGATCGGCCGGTTCGCGACGTTGCCGTCGCGAATCTTGACGTTCACAGCGTCAATGAAGATCACCGGGTACACGGCATCCAAGGGACGGGACTGCCATTCCGCCATGCCCTCGATCACCCGGTCGGTGATCGTCGAGATGGTCTGCTTGGACACGCTCGCCCCGTACACCTCGCCCAGGTGCGCGCAGATCTCGCCGTGGGTTAATCCTCGGGCCGACAACGAGATCACCAGATCATCGAGCCCGGTCAGGCGCCGCTGACGCTTCTTGACCAGCTGTGGCTCGAAGGAACCATCCCGGTCGCGAGGCACCTCCAGCGCGACGGGTCCTGCTTCGGTCAACACGGTCTTGCCGCGACGGCCGTTGCGGGAATTGCCGCCGTCACGCCCGGTGGCGTCATGCTTGCCGTAGCCCAGGTGATCATCGAGCTCACCTTCGAGCGCGGACTCCACCACCCTTTTGGTCAACTGGGAGAGCAACCCGCCCTCACCGGTCAGCTGCAACCCCTCCGCGCGGGCCCGCGCGGCCAGCTGCGCCACCAGCTCGTCGTTGGTCGCCTCCCGCAACGCCGCCGGCTCCAGCGGCACCGCATCGAGCTCGACGGGCTGCTCATCATTCATCACATCGGTCACAGTGGTCTCCTTCTTACTCAGGAGTTACACCGGAAAATTTACAGTCCC
>NZ_JCALDM010000055.1:0-1343 GCF_059812845.1 Mycobacterium sp. NGS34
TTGACAGTGATTATTGCTGGGGAGCTTGGTGGCGGGCCTGGCCCGAAAATTGACCGGCGCTGGATGGCTGCCTTGGAGTGGGATCTGCCGGTCCGTCACCGAGGTCCATGCACCCGTTGAGGGCGTGCTTGGTGACCTTATAGGAGCTTGTCGTAGCAACGGGGCCCATCACTGTCTTGTCCCTTCGGCCCGCGCTCAGGGTGCTGCCCGTTGTCAGCGCCACTGAAGGAGGCCGATGCCCGCCGATCCGACCGATGTCTTTGTCGGTGTCGATACTCACGCCGATACGCACCACGTTGCTGTCGTCGACTGCCTCGGTCGCCACCTCGGCGACCGGGAATTCCCTGCGGATCCGGGCGGCTACCGCAGACTGCTGGACTGGATCGTCTCGTTCGGATCAGTCGCAGCTGCGGGAGTGGAGGGCACGGGTACCTACGGAGCCCAGCTGGGCCGGGTGTTGACAGCTGCGGGCCTGGCGGTGATCGAGGTCAACCGACCGGACCGTGCAACGCGTCGCGCCAACGGCAAGTCTGATCCCGTTGATGCCTACGCAGCAGCCCAAGCGGTGGCCTCTGGTCGGGCTGCCGGCGTTCCGAAATCGCGAGACGGCATCGTGGAGTCTATCCGTTGCCTTCGCGTCGCTCGTCGGTCGGCAGTCAAGGCAAAGACTCAGTGCATCAACCAGATTCGTGGGTTACTGATCACCGGCCCGATAGACTTGCGAGAACAGATGAAACCGTTGGGGGCCACCGCATTGATCCAGGCTCTGTCGCGTCTGCGACCCGGCACTGAGCTCTCGTCGCCAGTTGAGGCGACCAAACTGACATTGCGATCCCTGGCTCGTCGTCACATTGCCTTGAGCGTCGAAATCGGTGAGTTTGATGCCGTCCTGGACGAACTGACGGCAGAAGCAGCCCCGGGCCTACTGGCCAAGGCCGGCGTCGGCACTGAGGTCGCCGGACAACTGTTGGTGACCGCTGGCGACAACCCTGAGCGGCTGCGGTCGGAGGCCTCTTTCGCTCATCTCGCCGGGGTTGCCCCGATCCCGGCATCATCGGGACGCACGAACCGTCATCGGCTCAATCGAGGCGGCGACAGGGCAGCGAATAAGGCACTGCACACCATCGCGGTCGTCCGCCTCAAATACGACGAACGCACCCGCACCTACGCGCGGCGGCGAACCGCCGAAGGTCTATCGAAGAAGGACATCATGCGCTGTCTGAAGCGGGCCATCGCTCGCGAGATATACCAGGAACTCACACGCCCAACAGGATTCACAACCGCGCCCGGCGATCTGCCCGCCGCGGGTTGACAATCTATAGGAGCATCCCCTTTTCGACGGG
>NZ_JCALDM010000056.1:0-1288 GCF_059812845.1 Mycobacterium sp. NGS34
TGCGAAACTTCCTGTTTTCCGTGCCTATTCCGTGGGTCAGACCACTACCTGCTTGGGCATGACGATCGGCTTGAACCCGTACCGCGGGCCCGCGCCGTAGGCACCGGCGCCCTTGGCGGCCCCCGCCATTCCGGGCATGCCGGGCATCGCCGTGACCGGCTCGGCCTCGGCGGCCGCGGTCCAGCCCGAGCCCTCGAGCGGAGCGGTGGAGGATGCCAGCGTCGCCGGGGCGGCCGACGACCAGCCGGCCGGGACCGACAGACCGCCGACCGAAGAGGCCTCGGCCATGCCCGCCGACATTCCGCCTCCGACGCTGTTCACCAGGGTTCCCTCGCCGATCGCCGCACCGCCGGCCAGCGGGACGACGTCGCTCGCGGTCGCCGCGGGTGCGGCGGCGGCGAGGGTGTGGGCCAGCGACACGGTGGTCGGGATGGCGTTCATCGTGAACCACGCCCCGGTGTTGACGGCACCGTTGACCGCGTTGAAGAAGGCCGGCGTGCCCGCGAAGCCGTCGAGGCTCGTCAGCAGCGGTCCAAGGCCAGCCGCCTGCGCCGCGTTCCAGAAGCCGGTGCCGATGGCCTCGCCGGGCGCGAAGACTTGGCTCAGGATCGAACCCAGTCCGCCCGCGGCCGGCGCCGAGGCGGCGTTCGCGAACGCCGCGGAAACCGCCGTGCTTTGGATGCCCGCGGCAGCCGGGGAGGCGGTCGGTGCGGCCGGCGTCAGCGGCTGCAGCGCCGCGGCGGCGGTCGACGCGGCGGCATAGGTGTACATCGTGATGGCGTCCTGGACCCACATCTCCGCGTACAGGGCCTCGGTGGCCATGATCGCCGGGGTGTTGATACCCAGGAAGTTGGTCGCAACCAGCGCCGCCAACGTCGCCCGGTTGGCGGCGATTACCGGCGGTGGCACCGTGCCCGTGAAGGCCGCCTCGTAGGCGGCCGCCGACGCCGAAGCGAGAGCGCCCGCCTGCTCGGCCGCGGCGGCGGTGGTGGTCAGCCAGCTGATGTAAGGCGCCGCGGCCGCCGCAGCCGCGGCAGATCCCGCACCGGTCCACTGTGAGCCGGTCAACGTTCCGATGATCGACTCCCACGACGTCGCGGTGGTGCTCAACTCGGCGGCCAGGCTGCTCCACGCCGCCGCCGCCGCCATCAGGGGGCCCGCACCGGCACCGGTGTACATGAGTCCGGAGTTGATCTCGGGGGGCAGTGCTGCAAAATCCAGAACCATTTTTGTGTCCGTTTCTGTTGTCCGAATTTGGTGGGTTGCGCGTTATTGCCCGCCGGCTTAG
>NZ_JCALDM010000057.1:0-1272 GCF_059812845.1 Mycobacterium sp. NGS34
TGAGGTGTACTACTGATGTGAGACACAGTTTGAAAGGATTGTGCTCATGTCTGCTCGACCTACCTATTCCGATGAGTTCAAGGCTGATGCCGTTGAGCTCGTGGTTTCATCTGGCCGTTCGCCGGCTTCTGTCGCTCCGGAGCTCGGCATTTCCGTCACCGCGTTGAAACGCTGGGTGCGGGTGTCCCGTGAGGGGCAACCAGGCGGTGGGGGGAAACCGGATGATCCGGTGGATCCTGCGAAATACAAGGCGTTGGAAGCACGGATGCGTGAGCTGGAGAGGGAGAACGATTTCCTGAAAAAAGTTTCGGCGTTCTTCGCCAAAGAACAACGGTAGAGGACTTGTACCGAGTTGTTCAGGAGAAGAACGCCGACTTCCCGGTGGCCTGGATGTGCCGCCAGCTTGGTCTCCCACGGGCGACGTATTACCGGCGGCTGGACGCCGGCGACACCCCGACTGCGCTGCGCCGCCGGGAACTGACGGATCAGGTGAAGACCGTCTTCGATTCCTCCGACGGGATCTTCGGGCACCGCATGGTCCATGCGAAACTTGCCGCCGCCGGCATCGAGGTTTCGGTGGGCACTGTCGCGGGGATCATGGCCGAAAACGGGTGGGCGGCAAAGCGGATGAGAGCGTTCAAGCGCACCACGATCGCCTCGGATCCGGATAAAGTCTTCGAGGACCTCATCGGCCGGGACTTCACTGCAGAAGCCCCTGGAACGCGTCTGGTGGGCGATATTACCTACCTGCGCACCGGCGAAGGGTGGCTGTATTTGGCCACTGTCATTGACCTGTGCACCCGCATGGTCGTCGGCTGGGCCATGGCTGAGCACATGCGCGCCTCGTTGGTTACCGGAGCCCTGACGATGGCCAGGGACAGCGGCCACCTGAGCCCCAACGCCATTTTTCACAGCGACCACGGAACGCAGTACACCTCCCGGGAAATGGGCGCCTGGTGCGCAGGAAACAAGATCCGCCAATCCATGGGCGCCACCGGGGTGTGCTGGGACAATGCAGTCGCAGAATCGCTGTTCTCATCCCTGAAAAACGAGTTCTACCATCACCACAGCTTCACCACCCGCCAGGACGCCAGACGGGCGACCATGCGCTACATCGAAGTGTTCTACAACCGCTGGCGCCCTCACACCAACAACGAGGGTCTGCCGCCCGCGACAGCAATGGCCAACTTCACAACCAGAAACCAGCCGCTTCCCGCTGCTGCCTGACCGAAAAGAAACTACCCGACTGTCTCACATCCTTGACACACCTCA
>NZ_JCALDM010000058.1:0-1016 GCF_059812845.1 Mycobacterium sp. NGS34
CACCGTCCGCCACCGGAATGGGCCTGCGGCACGGACGGTCTGCGGCTCTACAAGCCCGGGCGCACCTCCCGATCGACGCAGCCAAATACGAAACGGCAGCTTTCAAGGCCGCGTTCTCCACGGCCCGGTCTTTGGTTTCAACAACACCGACCGTCAGTGCCCCTGCCCGGCCGAGACATCAACCATGCTTAACTGCGAAGGGCCCTTAAAGCGACCCCGTACTGCTCCGGCAGTACTTTCCAAAGGGCACGGACCTGAACGTGTGGAGTTAGACCAGCTCGATGACGTCTGCGACGGACTCAACGACAGGCCCCGAGCATGTCTCAACGACCGCTCGCCACGGGCAGCCATGCAACGATTAGGACACCGGATGCAAACACATCTAATTCGCAACGTTCACTAGAAACCGCCCCGTATATCGGGGGCTGATCCTCGGCGCCAACGCAGCACGGGACCTTCGCAGCAGGGCCTATCGGCACCCCTCCCGGTCCCGCGGAACGTCGATCTGCACCGGGCCTGTCGTCTCCGTCAGCACGGTCTGGGACCGCGTTCCGTTGCGCGAGTTGGCAGTATCCTTCGCCGCCGTGTCGTGCCGTTCATAACCGAGGTGCTCGGTCAGTTCCTCGTCCAGGGCGGTTTCGATGACGGTCTTGGTCAGCTGCTTGAGCAGTCCGTCAGGACCGGCCAGGGACAGCCCCTGCTCCCTCGCCATCCTGACCAGCTCGCGGGCAGCCTCGGCCTCGGATTTCTCTGTCAGTTCGTCAACGGTTTTCGTACTCGGCACAGCCTCAAGTGTTGCGGCCATATCGGGCTCCTTCCCGCCAGGCTTGCCGCCCCGGCGTGTCGAGCCGGATACACCGTTAATTCCCCAGTCCCTGCCCGGGCAGCACGCCGCTGAAGAAGGCGAGGTTCCTGAAGGTCACCGGCGCCGAGAAGATGTCCGCAGCAGCGGTGATCGGCGCGTATCACGACCTGTGGCAGGTTGAGGCGTCCTTCCGCATGACCAAGTCCGATCT
>NZ_JCALDM010000059.1:0-967 GCF_059812845.1 Mycobacterium sp. NGS34
GGCGGATTTCGCACCACATCTCGACGTTGGGCCGAACGTGTCAGTGTGGACCGGCACCGTGTGCGCATGGAAATCCTTGACTGGCCATTCAAGGGCACCGACGCGCTCGCCGCCGGCGTCATCACCCGGCATCGGTTACGGACCGATTTCGAGATGGTCCATCGCGACGTCTACATCCCGCGCGGCCAGAAGTTGACGCCCGTGACGAGGGCAGTGGCCGCGTGGCTGTGGTCTGGACGGACCGCTACGGTGGCAGGTCTGTCCGCCGCGGCGTTGCACCGCACGGCGTGGATCGACAACTGGCTGCCGGCCGAGCTGAACCGGCCCAGCCGCGATAAGGCGCGCGGCATCATTTTGCACAGCGACACCCTCGGCGACGACGAAACATGTGTGCGCGACGAAATGCGCATGACCACGCCCGCCCGCACGGCATTCGACCTGGGCAGGCGAAAGGGCTTGACTAAGGCGGTGATTCGGCTCGATGCACTCATGCGTGCGACCGAGCTGAAGGCGGCTGACATCGAGCTGCTCGCCGACCGCCATCGAGGTGCGCGCGGGTTGGTCCAGTTGCGGCAGGTTCTGCATCTGGCCGACGGCGGCTCGGAGTCACCGCAGGAGACTAGGACCCGCCTGGTCCTCGTCGGCGGCGGTTTGCCGCGACCCCAGACCCAGATCGTGGTGCTCAACGAATGGGGTGCGGTGCTGGCACGGATCGACATGGGGTGGGAGGAGTGGAAGGTCGGCGTCGAATTCGACGGCGCACAACATTGGACCGATCCCGTGCGCCGCACCTGGGATATCGATCGACTGGCGGAACTCGAAGCACGCGGCTGGGCGATCATCCGGGTCAGCGCCGACCTGCTCCGATACCGACCCCACGTCGTGGTTGCACGCACCCGAAGTGCGCTGTTGGCGGCCGGTTGCCCACTATGACCGCCGAGCGTCGAGTTGTTGCGCGAAAACTCCG